>CAYULE010000111.1:0-7894 GCA_964445385.1 uncultured Smithella sp.
ACGGCGTCTTATCCATCGGCAGCATCGGCCATCCCTTGTGCCAGACACATGTAGACATGAATAAAATCGGGATGATTCTGATTGGGGGCCTCAACCCGGTGGCGGCAGCCCATGAAGCAGGGTTTGATGTGGATAATAAAGCCATGTCCACGGTGATGGAATATGAAAAACTGAAGGATATAGAAACGCTGTAATTAAGGAAAAAGAGAGTTTCATGCAAACCGATAAAACATGAAGTTTAAAAAATCATTTAAAGAGGAGGAATAAACGATGTCAGTTATTAAAGATGTTATCGCCAAAGTAAAGCAGACTGATCCGGATCAGCCCGAGTTTCATCAGGCTGTTGAAGAAGTTATGGAGACCCTGGAACCTACCGTTAAAAAACATCCGGAATTTGTGAAAGCCAATATCTACGAACGGCTTGTCGAGCCGGAAAGAGCCATTATCTTCCGGGTACCCTGGGTGGACGATAAGGGCAACGTTAAAGTTAATCGCGGCTTCCGTGTTCAGTTCAACAACGCCATCGGTCCGTTCAAGGGCGGCCTGCGCTTACATCCTTCGGTTAATCTGGGCATTATCAAATTTCTGGGTTTTGAGCAGATTCTCAAAAACGCCTTGACCACTCTGCCGATGGGCGGCGCCAAAGGCGGTTCCGATTTTGATCCCAAAGGTAAATCCGATGGCGAAGTCATGAGATTCTGCCAGGCTTTTATGCGTGAATTGTTCCGCCATATTGGCGACGAGACGGACGTTCCCGCAGGCGACATCGGTGTCGGCGGCCGGGAGATCGGTTATCTTTACGGTTATTACAAAAAAATCCGCAATGAACACACCGGCGTTCTGACCGGCAAAGCGCTGGAATATGGTGGAAGTTTAGTTCGCCCCGAAGCCACCGGCTACGGCACAACGTATTTTGCAGCGGAAATGCTGGCAACCCGCGGTCTGGATTTCAAAGGCAAGACTGTGGCGATCAGCGGCGCCGGCAACGTAGCGCAATACGCGGTAGAAAAAGTCAACCAGATGGGTGGCAAGGTCATTTCTCTTTGCGATTCTACGGCATGCATTATTGACGACGCCGGTATCGACGATAACAAATGCAATTACGTGTTGGATTTGAAGAATGTGAAACGCGGACGCATCTCGGAATACGCAGACAAATATAAAGGAACCACCTGCTACGAAGGCAAAAATGTTTGGGATGTTATCCGCGAACAGGGTATCAAAGTTGATATCGCGCTGCCCTGCGCCACCCAGAATGAAATCAACGGCAAGAACGCCGCGGCGTTAGTTAAAAACGGTTGTTATTGCGTGGCCGAAGGCGCCAACATGCCCTCGACCCCGGAAGCGATTAAGATTTACCAGGAAAACAAAATTCTATACGGTCCCGGCAAGGCTGCCAACGCCGGTGGCGTAGCCACCTCCGGTCTGGAAATGAGCCAGAACAGTCTGAGACTTTCCTGGACCCGTGAAGAAGTTGATAACCGCCTGCTTCTGATTATGAAAAGTATCCACAAAAATTGCTATGATACGGCGGAAGCCTATGGTAAGAAAGGTGATTATGTCACCGGTGCAAACATTGCCGGCTTCACCAAGGTGGCCAAGGCCATGCTGGCTTACGGTGTCGTATAATTAATCCTAATACGTAGGGCGAAAGACATTCATGTGACCTGGTGTGCCCTCAAGGGCACCAGGTCATCGTCCCTATCAGCAGGGAGCCTGGATGGATTTTCAACCAAAATCCCATAAAAAAATTTGTCAACTGCTTGACAAAGGCATAGACATACGCAATCCAGGGACTCTCGATATCGGAGATGAGGTTGATGTTAATCAGATCTCGTCTCATGACGTCACCATCTATCCGGGTTGCAGAATTTACGGCCAAAACACAGTCATATCAGCGGGCAGCAAACTTGGTTATGAAGCTCCTGCTACGATTGATAACTGCCAGCTTGGTTTAAAAGTGGAATTAAAAGGCGGCTACTTTTGTCAGTCCGTCTTTCTGGATGGCGTGATCCTGGGACTGAGCGCGCATGTTCGTGAGGGATGCATCCTTGAAGAACAGGCGGGCGGCGCCCACTCGGTGGGATTGAAGCAGACGATTCTTTTCCCATTTGTAACCCTGGGCAGCCTGATTAATTTCTGCGACTGCCTCATGGCCGGGGGCACCAGCCGCAGTAATCACAGTGAAGTAGGAAGTTCCTATATCCATTTCAATTTCACACCGGATGCCGATAAAACAACCCCGTCTCTGATTGGAGATGTCCCAAGAGGAGTTATGTTAAATCAACGCCCTATTTTTCTGGGGGGGCAGGGAGGCATGGTTGGTCCATTGCGCATCGGATACGGCAATGTTGTGGCGGCAGGATCCATATTAAGGCAGGATTATCCCGGTGACAATCAACTGATATTCGACACGCCACAGCCCCATGGCACCCGGGATTTTATACCCGCAGCTTATCCCAACCTTCGACGCATTCTGGAAAACAACATTCTTTACCTGGCAAACTTAAAGGCGCTGGAAACCTGGTACACCGAGATCAGAAAACCGTTTTTTGAAGCCCAGGAATTCGGTACATTTATATTCAACGGGGCCATGAAACAGCTTTCCCTTGCCGCTAAAGAACGCCTCAAAAGACTCAAAACAATGACACAAAAAGCTGCACCACCGTCCCTGAAGCAACCAAAATCGGAGCCCATCAACGACGAGCAGACCTTGTATCAACACATGAAAGATATTGAAGGTGTCCTGTGTGAGAAAATACAGGATGATACCGTAGCGAAAGCGCAGGAAGTGTTTCTTCGGGCCTTCCTGCAATCGGCTGGTAATAAACCCGGCCCGTATATTGAAACCATCCAGAAGCTCCCGCCCGACGTATCCGCCAAAGGTGTCCAATGGCTTCAAGGCATTGTGGATTATTATTGCCAAAGAATATCAACAGTGCTATCATCTTCCAGTTTATTCAAAACACTTTAGTTGGACGATAACGGAAGTAAGACATGGCTAAATTATTCGGAACCGACGGGATCAGGGGAGAGGCAAACCGCTATCCCATGAACGCGGAACTCGCCTTTAAAGTCGGCCAAACCGTCGCATATTTTTTCAAAAGAAACAGCCACCGGGCTCGCGTGGTGATCGGCAAAGATACCCGCATTTCCGGATACATGCTGGAGAGTTCACTGGAAGCCGGTATCACATCCATGGGAGGCGATCCCTATCTGGTTGGCGTGCTGCCCACCCCCGGTGTCGCCTTTATTACACAGAGCATGCGAGCTGACGCGGGCATCGTCATTTCCGCCTCTCACAATCCTTATCATGACAACGGACTCAAAATCTTCAATGCCGATGGCCTTAAACTGACCGACGCGCAGGAGAACGACATCGAAGACATGATTCTCGGCAATCGGCTCAATGATCTTCTCCCCCCGGCCAAGGCAATGGGCAAGGCCGTGCGTATCAATGATATTCACGGCCGATATATCGTTTTTCTGAAAAATTCTTTTCCCCGCGATTTGTCGATGGAAGGGATGAAAATCGTTCTGGATACTTCCAACGGCGCGACATACCGGATCGCGCCTGACGCGTTTGACGAACTCGGCGCCGACATCGAAGTGATTCATAATTCCCCGAACGGCATTAATATCAACGACGGGTGCGGCTCACAACATACACAGGATCTGAAGAACAGGGTCATTCAAAGCGGAGCCGCCCTCGGGCTGGCTTTTGACGGGGATGGGGACCGGCTGATTGCCATAGACGAAAAGGGAAACGAAATCAGTGGCGATCAGTTGCTCATTATCTGCGCAAACGTATTAAAAAAAGAAGGCCGGTTGAAAAATGATCTTCTCGTCAGTACCGTTATGAGCAACCTGGGCTTGAGAGTCGCCTGTAAAAAGTATGGATTCAAACATCATGCTTCCGACGTCGGGGATCGTTACGTCCTTGCTGACATGTTACGCCTAGGAGCCATTATTGGCGGCGAAGACGCGGGGCATATGATTTTTCTTGATCACCATAAAACGGGAGACGGCATCATAGCGGCCATGCAACTCATCGCCGCTATGCTCAAAGAAGGCAAGCCTCTATCCGAACTGGCCCGGTGGATGGATGTTTTTCCGCAGAAGCTGATCAATATCGATGTAAAAAGCAAACCGGATATTTCCGGCATCCCCCGGATCATAGAAATCATCGAGCAGGTGGAACGCGCACTGGGTGAAGAAGGACGAGTCCTGGTCAGATATTCCGGCACTCAAAATATGTGCCGGGTTATGGTGGAAGGACCTTCACCGGATATGACGGAAAAATATTGCCGGCAAATTGCCGACGTCGTAAAAAAAGAAATAGGCTGATCGTGGACAAAATTCGGATCCACGTCAGGAATCATTCTTCCCAACCCGAAACAGAGGCTCCGAGCAAGCATAACAAATATTAACGCCTGGAGAATGACAATATTCCCGGCGCATTGAAAGGTTTGATTTTTTACAATGAAAAATACAAAATTTATTTTTGTGACCGGCGGCGTTTTGTCGTCATTGGGTAAGGGGCTGGCGGCAGCTTCCATCGCTGCCGTGCTGGAGTCTCGTGGCCTTCGCGTAACCAATCAGAAACTGGATCCGTATATTAATGTCGATCCCGGAACGATGAGCCCTTTTCAACACGGCGAAGTATTTGTTACTGACGACGGAGCGGAAACGGATCTCGACCTGGGCCATTACGAGCGTTTTTCGTCCACCAGCATGGGAAAGTGCAACAACCTGACGACCGGCCAGGTTTACTTTTCCGTCATTACCAAGGAAAGACGCGGCGATTACCTGGGCAAGACTGTGCAGGTCATTCCGCACATCACCAATGAGATCAAGGATTTCATCCGCACAACAGCGGCGGGATTCGATGTTTCGATTGTGGAGATTGGCGGCACCGTGGGCGATATTGAAAGCCTGCCTTTCCTGGAAGCCATCCGTCAGTTCCGCAACGAAGCAGGCCGTCAAAACGCCATCTTCATTCATCTAACCTGGGTGCCCTTTATTAAAACAGCGGGCGAAGTAAAAACCAAACCCACACAGCATAGCGTCAAGGCATTAAGAGAAATCGGTATTCAGCCGGACATCCTGCTGTGCCGGACGGAAAACTTTTTATCGGAAGACATCAAAGCCAAAATTGCGCTTTTCTGCAATGTCGAAGTCAACTGTGTTTTCACGGCAAAGGATGTCAGTTGCATCTACGAAGTCCCACTGGTCTACCACCGCGAAGGATTGGATGCAAAAATCATTGAACTGCTCAACATGTGGACCGGCCAACCGAAATTGGATGCCTGGGAGAATGTTGTAGAAAAATTTCATCATCCGGCAAGTGAAGTCTGTGTCGGCATTGCAGGCAAATACGTCAACCTCACCGATTCGTATAAAAGTCTTAATGAAGCGCTGGTGCACGGCGGGATTGCCAACAATTGCCGCGTTCGCCTGAAATTTGTCGATACGGAAAAAATTGAAGAGGAAGGCGCGGCGCTACACTTATCTGATGTGGACTGCGTGCTGGTACCGGGTGGTTTTGGCAACCGAGGCATTGAGGGCATGATTCAGGCCGTGCAATTCGCGCGGGAAAACAGAATACCCTACTTCGGAATCTGCCTCGGCATGCAAATGGCCGTTATCGAATATGCCCGCGACATCTGCGGCCTCGATAAAGCCAACAGCTCCGAATTTGATTTGACGACAAAATATCCAGTGATTGATTTACTGCCCGAACAGCGCGGCGTGCAAGACAAAGGCGCGTCCATGCGGCTGGGCGCCTGTCCCTGTGTTGTAACGGATGCGTCATTTGCCTTCGATGCATACGGTCAAAAAGAAATCTCCGAACGGCATCGCCACCGCTATGAATTCAACAACGACTTCAAAAAGACACTGACCGAACAAGGACTGATCATCACCGGCGCATCGCCGGACGGCTCACTGGCTGAGATTGTTGAAATTAAAGATCATCCGTGGTTTCTTGGCTGCCAGTTCCATCCCGAATTTAAATCACGTCCAACAAAGCCGCATCCGCTCTTCACGAAATTCATCGCGGCGGCTCTCAGGCAGTCCAATGGAAAACAGCCGGCTGTCCGCTAAAACGGCTGATCTCCGACAGGGTTATTCTTCTACGGTGTATGAAAAGGAATGGTAATCTTATAAACGCCGCCGGACAGGAGGGTCTGCACCGGGTAGGACGCCTTTTCGTAGACTTTCAACATGGCTCTGTTGTTTTCCAGAACATCGGCTTTGAATCCGGCAATGCCTTCTTCGCGGGCCGCACGTATCAAGAGGTTGAAAAGATAGGTTGAAATGCCCATACCCTGATATTGTTCATCGACAATAAACGCAGTATCGGCAAAGGGTTCTCCCTGCGACCGGACATAGCGGGCCTCGCCGATAATTTTTTCAACACCGGGCTCATCCATGATCGCGACAATGGACATCGTATAGCGATAATCCACATTAACATATTCCTGCATCTTTTTATGAGGCATGGTTTTGATCGGGCTGAAATAACGGTAATAAACCGACTGATCGGAAAACCGGTAAAACAGACGCCGCATTTCTTCTTCGTCGGATGGCTTAATCGCCCGGAAGCGGACCGTCAGATTGTCTTTGAATTTATGCGAACAGGCGATTTTGTCCGGATAGAGATGCCCGGACTCGGCAAAGTATATTTGATCAGCGTAAATCATTTTCACTTCCTTGGCCTGCCTGACCAGCTCCGCCCGATCATCGGGGTGGGCGATTTCAATGAGTGCCTGCGCTCGCTCGCGCAAGGTTTTGCCCATCAAAAAAGCTACGCCGTATTCGGTCACGACAACGTCCATGGATTCGCGGTTGGTAAATTGGAAAGGATATTTGTCCAGCGAAAGCAAAATATTCGACTTTCCTTTGCGGTTGCGGCTGGGCAGAGCAAAAATCGTCCGGCCGTTTTTAGAAAGCGACGCCCCCCAAAAAAGTTCCTGAACGTTGCCGGGGCCGGCAGTCACGTTGCCCTTCCCGGAGTGTAACGCAATATCGCCGGTTAGATCCACTTTCCGCGCCGGGAAAATAGCAATCATATTGTCATTCAGGCCGATGGTTCGAGGATCCATCACGAGATCCTGAGGTTGAAATTCAACCAAAGAATTTAAATCCAGCCAGTCCATCAGTTCTTTAGTCCCGATGACATAGGAGGCACAGGACTTGCCTCGGAAAACGCCTTTATAACGGTTGGTAATGGCGCCGCTCATGACCAGATCCATCAGGGCGTCCGTAAAAAAAGGGGAATGAACACCCAGGTTCTTTTTGGTCACCAGCGTTTTAGCCAGCGCTTCAAAAAGAGGTCCGATCCCGTAGGAGATGCAATTGCCGTCCTGAATGATCGTCGCGACATTGGCGGCAATTTTCAGATAAACCTCCTGCAACGGCCAGCGCTGCACATAATAAGGCAGCTCAGTGGCTTCGACCAGGTAATGGAAGTCGTCCATATTCACCAAGGTGTCGCCCATCGTCCGGGGAATTTTGTAATTGATCTCGCCGACAACGATTTTCGCCATTTCCATGGCCTGTTTTTCCACAGACGCGCCTACCAGATAAGCGTAACCGTTTTCATCCGGAGGTGTCACTTGAATAAAAGCCACATCAATATTGATCGCGCCTGTTTTAAAAAGCCAGGGAACCCGCGAAAAACGGCTGGGAATCAAATCCACCCTGCCCTGACTGATGGCATCTGATGCGATCCAACCGGAGAAAAACGTCTTCAGACGGAATTTGCGCGCGTAACGTTCATCAATGGCCACCGCCTCTCCGAGACTGACCAGTTGGATCAGTTCTAAATCCTGCAAATTAAATTGATTGGATTCCATCAGGTGCTTGACCAGTGTCCGCGGTTCGGCCATCC
>CAYULE010000112.1:0-7877 GCA_964445385.1 uncultured Smithella sp.
GGACTGGAAAAGTCTGTTTAAAAAGGGCTGACTGGTGTCGATGAGCAGCTTGTTGTCATCTATCAGTTGTTGAAGGGCATCGCCTGTTAAAATATTACTTTGCGGTCCAATGAGAGGATTGATCTTATTTGCTCTGCTGCGCCTCCAGCTTTCTAAAATTACCGGGGAAATAATAGATGTATCGATATCGTCTGCACCGTTGATAAATCTATGCCATTCCCGTGAGGTCTTCTCTTTAAATTGCATCCAGGCATCAATCATATCCTGCGGAGAAACTGTCTTTGCCAGATCAACTTCACCATCAAATATTTTACGAAAGTCCGGATGAGCATTTTCTTTTTTTTGATCCAAAGCGAGTTCTGTTTTCTTTTTTGAATATTCCGAAAGGTTTTTCACTAATTTTAATCTTTCCATGTTCACTCCTCGTTTTGCCTCTTATCCAGAGCATGAGAAAGTCACAAGATGTCTCATCAATCTCGTATTTTGCCTGAGACTCGTGAAACATGTTTGAGACTTATTGTCCAGTAAAAAGCAAAGATCATATCCGGTTATTCAAATAACAAATGTCTATCCCTTCAAATTTATCATCATCCTGTTCTTGCTATATCCAGTTTGCCCTGCCATCTGGTTATCAGCGTTTCTTTGAGAATGGCGTGTTCCGGTTTATGCAGCAATGGATCGCGGGCGGCCAGCGCAAAGGCGTCTTCCTTGGCATCGTTCAAGATGCGGGCGTCGCGGATGATGCTGGCGATACGGAAGTCCGGCAAACCGGATTGTCTCGTTCCGATAAAATCTCCAGGACCGCGGATCGCCAGGTCTTCTTCTGCCAAAGCGAAGCCATCTGTCGTCTTCTCCATAACCTTCAATCTTTTGCGGGCATCCGCCGATACTTTGTAATCGGCAAGCAGAATACAACTCGACGGAATATCACGGCGTCCCACACGACCACGGAGTTGATGCAGCTGTGACAAACCGAAACGTTCCGCGTGTTCAATCACCATCAGCGAAGCTCGGGGCACGTCGATTCCGACTTCGATCACTGTGGTGGCCACCAGAATAGAAATCTGATTGTCCAGAAATTCCTGCATGACCGCGTCTTTTTCTTTATCCTTCATTTTGCCGTGAATCAGCCCTACCCTGCTATCGGGGAAAATATCTTTTTGCAGATGATCCGCCATTTTCGTTGCGTCTTTCAAATCAAGATTCTCCGATTGCTCTACCAGCGGATACACAACAAAGACTTGATGACCTTTAGCAATTTCCTTGCGGATCGCGTCGTAAACCGCCTGTCTTTTATTCTCGCCCATCAAAACCGTACGCACCGGTTTTTTGCCGGGTGGCATTTCATCAATAACGGAAACATCCAGATCGCCATAAACCGTCATGGCCAGCGTTCTTGGAATGGGGGTGGCCGTCATGACCAGAACGTCGGCATGGATTCCTTTGTTGCGCAAGTTCGCCCGCTGCATCACGCCGAAACGGTGCTGCTCATCAATGACGACAAAGCCCAACTTCTTAAAATCAACATCTTCCTGGATCAGCGCATGCGTGCCGATGATAATATTGGCTTCTCCCGTTTTAATCTGTTCCAGAACATCATTGCGAACGGTATTTGTCATACTGCCGGTGAGCAGAACGACGCGAAGGCCGATAGGTTGTGCCCACGCGGACAGGGTCGCAAAATGCTGTTTGGCCAGAATTTCCGTGGGCGCCATCAGCGCCGACTGATAACCATTGTCGCAAACGGTAATCATGGCTGACATGGCCACCAGTGTTTTTCCGCTCCCAACATCACCCTGTAAAAGACGGTTCATGGCACTTGATGCTTTCAGATCCTGCTGAATTTCAGCAATCACCCTGGCCTGAGCGCCGGTTAACGTGAACGGCAGCGAGACATAAAATTTCTCTGGAAGATTCCCCTCCACTGAAAAAGAAGTGCCTTTTTCCAGAATACGGCCGGATTTTTTTATAGCCATTCCCAGTTGAAAAAAGAAAAACTCGTCATAGATCAAACGCCGGTGAGCCTCGGACCGACCCTCCATTAAAGGTTCCAGCAGAGCTTCGTTTCCTGGAAAGTGAACGGTTACCAGCGCCTCGTGAATATTGATCAGGTTTCGTTTGCGGCAGATTTCCGTGGGAATGGGCGAAGCAATATAGCGTGAATAATTTTCCAAAGCGGAAAACATGACTTTACGGATGTATTTCTGATGCAGGCCTTCCGTTTCCGAATAGACAGGAACAATGCGTTTAAAGTTCAGGAGATTTTCTTCATCCTCTTCTTCCAGAATTTCATAGTCGGGATGAATCATGGATTTTCCGGCGTAGTTGGGGGTTACATTGCCTGTGAAAATCACCCGGGTTCCTTTTTTAAAGGTGCCCGTAAGATATGACATCTGTCCTTTAAACCATTTGGCGGTCAGTGTGGCCGTGTTGTCGCTAACCGTGACCTCCAGGATTCTTCTTTTACCATAGTAACGAAACTCCGCCAGCATGACCGTTGCCATGATAGTCTGGATTTTCCCTGTTTCCAGTTTATTAATTTTTCGAATTTCCCGACGGTCTTCATAGGTTCGGGGAAGAAAATAAAGCAAATCGGAAATATCGACGATCTTTTTTGCGGCAAATCGTTCCGCCATTTTCGGTCCAACACCTTTGAGAAACTGAACCGGCACAGCCAGTTTTTCGAAGGAGGTTTTCAGACCGGTAATTTGTTCGGCGATTTGCTCTTCCTGATGTGGGGAAATGGGTCTGCGCGCATCGAAGATATCCATAGACTTCATCAGTCTTTCAAGAATTTGGGCCGCCTCGGTAATTTTCGATTTTTTAACACTGATCTCCTGCGCATCATAATCTGAAAAAATGTGCAGCATATTGCCGAGGGGAGGTTCAAAGCTGTTTTTAGTGCCCGGAGGAATGGCCGAGATCTGCTGCGCAATCAAACTAACCAGGGATTTTCCTAAATCTTTAATATGGGGTAAATTTTTAAAATCATCTTTGGCGGCAAAATTCAGAGGCTGTTCTATTTTCTGCAGATTCTTTTTAAACGACTCCATTTAAGTCTCCGGAATATTGGTTTACAAAACGAATTATTTCGTGGAAATTATTCGTTTTTGTTAACAAATAATTTATATTTGCGCAAGTCAATGATTGACACAAACGCTGATTTACGTTAGATCATCCTCATTCTAAGTTCACATGAATAATTTATAGTAAATTATGGAGTCATATGGCAACAAAATCTGTAAAATCCAAAGCATCTACATACAAAGAAGCCGGTGTTAATATCGATACCGCCAATGCATTTGTAGAGCGTATTAAACCCCTGATCAAAACAACAACCCGCAAGGAAGTCATTTCCGGCATCGGCGGTTTCGGAGGATTGTTCCGGTTTGATACAGCTAAAATGAAAAATCCCGTTTTGGTTTCTTCAACCGACGGCGTAGGCACAAAGCTCAAAATCGCGCAATTGATGGATAAACATGATACCATCGGCATCGATCTGGTTGCCATGTCGGTCAATGACGTCATTGTTCAGGGTGCGGAACCTCTGTTTTTTCTGGATTATCTGGCCACTGGTAAAATCGAGCTGGAAAAGAGTGTCCAGATCGTCGATGGAATCGTTCAGGGCTGCAGGCAGGCCGGCTGCACGCTGCTGGGCGGAGAAACGGCCGAGATGCCCGGATTCTATCAATCCGGCGACTATGATCTGGCAGGCTTTTGCGTGGGGGTTGTGGAATCGGACAAAATCATTGATGGCTCCACCATCAGTATTAATGACCGTGTGATCGGCATTGCCTCCAGTGGTCTGCACAGCAACGGTTTTTCACTGGCCCGTAAAGTGCTCCTGGATAAAGGCAAACTTTCCATGAATGATACCGTGCCGGGACTGCCCAGAACGGTCGGTCTGGAACTGCTGGAGCCTACACGGATTTACGTCAAATCGCTTTTGAATATTTTCAAAAATTTCAACATCAAAGGATTGGTCCATATTACCGGCGGCGGTTTTTATGACAACATTCCGCGCATTATTCCCGATGTCTGCCGTTGTGTCATCACCAGCAACAGCTGGGAGATTCCCCCGATATTTTCCGTCATTCAGGATATCGGTCATGTGGAAGAACAAGAAATGTTCCGGGTTTTCAACATGGGCATCGGCATGATGATGATCGTCTCGGAAAAGGAATCCAAGGATATTCTCGAACGTTTAAAAGCGCTGGGAGAAAACGCTTACCTGATCGGCGTGGTTGAGAAAAAGGAAGAAAATCAGGCTTCAGTTTGTTTCACGGATATTTAACGGCAGGTCTATGGCTGAACTCTTAAAATTGGGTGTTCTGATTTCCGGCAGCGGTTCAAATCTTCAGTCCATCATCGATCATATTGAAAACGGAACTTTGCCCGCGCAGATTCAAATTGTCGTGAGCAATAAACCGGAAGCGTATGGTCTGGTAAGAGCAAAAAAACATGGCATCCCCTGCGCGGTTTTGAACCATCAGGATTTTTCAAGCCGGGAAGATTTTGATCTCGAGCTGATCCGTATTTTGCAAAACGCCGGAGTCGAATTAGTTGTACTGGCTGGTTTCATGCGGATTCTCACCGGATCTTTCTTACATGCATTTGAACAGAAAATTATTAATATCCACCCTGCCCTGCTGCCAGCCTTTCCCGGCACGCATGTGCAGCAAAAGGCAATAGATTACGGCGTTAAATTTTCCGGCTGCACCGTTCATTTTGTCGATGAGGGTGTGGATACCGGACCCATTATCATTCAGGCGGTTATACCGGTGCACAACAATGATACCGCGGAGACGCTGGCTGACAGAATATTAAAAGAAGAACATAAAATATATCCTCAGGCCATCCGTTATTTCGCGGAAGGCCGTATTATAAAAAAAGGCCGTCATATAGCCATCGAGAACATCAACAATCCTGATAATAATGCTGTAATTCATAATCCGTCACTGGACCGTTAACAGGGTTTTTTATTGGCCTGTTCTGGAGGAAAATATAATTTGTGTATGATCTGATTGTCATAGGCGATGATCTTTCTTCCCATACCGCTGCTGCGCTTGCCAGTCAAGGCGGCCTTAATACCCTCTTGATTGCTGAAAGCGGACTGGGAGGGTTGCAACTGCTGGGCGATTTTGTTTTCAATATTGACCCCACGCCAATGACCGGATTGGGGCCGGACCAAATGGGCCGATCCATATTGTCCGAACTGGGCATCGCTCTGCCTGAATCCGAATCAACGTCCATCAATCCCGCGTATCAGATTATTCTTCCCGACCATCGGATTGATTTCTACAATGACATCCATTCCCTTACCGCTGAACTGGCCCGAGAATTTCCCGAATGGGATACGGACATCAGTGATTATTACAATATGGCGATGGACGCCTCGTCGGTTTTTCATGACTGGATAACCGAACATCCGCAAATTCAACCGCAAAATCCAAAAGATTATTTTGACTATCTGAAAATATTTCCTTTTATCATTCGATACAAATTCGGCGCCGTTAAATTTGATAAAATTCTTACGCAGGATGCCTCTCTGGAGAAAGTGTGGGAAGCCCAGCAGGCGCTGCTTTCCTTCAATAATGAAGATTTATTTTCATTTGCTTCCGCGTTTCATTATTGCGCGCCGTTGCGCGCCGTTTCATATTTTCCGCAGGGAAAACAATTTCTATTCAACGCGCTCATCGAAAGAATTGAAGCGAACAAAGGGTTATATCTGAACAACTATCAGGTATCGTCCATGACCCGTAATCATGCGATCGATCTGGACATTAAAGCGCCGGATGGCACAACATCCAAAGTGTCCGGTCAGAATCTGATCATCAGCACAAAATCAAGCAGCCTGCCTCTGGTTCGGGGCAACAATAAACACATCCATTTGTCAGATTGGTTTCGCCCGGCAAAAATCGTTTATTATCCCTTTACTATTTTTCTAGGCATCGCTGAAAAGTGCCTGCCTGAACAGATCGCCCGTCATATTGCCGTCGTTACGGATGTGACGAAAGATATCTATGATAATAATTTGATTATTCTGGAAACAAGCCTTCCCGATAAAAACAGGAGTCTTGCTCAGGCCAGGGCATCTCTTACCGCGACGGTTTATCTCCCGGATATTGAAGAAAACTGGTCTGTGGATGCTCTTAAACGAGAAGCCGATTCGATTTTGGACAGGCTTGATGTTTATTTTCCTTTTCTACGGGATAATATTGAGCTATCCGATGTGAACAAATCAATTGATATCTCATTGGATTACCGTAAAGTGCTCACTCCGAAATATAAGGTGCGTAACGCCTTATTGACATCTTTTGCCACCAAAAGCAATAAAACACGTTTTAATAATATCTTTCTGACTGGCGCGTCTTTAATGACGGACGCCGGTTTTGACGCGGAGATCCTCTCCGGTAAGCATGCAGCAATGCAGGTCATCCAAAAAAGGAAATGATTTCATGACAAATGATTTTTCAATCGCGAATCTAGGCCCCTGCCTGATTTATTCTCCTCTGAATATCAGCAGTTTCACATCAGATGATGACCGGATTTTGTTCAACACCTCGCTGGATAATTATTCAGAAATGAAAGATGCCGCTGGCCGGCCACTGTCTGTGGAACCGGCAGGCCCGCGAAACAAGATTTATTTTAAACCCGCGCAAACACGAGCGGCCATCGTCACCTGCGGGGGGCTCTGTCCCGGTATCAACGATGTCATTCGTTCTATAACCATGACCCTGTTTTATCGCTATGGCGTTAAAAAAATTCTGGGAATCAAATACGGTCTGCGCGGACTGAATCCGGCTTTTGGTGATCAGCCTGTCGATCTGACGCCGGACTTTGTTAAGGACATAACCCATATTGGTGGCAGCATCCTTTCGACATCGCGCGGGCCGCAGGAGGCGAAGGTGATGGTGGATTATCTTCAACACCTGAATGTCAACATGCTTTTTTGCGTGGGCGGCGATGGCACCATGCGGGCGGCGGAAAAGCTGACAACGGAAATCACCGCCAGAAACGCCCAAATTGCTGTCATCGGAATTCCTAAAACCATCGACAACGATCTCAATCTGATTGAAAAATCTTTCGGTTTTGATACGGCTATTGAAAAAACGGTAGAAGCCGTCCGCAGCGCGCATGTGGAGGCAAAAGGGGCATTTAACGGTATTGGTCTGGTAAAAATTATGGGACGCTTGTCCGGCTATATCACGGCAACCGCGGCCCTGGCTCAGGGCGACGTCAATTTTGTTTTAATTCCCGAAGTGCCGTTTGACCTCGATGGAGAGAAAGGATTTCTGCAAACGCTTTCAGATAGAATAAAAGCCCGTGGCCACGCGGTCATTCTGGTGGCGGAAGGCGCAGGGCAGGAACTGATGATGCAGAATCCCGCTGAACGGAAAACAGATGCATCGGGGAACATACGCCTTCATGACATCGGCCTGTTTCTGAAAAACGCTGTCGAACAGCATTTCCGGAAAATCAATCTGGAAATCAATTTGAAATATATCGAGCCCAGTTATCTGATCCGATCAGTGCCGGCCAACGCTTCGGACAGCATTTATTGCAGTTCCCTGGGGCAATACTCCGTGCACGCGGCGATGGCCGGGAAAACCGGCCTTTTAGTAGCACTCAGAAAAAATGAATATGTTCACCTGCCCTTATCCGCTGCAATCTCCGGCAGACAAATCGATCCCCAGGGCAATGTCTGGCTCCGGGTACTGGAAACAACAGGACAGCCGGCGGAGATGAAGAAAAGGCTATAGACTATGGGCTTAGCTTGTGCATGATAGCGAACGCAAAGGTTAACGGAGAGGCATGCACACCGATCCCGTGTAGCGTTTTATTAAGCTGATTGATTACTGCCCATCTAAACCATT
>CAYULE010000113.1:0-7859 GCA_964445385.1 uncultured Smithella sp.
CGACCTCGCCACCGGGAAAGATATACTTGGTCAGTAATGCGAATTCGGGGCGCTTACGGCGAAAGGTTTGCATATCCTTCTTGGCCGGGCGGGTGATGGCATGATGCAGGAACAAGCCGTCGGGTTTAAGCACACGCTGCACGGTCTGGTAGTACGTGGGATAGTTGTCCATGCCGATGGCTTCATGGAACCCGATTGATGTGATTTTGTCAAAGCTGCCTTCGACGGTAGAGTAGTCTCTGAGCTCAATGGTGACACGCCCCTCAAGGCCTAGCCGTTTTATCTTTTCCTGCCCGTAGGCGAACTGCTGCTCCGACAGGGTGACCCCGTGAGACGTGACTCCGTAATGCTGTGCCGCGTAACACAAAAGCGCGCTCCAGCCACAGCCTATGTCAAGCAAGTGCTCGCCCGGCTTGAGGCGGAGTTTGCGGCAGATCATTTCCAGCTTGTCGAGCTGTATCTGATCGAGATCGTTGTCCCAGTCAGTGCAGTAGGCACAAGTGTAAACCATCTCGCGTCCCAGCCAGAGGGAGTAGAACGCGTTAGACAGGTCGTAGTGATAGGCGATGTTTTCCTTGTTTTCCTTATGGTCACCGCTGCTTGGACGCTCGTTCGGTTGTTCCCTGAGCGGCCAGGGTCCGCCGCCCGGCACCAACAGAAAATTAGCCAGGGTCTTCACCACCAGCCATTTGTCGAGCGTGCTGATGAATTCTTTGGTCCGTACCTTCGGCCGCTGCTGCACAATATCGAATACGGTGCCGTTAATAAGATCAATGCGTCTGGCCACCCAAAGATTAAGGAGAGTCTCCAGATTATGCTTTCGAATGAGTGCCGCAACCACGCCCTCGTCGGCGATACGGATGGCAAAGGCATCCGCGGGATAATCGGCCGGGACGAGGGAGCCGTCCCACAGCACGAAGCCGAGGCTGAGGCCGAGACGTTCGCGCACATGTGCGAGTAAATGCTGAAAATGTTCAAGACGCTGCTGGGAACCCAAAACCCCCTCCGTAATAGTTTGAATCGATTATTTTGTTTTTCCCTATACGACAGGTTGATGTTAATTTTTTTCGCTTATCTCCTGTCTTCTCAATGACTTCAAAGTCATTCAGGCATTTCTTTTTTATCTTGCATGGTTCTCGAAATCAGTCAATCATTTAGTTCGGGAAACAAGTATTTTTACATTCAATCCATAGGACACCTGCTGTCAGGCATACGTCGTCCTGTGATATCAGCGCCCCGTGTCTCCTTCATAAACGGCGGTGACCATCACCGTATCAGGGTGTCGCCGCCTTCTTCCCCAGCTCAAAGGCTTCCTGCAGGGCCGTTTCGTTGTGGGCGATGTCCCCCTTGTCATTGGCCGAGGCCATGACGGCGCCGAGCCAGTGCATTCGGGTCATGTCTGTGGTTGATTTAAAACTGTGGACAATCGGGTCGGCCGTGTGCACGTTCGAGTCGCCACAAACGGTGATGAGACCGATGCGTTTGCCCCGCATTTTCGGATAGTAAAGCTTTTGCCATTTCCATTCAGCGTCGAAGAAAACACACCAGCGGTCCAGATAAGCTTTCATCTGTGAGGACATGGACCAGAAATAAACAGGAGCACTGTGGATGATCGCATAGGCGTCCAGAATTTTCTTCTGTATTTCAGCCATATCGTCCTTGATGGCGCAGATCCCTGTCTTGTTGCATTTCTTACAGTCCTTGCAACCGGCAATGTGCTTGCGGTCGAGAATGATTTTTTCCACGTCCGCACCGGCGGCTTTGGCGCCGGCCAGAGCCTGACCTATGAGGATATCACTATTGCCTCCTACTCTCGGGCTTCCCATAATGCCAATTACTTTCATATCCATCCTCCTGAGTATTATTTATCGTCATTAACAATGCAACCGTCTGCAACAGGATATCTTTTTTGAGCCGATTTGTAAATACTAAGGAAACATGATAATTAAATAGAATGAAAAACCTCCAAGACAAATAATTTATGCAGGAGCGGGAAGTCCGCATGTTCCAGATTCCTGGAGTCGAACATGCCGGGCATTCGATGTCGATTATGACCATACCTTACCATCTAATCAAGTATCATCCTGCCGCCGGGGATAATTTTACCATGATTGCTCACCGCGGCGCGTCGGCGTACTATCCGGAAAACACGCTGGTTGCCTTCGAAGGCGCGATGGCTATGGGTGCGGATATGGTGGAACTCGATGTCCAACTCACCTCGGATGGCAAGGTTGTTGTCTTTCATGATGAAAAAATATCCCGCTGCACGAACGGCAGAGGAAAAATTGCCGACTATACGCTTGCCCAATTGAAGAAACTTGATGCCGGCCGCTGGTTTGATAAACAGTTCATCGGAACAAAAATACCAACGCTTACGGAAGTTCTGAAGTTATGCAAAAACAAAATCGCCGTTAATATTGAAATTAAGACAGAAGCGGTGACGAATGAGATTACCGCAGGCATCGAAGAAAAATGCCTGCAGGCGGTTGATCAAATCGGAATGCGCGGACATGTAGTATTTTCCAGTTTTGATGACCGCGCGATTATTCATTTGAAACAGATCGATCAAACCGTTCCCGCGGCGGTACTCTATGAAAAAAGGCTGTATGGTTCCAAACTTCCTTCGCAAATCATCAAATCACTGCACGCCGACGCTTTCAATTGCTCGAAAAGAGAGTTAACCCGGAAATGGCTTGATGATCTGCAAGCTCATCAGATTCCAGTCAATGTCTACACCCTGAATGACAAAAAAAATATGACGAAGCTGCTCGCACTGGGTGTCAGTGGAATTTTTACAAACCACCCGGATATTTTAAAAAGCGCGCTGGAGGATTTTCAGTGGAAACAAACAATCAGCAACAGCAGACTTTAAATATTTCCAATACCATGATTCGCAGTATGATGGTCGCGCTGGATGTTATTTTCAAGGCCTCGGGCACGGATATCCGTGTACACGGAATAGAAAATGTTCCCGATCAGCCCGTGCTGTATGTGGCGAATCATTTTACGCGCATGGAAACCATTATCATGCCGTATGTCATCAAGAAGTATATTAAAAAGTATCCGGTTTCTCTGGCGGATTTCTCATTCTTTACCGGAAAGCTGGGTGAAATTATGGATCGGGGCGGCGGAATTTCCACGGCCGATCCCCAAAGAGATAAGATTCTGATTCATGCTCTGCTGACGGACAGCCATCCGGTGATCATCTTCCCGGAAGGACAGATGATCAAGGATAAGAAGATTATCGAAAAGGGCAAGTATCTGATCAACAGTGCGACGGGCCGCCGTCCGCCGCACACGGGCGCCGGACGCATTGCGCTTCGGTCGCAGTTTATCCGCGAAGAGTTGCGGATCTTGCGCGAGCGCAATGATTCAGAATCCATTGCTAAAATTGCCGCGCATTTTGGCTTTCATCCCGGTGACGCAAACAAGATTATTGAAAAGGAAACATTCATCGTCCCGGTCAATATCACTTATTATCCGGTCCGCGCCAGGGATAACGCCATCAGCAGGTTGATTAACCGTTTTGTTCAGGATGTCTCCCTGCGAATGAAAGAGGAAATGCAGGTGGAAGGCTCGATGGTCATGGACGGCGTGGATATCGATATCAACCTGGGCAAACCGATTGCCGTGAAAAAATATCTGGCCGGCCACGCCGGCATTCAGGAGATGCTGACGGATCAGGGGCTTTACCTGGACCCGGCGGAGTTAAAGCATGCCGGGCCTTTCAAGAAGATTTACGTGGACATGATGTATGAGTATATGCGCGCCATCTATGAGATGACAACGGTCAACCATGATCACCTGGCCTCATACCTGATCATGAAATACCGGAAAACCGCTTTTGCTGAAAGCGATTTGAAGAACCGCATCTATCTGGCCATCGAACATTTGATGAATACCGGCATATCCAATTACCATCAGACACTGAACCTTGATCAAGTTCACCTGCTCAGCGATGATGTCCATAAAAAATATGAAAGTTTTATGAAAGATGCCATTGCCGACAATCTCATTTCACGTCAGGATGGCGTTATCACCAGAAACCGGGAGCGATTCAGCAAGACCTATGAATTTCATACCATTCGCAAGGATAACATCATCGAGGTTCTTAAAAATGAAATTGAACCTCTGAAAAATCTGACGACGAGACTGGACCATCTGATGCTTGTCCCGGCGGTTTTCATCCGTCACAAAATCAATAAGCAGTTTCTGGAACGAGACCAGCAGATTTTCGAAGAGGATTATTCAAATCATTATATTGAAGGCGAGAGCAAACCGAAATCGATCGGCAAGCCTTTTTGGCAAAGGCATCTTTTTCGCAGACGGGGCGTCATTCTCGTGCATGGTTATATGGCAGCACCGGAGGAAATTCAACCGCTGGCGGAGTTTCTATATAAAAACGGCTATAGTGTTTACGGCGCAAGGCTTCGGGGACATGGTACTTCGCCCGCGGATCTGGCATCACAGGACTGGCATGAGTGGTATGAATCCGTTAATCACGCTTACATTATTATGAAAAATACGATGAAGTCTTTTGCCATTATCGGATTTTCCACCGGCGCGGGTCTTGCTCTTTTACAGGCGGCCAACAAGCCGGAACGGTTTGCCGGAACGATCTCGATTAACGGTCCCGCCCGCCTGCAGGATTCGTCAGCAAAATATACCCCGTTCGTTGTCGGGTGGAATAAATTCCTGTCTGCTCTGCGGATCAATCGGGGCAAGATGGAATTTGTTGTCAATGAACCGGAAAATCCCCATATCAACTATCACAGGAATCCTGTGCACGGCGTCTATGAACTGGACCGTTTGATGAAATATGTTAAACTCCGGCTGCCTGACGTGAAGGGTCCTGTTCTGGTGATTCAGGGATCGGCTGATCCGGTGGTGAATCCGGAAAGCGGCATGGATATCTATTCACGGCTGGGGTCGGCCGATAAGCAACTGGTGCAGATTTCCGCTGATCATCACGGCATCCTGCGCGGCCAGGAATCAGACGAGGTTAACCAAAAGGTTCTTTTATTCCTGAAAAGTGTTTTGAAATAAACAAACGTTATCCATCAGGGGCGGGGGATTTTCTCTGGAGGAGTAAGGAAATATTGATGGAAGAGAACACGGTCTTGAAGGAAAAAATGACTTCCGCGCCGCGCAGTCCCGGCGTTTATATTATGCTCGACGCGCAGGGGAAGGTGATCTATGTCGGTAAAGCGAACGATCTGAAAAGCCGGATCAGTTCATATTTTACCGGTAAGGATACGCGCCCGATGGCGCCTTTTTTGATGGCGCGGGTGAGTGATATTGAGTTCATCACGACGGCCACTGAAAAAGAAGCGCTGATCCTCGAGAACAACCTCATTAAGAAACATCGCCCACGCTACAATGTCATCTTGCGCGACGATAAAACCTATTATCATCTTTCTCTTGATCCGACGGAAAAATATCCGCGCCTGCAACTGGTGCGCAAAAGACTTCACAACGCGGCGCTCTATTTCGGTCCGTACCCGTCAGGACTGGCAGCCAAAGAAACGCTGCGTTTTATTCAGCAGGTCTTTCCCCTGCGCACCTGCCGCAACCGGGATTTTCAACTCAGAGCCAGGCCGTGTCTGGAATATCAAATCGGACGATGCCTGGCGCCCTGCAAAAACTTGATTGATGAAGCTACATACCGGAAACTGGCCGACAGCGCCGTGTCCTTCCTGCAGGGACGCCGGCGCGAGTTGATTTCCGATCTAAAAAAACAGATGGAGGAAGCGGCACAGGACTTGAACTTTGAAGAAGCGGCGCGTCTGCGCGACCGCATCGGCGCGCTGCAACACGCGCTGGAGAGGCAAAATGTGGATTGGGGCGGCCGGGAGGATCAGGATGTGTTGGGCATCTATGCGGAGGGGGATACCTGTCAACTCTGCATTCTTTTTGTGCGCGACGGCAAGTTACTGGGCAGCAAATCATTTACACCCGTAAAAACAAAAGCGGATGAAGGGGAAATTATTGCGTCGGCGTTGCAGCAGTATTATGATGGGTCCAATCTGCCGGAAGAGATTATCCTTCCCCGCAGTCTTCCTGATGAAAATGTAATTGCCGAATGGCTTGCCGACATAAAGGAAAAGAAAGTGCCGCTTACGGTTCCTCAGCGCGGCGCAAAAAAAGCGCTGCTCGACATGGCCTGCGCCAATGCGCGTGAATTGCTCATATCCGACCGGAAAAAAGAAGAGCAGAAAACCACTGCGATGCAAATTCTTCAGGAAAAGTTGTCTCTGACCAGACTGCCGCGGCGAATAGAATGCTATGATATTTCCAACATCAGCGGTAAAAACGCTGTGGGGTCGATGGTGGTCTTTCAGGACGGTGAACCGGATAAATCGGGTTACCGGAGGTTTCGTATTAAGGCTCCGGATGAGCCGGATGATTACGGTATGATGCGCGAAGTGCTGACGCGGCGTTTCACCGGTGCAGATCCACTGCCCGATCTGGTCGTTGTCGATGGCGGCAAAGGGCAGCTCAATGTCGCGCTTTCCGTTTTGAGCGACCTGAAGATTAAAATGGATGTGATCGGACTGGCTAAAGAAGAACGGGCATTTCTTGCCGTGAAAAACAAGCTCCGGGGAAAGGCCGCAAAAGCGGAGGATCGCGTCTATCTGCCACGGCGTAAAGATGCCGTCTATCTTTCATCAAGGCCTGCCGCTCTGTCTCTTTTGCAGCGGGTCCGCGATGAGGCGCACCGCTTTGCCCTCCGTTACCATCATAAGCTCAAACAAAAAAATGATTTCAGCTCGATTCTGGATACGATCCCCGATATAGGGAAAGAGCGCAGGAAGACGTTGCTTAAGCATTTCGGCTCGGTCAAGCAGGTCAAAAACGCAACACTTACCGATTTGCAAAACGTACCCGGAATTGGTATGGAACTGGCGGAAAAAATTTATAAGACATTATTAAAGCAGGGAAAGGTTTGAAACCACTCATGCGGGTGGCAAAACCACCTCTATGGGTGGCGAGACCGTTTCCTGCAGGAAGTTGATTTTATCGGTTATGAGTTTAATTACCATTTTTCTTCTGGCGGTTGGTCTTGGGATCGACGCTTTTTCCGTGGCTATCGGCATTGGCGCGGCTAACCATAAAAAGTCATGGGCGCCGGTTTTGCGGCTTTCTCTCGCTTTCGGTATTTTTCAGTTTGTGATGCCGCTGATCGGCTGGCTGGCCGGTTCGACGGTCGTTGATATGATTCAGGCTTTCGATCACTGGATCGCTTTTGCGCTCCTGGCCATCGTTGGCGGGAAAATGATCTGGGAAGGATTTGAAAAGGAAAGCGATGAAGGGGAAGCGGATCAGACGCGCGGCTGGCCGCTCCTGCTGCTGTCCATTGCCACCAGTATTGACGCACTGGCTGTCGGATTCAGCTGCTCTCTTTTGAAAACCCCTATTTTGTTTCCGGCCGCGATTATCGGTGTTGTTTGTTTTGTGATGACGGCGGTTGGTATGATTTTCGGCAAAGGTCTGGCCCGGATCTTCGGAAAGAAAGTAGAGATTATCGGCGGGCTGGTGTTGATCGGGATCGGGGTGAAGATACTGGTGGAGCATATAGGCTGAAGGCGAAAGGCGAAAGGTGAAAGGTGAAAGGTGAAAGGAACGACCATGTTTTATCAAATTATCAAGGCCGGGAAAGATGAAATTGGATTGGTGTGGGACGAAGTTGGGAAAAAGATCCGTGTCGAAGCTATCTATTTGCCCGGTAAAACAAAGATGACCAACAGAATCGGCCAGGATTTTCCGGCAATCCATAAGATCCCGCGCGCGGTTCCCGGGGGCGTTGATCAGTTGATTGTTAATTTATATGGCGGTAAAAAACAAAATGGCGATTTATC
>CAYULE010000114.1:0-7846 GCA_964445385.1 uncultured Smithella sp.
GATTTTTCCGGACGGACCTTTCCACCAGATCATTGAGGGGAGAGGTGCCCACCCGCTTTGTATATTGGGCGTAAACGTCATTGATGTATTCAAATATCTTCGGCGCGCGTTGTCCGGTCAATGCGGAAATGAAAATGATGGGAGCAAAATCCATGAACTTAAGTTCATCGTGAATTTTTTCGACAAATTTGCCTACGGTGGAATTATCTTTTTCGATTTTATCCCATTTGTTGACAACGATGATGCAGGCTTTGCCGCGCTCATAGGCGAGACCGACGATTTTAGCATCCTGTTCGGTGATGCCTTCTTCCGCGTCAATCAACACCAATGCGATATCGCAGCGGTTGATGGTTTTAAGGGCCTGGATGACGCTGTATTTTTCCAGAGTCAGACTGATCTTGTTTTTCCGGCGGATGCCCGCCGTGTCAATCAGGAGATACTGTTTGCCGTGGACCTTGATGGTCGTGTCGACGGCGTCGCGTGTGGTGCCGGGTGTGGGATTGGCAATGCTTCTTTGGCTCCCCGAAATCAGATTGATGAGGGATGACTTGCCGACGTTGGGCTTGCCGACAATTGCCACCGCGATGGGTTCATCCACATCGTCTTTGCTCTCGATGGCTTCGGGAAAACCTTCCGTCAGCACGGCCAGCAGTTCATCCACGCCTAACCCGTGCTGGGCGGAGATGGAATAAATTTCATCGATGCCTAATCGATAGAATTCGGTGAGCAGTTCTTCATGGCGCGCGCCGTCCACCTTGTTGGCCGCGTAAAATACATTTTTGCCACGGCTGCGCAATTGGCGGGCTATTTCAATATCTGTCGGGGTGAGGCCGTCTTTGCCGTCCATCAGAAAAATGATAACATCCGCTTCTTCAATGGCCAGGTTTGTCTGCTCGCGCATCTGGATCAGAATGCGTTCTTCCGTGACCGGTTCGAATCCACCGGTGTCAATCAGGGTGAAAGCTTTATCGTGCCAGACGCAGTCCATGTAGTTGCGGTCACGCGTTGCGCCCGGTTCGTCGATGACGATGGCCTTCTGCTTTCCCGCGATGCGGTTAAAAAGCGTTGATTTGCCCACATTGGGCCGGCCGACGATGGCGATGATGGGTTTTGCCTGCATGGAATCCTCTATTTGATAAGTCCGAACTCACGTAACATTTTGTCGGAGCTGGTCCAGTCTTTCTTTACGCGCACAAACAATTCCAGAAAAACCTTCGCGCCGAAAAGTTTTTCCATCGCAAGCCTGGCCTGCGTCCCGATTTTTTTGAGCATGGCGCCTTTTTTGCCGATCATGATCGCTTTTTGTGAGTCTTTTTCTACATGAATCGTCGCGCTGATACGAATCAGATTTTTTTCCTCATCTTCCTTGAATGCGTCGATAGTTACGGCCGACACATAGGGGATCTCCTGCTGGGTAAAAAGCAGAATCTGCTCCCGGATAAATTCTCCCGCGATAAACCGCTCGGTGGCGTCGGTTGCTATGTCATCAGGGAACAGCTGCGGACCTTCCGGCAGCGCCTCTTTCAACGAGGCCTGTAACTCATCAAGCCCGCTGCCTTTTAACGCGCTGATCGGAAAAATACCTGCGAAGTTGTAAAGCTTGCTGTACTGATCGATCAACGGCAGCAAAGAGGGTTTATCAATCCGGTCAATTTTATTGATGGCCAGAAATACCGGTGCCTTGACCCCGGAAAGCGCTTCGATCAAAAAAAGATCGTGCGGGCCGATGAGGGTGTCGGCTTCGACCATCATCAGCAGGACGTCGGCATCGCCGATGGTGTCCCGGGCCGCCTGCACCATCGCCCGGTTGAGCGGACTTTTGGGTTGGTGCATGCCCGGTGTGTCCAGAAAAATCAACTGCGCGTCGGGAAAGTTCTTGATGCCCGTGATGCGGTTGCGCGTGGTTTGCGGCTTATTGGCGACGATGGAAATTTTGTCGCCGATAATCGCGTTGAAAAAAGTTGATTTACCCACATTCGGGCGGCCTAAAATGGCGATAAAGCCGGATTTATGCACAAATATTCTCCAGTAATTTAAAGGATTCCCGGAATATCGAGAGAAAAAGATTCCCCGGTTTCGATTTTCAGCGATAAATGCCCCGGAAGGCTTTCGCTTGCGGAGTCTATAACGATTTCGCTATCAGGGTAAAGCTTTTTTATCGCTTCGACATTTTTATTGCCCAGGCCACGAAAGTTGGACAGGTCGCATTTGGCAACGCTAAAGTGTAATTGCCGGGTATGCTTCGTGATATCCCGCAGTAATTTCAATGTGGCTGAATAAAAAATAGCGGAATAAACCAGGCTGCCGAAAGCCGGGTGCATTGGACCTGCCAACACGGCGCCCGCTTTGCTCATTTCCGGCGTCATCTGGAGGCCGAAACGAATGATGCGAATACCTTCCGGTGTAAGCGTCTCCCAGGCCAGATGGCACCACTTCACCGCCTCGGTAAGATCCAGTGGTTTGTAGCGGCCTGCGCGGAATTCATCCGCCAGGGGCGTGTCCTGAAAAACAAGCACCGGATGGATGCGTGCCGTATCCGGTCGCAGTTCCACGGTGCGCAGAAGTGTTTCCATGAACCCTTTCCGGGTATCATGCGGCAGACCGGCCATCAGGTGCAGGCCGGTTGTGAAGCCATGCGCTTTAAGCAATTTCATTGCCCGTACGGTGGCTTCCCCATCATGGCCCCGGCGGGCGGAGCGAAGAACCTCATCATTGAAGGATTGCGCGCCGATCTCGATTGTCCGGACGCCGCTGCCGTATAAACAGGTTAGTTGGTTGTCGTCAATGTAATCCGGTCTTGTGGAGATCCGGATGGAGTTGACCTGCCCTTTTTGAATGTAGGCGTTGGCCCAGGACAAGAGCCTCTTTTGATAATCAGGTGCAAGTCCGGTAAAGCTGCCTCCGTAAAAAGCAATTTCCACGCTCCTGAGCTTGTCTTTGTTCCAGTGCAGATAGGTGGTGACTTCCGCGTCAAAAAAACTTTTGGTAACTTCCGGAGCGAAATTCCCCGCGGCAATCTTTTCATTGCAGAAAATGCAGTGTTGCGGGCATCCGCCGTTCATGATGAAGATGGGGATAATCAATGGTTTTGCCGGTTTCCGGGCTTCAGGCGTCGTTTTCACTTTGCAGACTTTCCCAGGCTTTTTGCGCTGCCTGTTTTTGTGCTTCTTTTTTACTTTTCCCTCTGCCGATTTGCCGGATATCGTCGCCCGCGGTTACTTCAATTTCAAAGGTTTTCTCGTGATCAGGGCCGCTTGCGTCAAGCAGTGTATAAAGCGGCGCGGATTTGAATTTTTTCTGACACAATTCCTGCAAGGCTGTTTTATAATCGAAGCATTGCGCATTCAGTGCTTCGTCATTCATCAGGGGAGTCATGAGCCGCTTGATGATGGTTTTCGTTTTACTGAAGCTGGAATCGAGATATATCGCGGCGATCACCGCTTCGAGCGCGTTAGCCAGCAGTGATTCTTTGACGCGCCCGCCCGAATGTTCTTCTCCGCGTCCCAGAAGCAGGCAATCTCCAAGGCCCAATTCAGCCGCCAGATCCGCCAGCGGCTTTTCATTGACCAGCGAAGATCGGATTTTGGATAGGGTCCCTTCGTCAAAATCAGCATGTTTTTTCATCAAAAGGTCGCTCACGCAGAGGCCTAAAACCGCGTCACCCAGGAATTCCAGCCTTTCATTATCGCTCACACCCAGCTGCGGATTTTCATTAACATAAGATCGATGTGTCAGAGCGGTCGAAAGCAAATCCGGATCGCGAAAAGCATAGTGAAGCTTTTCCTGAAGAGCCGTTAATCGTTTTAATCTGTCGTTATTCATGAACAACCCTGCCTGTGAGTTTACCTTCCTGATAATGTTCGATCCTGACGGTGATAATGTTATTTACTAAAGAAGCAGGGTGTTTGTCCAGCAGTACCGGCAGATAATTGTGCGAAAAGCCTTTAGCAAGGCCCGTTTTCTTGTCCCTTGTCTGTTCTACCAGCACCGGTAGTGTTTTCCCCAGAAATTGCCGGGAAAATGTTTCTCTTTTTTTTACACTGAGTTCCCGCAGAATGGCGGCCCGTTCTTTCTTTATTTTTTCAGGGACCTTGGGTTGGATGCCGAGGGCGGCTGTTTGCGGCCGTTCCGAATAGGGGAAAACGTGCAGATAGGCCACGGGCAAGTCGGAAAGCAACTGCAAGGTATGGTTGAATTCCCTTTCTCCTTCGCCGGGGAAACCGACCATGATATCGATCCCGATAGCAACATCTGTTATAGTCCTGGCCACTTTTTCAATGAGTGACCGATAGAATGCCGCGTCATAGCGACGTTTCATCATTTTCAGGATATCATCATCACCGCTTTGCAGCGGAATATGGAGGTGAGGACAAAGATTCTCGTGTTTACCGAAAAGATCAAGCAACTCATCCGATATTTCGTTAGGTTCAATAGAGCTGAGCCGGAATCTCACCTGCGGGTTTTGCGATAATATCATCTTGAGCGTCCGGGACAGGTCCGTTTCCGGTTGCAGATCATGTCCGTAGTCTCCCAGATGAATACCGGTGAGAACAATCTCCCGAAAGTCCTGCCGGGCAAATTCCTGCACGCCTTTGAGAACGTCATGGGCTGGCAGGCTCCGGCTTCTGCCGCGGGCAAAGGGCACGATGCAGTAACTGCAGAATGCATTACAGCCATCCTGAATCTTAAAAAAAGCGCGGGTACGACCCGCAATCCCTGATGCCGGTACGGCCTGAAAATTCTTGTGCAGGAAAATATCGGAGGTCATGATGCGTTGTGAATCAAGCGTTGGATGGTTCAGCAGCTCGGGAATCCGATGTTTCTGATCATTGCCTACCACGAGACTGACACCATCGATGCCGGCCAGTATTTCAGCTTGCGTCTGCGCGTAGCAGCCGGTCACAATGATGCGGGCCCGGGGGTTGGCGCGTAATGCTCTGCGGATAAGCTGGCGCGCCTGAAAGTCTGCAAAAGCGGTGACCGTGCAGGTATTGATGATGTAGGCGTCGGCGAAAGCATTAAAAGGCACCACCGCAAAATCAGCGGCTTTCAGGTCTCTGGACAGTGCAGCCGCATCGCACTGATTGACCTTGCAGCCCAGAGTGGTCAATCCGACTTTAAGCATTTTCGCTTCGCTCATCAGTGGTTTTTCGCTTCTTTCTTCATCTTTCATAAGATGCCTTATCTATGAAGCAAATTGTTCTTTGTCAAGGCAAACAAAAAATAGATTTTATATTAAAAATAAGTTAAATAGCCCACCATAATAAATACCGGAGGGGGAAGTGAATCATGGAGGCAATTTCTGCTTATTTTTCGTCAAATCCGACAGCTTTCACAGTGCTGGTGATTTTTGTTGTTATTATGATTCTGTATTTTATCTTAAGCAAATTTATTAAACTAGCCATTATTTTTCTCTTTGTCATTTTACTGGTCGGCGGGGTTTACCTCTTCAAAGACCCGGCTACCATGTCCGATAAAATTAAACAAACGGTTGAGACATTGAAGATCGGCGGAGAAGAGATCGGGGACAAGTTGAGTGATTTTTGGCGCGATACCAAGGATTTGGCCGGTAAAGCAAAAAAAGTTCCTGGTCAGCTCAATAAAATGCTGGATACGGCCGACGAAGATGTCAAAAAACAGTTTAAGAAATGATCTTTTCTACTTAATGAAAAGATCGTTGGTTGAAAAACTCGGGTCGGTGGTCAGATTGACCCCCATTCTTCTCAGCCCCGCCTCATCGCCGGGCGTGGGAATATGGGTCATGTGAACTTCGCAGTTTTGCAGTTCCTTTAACTTTTCCAAAGCCAGCTCCGCCGCCGGATTGGTGGTGGCGCTGATAGCCAGCGCGATGAGCGCTTCTTCCAGATCGAGGCTGACATTTTTTTCATCCAGAATTTCCGTTTTCAGTTTACGGATTGAGTCGGTGATATTAGGCGGCAATAACTTGATTTTATCGGGGATATCCGCCAGGTGTTTGATCGCGTGGATCACCACGCTCGAGGCCGCGTGCATTAAGGGAGAGTTGGCTCCGGTGATAATCGATCCGTCGGCAAGCTCGATGGCCGCGCCGCAGAAGATCCCTTCATTGCCCCGATTTCGTTCCATCGCATCCTCGGCCGCCTGACGCGCAGGCAACACCACGCTCCTGTCCTCCGGTTTCAGATTAAAATCATTCAAAAATAATTCCACACGCTGAACCGTCTCTTTATCGGAAAACCCCATAGCGTATTCGCAGCGGTAGCGGAAATACCGGCGGATGATTTCCTGTTTGGAGGCTTCTTTTGTGACATCGTCGTTGGTAATAGCGAAACCGGCGCGGTTGACGCCCATATCGGTGGGAGACTTGTAAAAAGAAGCCTCACCGGTGATCTTTTCCAGAATTCTTTTTACGACCGGAAAAACTTCTACGTCACGGTTGTAGTTCACCCAGGCTTCGCCGTAGGCTTCCAGATGAAACGGGTCGATCTGATTGAAATCGCGGATATCGGCGGTGGCTGCTTCATAGGCGACATTGACCGGATGTTTGAGCGGCAGATTCCAGATGGGAAAGGTTTCAAATTTGGCATAGCCGGATTTAACGCCTCTCTTGTAGTCGTGATAAAGCTGGGAAAGGCAGGTGGCCAGTTTCCCGCTGCCCGGTCCCGGTCCCGTGACAATCACCAGCGGTTTGTCTGTCGGGATGTGATCATTGATGCCGTAACCTTCATCGCTGACGATTAAATCCACATTGGTGGGATACCCCTTTGTGAAACGGTGGGTGAAGACCCGGATTCCCCGGCGTTCGAGTTTGTTTTTAAATAAAATAGCCGAAGGCTGATTTTCAAAACGGGTGATGACCACGCCCATCACATTAATATTCCAGCCGCGCAGGTCGTCAATGAGCTTCATCGCGTCCGCGTCGTAAGTGATGCCAAAGTCCGCGCGGATTTTTTTTCGTTCAATGTCTCCCGCATAAATGCAAAGCAGAATGTCCGCGCGGTCTTTCAGCTCTTTGATGAGCCTCATTTTGACGTTGGGATCATAGCCGGGCAGGACACGGGAGGCGTGATAATCATAGAGCAGTTTGCCGCCGAATTCCAGGTAGAGTTTATTGTTGAATCTTTCAGCACGCTGTAAAATTGCCGCTGATTGTTCGGTGATGTACTTTTCATTATCAAACCCGTTTTTAGCTGTGCTCATGAATATTTCGAAGGCCTCCCTGATGGTGTATGAATTTTATCGATATGGACGAAATAGTTTCGTGCAGACAACAATAATGTATCCTTAAGAAACTATTTTGTTCCATATATCAAAAGAGATAATTTATCAAAAAATATCGACTGATCATCTGAAATAATGAAAAAAGGATAAAACTTAATGAGGGATGGAAAAGGTTAACCGGTTGAAGCTGAGATTTGTACTACATTAAATTGATTTCCATAGCACGGACAGGGCAGGCGGAAACGCAAAGCTCGCACCCGTTGCACTTTTCAGCATCAAATAAAACTTTTTGTGTCTTTTTCTCAAAAGATAGAGCGCCGGTCGGGCAAAACCCCGTGCAGGCGCCGCAGTGGACGCATTTGTCGACATTTTGTAAAACGCTTTTGGAAAGAGACTCAACTTTCAGCCCCATTTCTTTCAGAAAATGGATGCCGCGGTCGAAGTCTTCTTTTTTCCCGGAGAGTTCCAGTACGATCACGCCTTCGCGACGCGGAAAGATCCTGGCCTTGAGAATATTAAAGACAAGGTTGTGTTTTTGCGCCAGTAAATAAATGACCGGCTGCTGGACAATCTCTGGTGTATAGCGAATAACTATCTTTTTCGAGTACATAGCCTGAAAAGTGAAAACCCTCCAAATTTGCGGCAT
>CAYULE010000115.1:0-7773 GCA_964445385.1 uncultured Smithella sp.
CACCTTCAGGTGGTTAGAAAAGGGGGACTCACAAACTCGAATCATCCATTAAGGATTCCCATGAACAAAGTCCTGATCCTTTTTGCCCATCCCCAATATGAAAAATCAAAAACCAACCAGGCCCTGCTGGCCCGCGTGGATAAAATTGACGGTGTCACGTTCAATGATCTCTATGAGCAATATCCCGATTTCAATGTCGATGTTGCACGGGAGAAAGAGCTTTTGCTCGGACATAATGTGATCATCTGGCATCACCCCCTTTATATGTACAGCGCGCCGGCCATGCTCAGGCAATGGATGGATCTGGTACTGGAATACGGCTGGGCGCACGGCACCCGGGAAAACGCGCTGAAAGATAAAATCGTCTTTAATGTCCTGACGGCCGGCGGCGCCCGGGAATCTTTCGCGACCGGTCAGTACAATCGTTTTACCATGCGGGAATTTCTGGTTCCTTTCGAACAGACTGCCGCTTTGTGCCAGATGATTTACCTGCCTCCTTTTGTCGTCCACGGCACGTACCTGCTGACCGATCAGCAACTGGCCTTTCACGTCGCACTTTATCATGAGCTACTTACACGACTGACAACGGGCAATCTTTCCATTGAATCCATGCGTAAATATGATTATCTCAATGACTGGCTTGTCGAAGCTAAAGGACGACCGAATCCATGAGCAGCGCTTTCTTACATGACGCCTTAATTTATCTGGCCGCCGCGGTGGTTTTCGTGCCCATTGCCAAAAAACTGGGAATGGGTTCCGTGCTGGGCTACCTGCTGGGCGGCATCATCATCGGCCCTTTCTTTCTGGGTTTTATCGGCGCGGAAGGAAAGAACATCATGCACTTTGCCGAATTCGGCGTGGTGATGATGCTCTTCCTGATCGGACTGGAACTGGAACCGGCCACATTCTGGCGAATGCGCAAGCTGATCCTGGGCATGGGGGCCATGCAGCTGGGCGCGACAACGCTCCTGTGCTTTGCCGCGCTGTCCTGGTCCGGTTTTACCTGGCAGGCGGCGCTGGCCTGCGGTCTGGCTCTCTCCATGTCTTCCACGGCGATTGTCATGCAGACGCTCAAAGAAAAAGGATTGACCAAAACCGAATCGGGCAGAAGTTCTTTTGCCATCCTGATCTTTCAGGATGTTTCCGTAATCCCGATTTTGGCCCTCCTGCCGCTTCTGGCGCTCTCCGCCACGCAAGTGCCGTCCGGCGGGCAGGCCACGTTCATGACCGGTTTACCCGGCTGGGCGCAGACTTTAACTCTGTTGATTGCCGCCAATGCCGTTGTCGGGGTCGGGCGTTTTGTCTTTGTGCCTTTTTTGCGTTTTATCGCGCGCGTTCAACTGCGGGAACTTTTTACCGCGGCCGCGCTGCTGATTGTCATCGGAACGGCTTATGTCATGATGCTGGTGGGATTGAGCCCCGCGCTGGGAACATTTCTGGCCGGTCTGGTCCTGGCCACCAGCGAATTTCGCCACGAACTGGAAAGCGACATTGAGCCTTTTAAAGGCATCCTGCTGGGATTGTTTTTCATCGCGGTCGGCGCGTCCATCAACTTTAAACTGATGATCGATCATCCTTTGCAGATCATGACGCTGGTATGCGGCATCATCGCCATAAAATCCCTCGTCCTGTTTGCAACCGGCAAAGTGTTCCGCTTAAGTTTCGATCAGAATATGATCTTTACTTTGGGACTGGGACAGGTCGGTGAATTCGCATTTGTCCTGTTTGCGTTTATCGCCCAGCTGCAAATTCTATCCGCTTCCTGGACGGATATGATGATGGGCGCCACAGCCATCAGTATGACCGTGACACCGCTCCTGCTTTTGATCAATGAGCGTCTGATCCTGCCTCGATTGGGAACGAAGGAAGCACTGGAGGAAAAAGAGCCCGATGCTATTTCCGGTGATCATTCCGTGATTATTGCCGGATTCGGCCATTTCGGCAGCACCATCGGACGGTTTCTGCGGGCCAATGGCGTCAACGCGACCATTCTGGACAATGATTCGGATCGCGTTGAACTCCTGAGAAAAATGGGATTCACCGTTTTCTACGGCGACGCGACTCGTCTGGATATTTTGAAATCAGCCGGAGCGGATCGGGCAAAAATTTTAATTGCCGCCATTGACTCTCCCGAGATCAACTTTGATCTGGTGGAAAAAATCAAAAAATCTTTTCCCGACCTGAGGGTCATGGTGCGCGCGAAAAGCCGCCAGGACGCCTATGATCTTCTGGACATGGGGGTTAAAGATATTTATCGCGAGTCGCTTGACACGTCGATCCGTCTTGGTGTTGATGTGCTGATCAAACTGGGTTTTCGCAAATACAGCGCCACCCGGGCCGGTCAGAAATTTCTTAAGTATGATGAAGCGGCGCTGCATACCCTGGCGGCCCACCGTCATGATCAGGAATCTTATATTTTCAACACCCGCGAGCAAATGGAGCTGCAGGAACAGCTCCTGACGATCGACCGTGAAACAACGCCTAATGTCCATGACGACGCCTGGGACGATGAAAGGCGGGAAAAATGATGTTGAGGAGAAGGTCATATGCCTAAAGTTATCGCCATTCATTCATTTCGGGGCGGAACGGGAAAATCAAATACCACAGCCAATCTGGCCTGCCTGCTTGCCCTGAGCGGAAAACGTGTCGGCGTGGTCGATACCGATATCCAGTCTCCCGGCATTCACGTTTTATTCAATCTTGATCCGAAGGATATATCGCATTCCTTAAACGATTTTCTCTGGGGAAAGTGCGAAATTGCGAGCGCTGTTTATGACGTCTCACAAAGCATGAACCAAGAATCGGCCGGAAAACTTTTCTTGATACCTTCCAGCATTCGTACCGGAGATATCGCCAGGGTTTTGCATTATGGGTATGACATCAATCTCCTGAAAGAAGGGTATCAAAAGCTTCTGGACCAGTTTTCACTCGACTATCTTTTTATTGACACCCATCCCGGACTCAATGAAGAAACATTAATGTCTATCGCCATTGCCGATATACTGCTGATTATTCTGCGTCCCGACCAACAGGATTATCAGGGAACCGCCGTAACGGTCGAGGTTTCCCGGCAACTGGAAGTTCCCGGGATGTTTCTGATCATCAACAAAGCGCCCGCCGGTCTCGCGTCGGACGCCCTGGCCGCCAAGGTAGCCTCGGCCTACGCATGCGAGGTTGCAGGAGTGCTCACTCATTCCGATGAAATGATGACCCTGGCCAGCGCCGGTATCTTCTGCCTGCAATACCCGGATCATGCCATCAGCCGGGAAATGGGCAAAATCATCCGAAGGATGGAAGGATGAAAATCAGCGCGAAAAAAATTCTCCTGATTGGATGTGTGTGCGGCATCGTTTACGGGATCCTGAACAGCCTGTCCAATATTTTTCTTTTACCCTCCGCGCCTTTCATTTCGCTCAGACCGCAAATTGCGCTTCCCATGATTGTGGGAATTATATGGCATCCACTCGCCGGTTTTTTAACAGGGTTTACGGGAAACATCATCGGGGATGGCATTTCCGGATTCGGCTTCTGGAAATTCTGGAACTGGCACATCGCCAACGGATTGATGGGACTGATCCCCGGGCTGGTTCTTTATCGGGGAATCTCCAGGATCACCACCGTGCGTGAATTCGGCATTCTGCAAATGAGCCTTGTGCTGGCCAGCGCCATCGGCGTTGGATTTGCCGTCGGGCTGGACGTTCTCTTTCTTCATTTCATGAAGTTTCCGTCATCGTTTCCTTCCTGGATCCTGCCGGCTTTTCTGACGGATGCGGTGAATGGTTTTGTCCTGGTCCCGGTGATCCTCATTCTGGCGGGTAGAATTCTGATGACTCTGGAAACACGGACGATCCTGCTGATTACCACTTTGTTGATTGTCGCTGTTCTGGCCACCGCCATCGCGATTACCTGGGCGACGCTCGACGATCTTGTTTCCCAGGAGGCGATGGTTGAAAACTTTTATATTGCCGCCATTGTGGCGGTCCTTCTTCTGGTGATTGGATTTATCATCTCCATTGTTTTCGTCCGGAAGGTTACCGATCCCCTGGCCCAGCTCACCCGCGCCGCCGAATCCGTAGAAAACGGAAACTACGATCTCGCAATGCCGGCGGACATTTCCGCGCGCAAGGATGAACTGGGCCATCTGTCCCGCGCCTTCGAACAGATGGCCGGGAAAGTTCATGAACGGGAAAAGAATTTGCAGCGGCAGGTTGAAGAACTGCAGATCAAAATTGACCGCAACATGCAGGCAAAGGACGTTTCCGAAATTGTCGAGACGGATTACTTCCGGACGATTAAGGAAAAAGCTCGAAAATTCCGGGAGTCATAAAAAAAGGAGGCAACGATGGACACCATGGCGGCGGCAGTCTTTGATGGAAAGCTTACGTATGTTGAGGACTATCCCGTCCCGGAGGTAAAACCCGGCTGGGCAAAGATAAAAATCAAACTGGCCGGCATCTGCAAAACCGACATGGAAATCATGGAGGGGTATCTGGGTTTTAAAGGTGTTCTCGGACATGAATTTGTCGGCGTGGTCGAAGAATGCGCCGAGAGGGAATGGATCGGGCAAAGAGTCGTCGGAGAAATCAACGCCGCCTGCGGACATTGCGAATGGTGCGACCGGGGGCTGGGCAGGCATTGCCCGAACCGGACAACATTGGGAATCGCAAACCTCGACGGCTGCATGGCGCAATTCTGCCAGCTGCCGGTGGCCAACCTTATAGCTGTCCCGGAGGAAATTTCCGATGAACGGGCCGTCATCACAGAACCGCTGTCGGCGGCCTGCGAGATTCTGGAACAGTTGCCTGTATGCGGTAAGGAAAGAGTTATTGTGCTGGGTGATGGGAGGTTGGGAATTTTTTGCGCCTGGGTCTTATCGACGGTCGTGGAAGACATAACGGTTGTGGGACATCATCCGGAAAAACTTCAGGTGGCGGCGTGGCGTCACATCAAAACAAGCATGAATGAAAAAGACATTGCACCGGGTGCAGACATTGTTGTGGATGCGACGGGCTCAGGCGCAGGCATCGTTTCAGCCATGGCTTTATGCCGGCCGCGGGGAACGATTGTTCTTAAATCCACCGTGGCCATATCCGGCGACATCAACCTGGCGCCGGTCGTGATCAACGAGCAAACGATTCTGGGGTCGCGCTGCGGACGGTTTGCCGACGGGCTTTCCATTATGCGGGCTTTCCCCGACATGCCCCTGGGCAAGCTCATTACGGCGCGTTATCCATTGGATCATGTTCAGGATGCGTTTGTCCGGGCGCGTCAGAGTGACGCGCACAAGGTCCTCCTGGAAATTTACCCGTAAACAAAAAGGTCGCATCGTCACAAGCAATACTTTAAATGATGGAGAACAGAATTGATGAAGCATACTGTCGATGATATGCTCCGGACATTGATCCGGAACCAGGAAGCAAAAGACGCGGGAGTTGCGTCTTACCCTGACTCCCCGGGCGAACTGACAACGCTGGGCGTTCCTCTGGTGCGCCAAAGCGATAAACATTATGTTATTGATCTGACGCATATTCATCTATTTCGCAATTTACACACCTTTGTCCAGCTTGTGGTGGACGAGGTGATTGAGCAGTGCGGATTCGGCATTGCCGACATCATGGTCAGGCGCAGGGTAGATCCCAACCTGACGCCGGAGCTCGCCCGGACCGGCCTGGATTGGATCATGATCTATGTGAGGATGGATGCCGCGGACAGCCTTCCCTTTGATCATCGTCATTTCAGCAATTGCATGCAGGTGATCTTCCGCTCTCTGCAGACTGAAAAGTGGGGTGGCATCATCTTTCCTCAATTCTACGGTTTAAACCGGGAGAACGCGGGAAACGATCCACCGGCCCTGCTGTTTCCGTTTCACCTCCATGATCAGGAAGAAAAAAGCGGAAATTATTTTCTGGTTGAATACAGCAGGCCCGGCCGTTTTCTCCGAATCACCATTGAGGATGCGGCAAGTTCCCGCCTGCAACTGAAACATATTCCTCATCGCGTCGTGGATCAGCTTGTCCGTCGCTCCTATTTTTCGGATATCTATCCAACAGCCGAAAAAATTCATCAGGGACTCCTGCGCGAATGTATGAACAATCGCATCGAATACAATGAAAGTCCCATCCGTCTGCACGATTTTTTCGCGCATCTGCGGCGGGAAGGCCTGCCTAATCTTGAGAATCTGCATTTCAGCTGGCCGGCAGACGACCGGCAGATGCTTTTTCTGGAGAAAAGCAATGGTCACAATGACGCGACGGAATTGCTGGATATCCTGGTAAAGGAAATTCAGCTGTTGGAAGATCCTCTCGCATTATATTTGCTGGCGGAGGGGAAGGTTCTGGAAATGATTTCCGGAGCGTTTCACATTTATTTCGATGTTTCCCGGTATGGCGCCTGTTTGAATGTGAGCTTCGACGAATTCCGCTCCGTGCTGACACTGGACAACTATCTTGTCCAGATGCCTGTTTTATCGCACTCACTTCGCCAACACCCGGACACGCTCAGCCATGTCCGGCTATTTTTAATCCATCACAATACCGCTGAAGTTATCGGCCTTTTAAAAGCGTTTGCCGAAGCCGGATGCGAGACACTCACCACTTTTTTTGTCAGATACTCGGGTATTGTGCCGGAAGCCTATCTGGAAACCCTCATGTCATTGCCGCCGGAAGTCTTCCGGTTTTACAGTCTGCAGAAAATCGAATCCCGTCAAAAGCTGGCCGGCCTTTATAACTTCTCACGTCAGTTTACGCCTCTTCCGGAACTTGCAAAGCTTGCGGAGATCGATGATGCCCTTCTGAGGGAAGAATTGGATTTCCTCGAGGCGATGCGACTGGCCTCCGGACACATTTTTTTAAGTGAAATCGAGCTTGCCCGGCGGAAGGGGCAGCCTGTGCTCCTGGTGGAAGACGGCGGTTATCTTGCGCCGCTCGTCAATCGCTTTTGCCTGGAAAATAAAACGGTCGGTGATGTGTTTGACTTTTTTCACAGGGCCCGGCCGGCAGGTGATGAAAAACGTCCCTTTGCCGCCTGGCTCGCGGGAACTTTTCTGGGCAGTGTTGAGCACACGAAAAACGGCTATGATTACAATGCCGAGGTTATGAAAGAATTCGGAAAATTGCAATTTCCCGCGGCCAGCATTGCGATATCCGGCCTCAAGCGGGGCCCGGAGGCCAGGGAATGCGCCCTGTCCATTCTCAATGCCACAGAAAATATCCTGGGCAGGCTGGGTATGCTTTTTTCCCGGCGGAAGATCATCGTCCTCGGATCAGCGGGCGCCATCGGCGGTTTCCTGAAACAGGAACTTCATTCCCGCGTCGGGGAAGGTCATCTCTTCGGTGTGGATATCGCCACAGCGGAGAATTCCGGGAGGCACAGGACAGAAGCCAAGACCATTGATGACCTGGGAAAAGACGTCTTGACCGATGCCGACATGTTTATCGGCGTCATCGGCGCTTCCATCCTGAAGCAGAAACATATTGAGGACATTATTCTGCACAGCCGTCATCAGGCCGTCTTCTTCATCAGCGGTTCGACCAAAACGGTGGAATTCTCCGATTTACAGAATTATTTGCAATCCATCAGAGACGCGACAGATCCGCAAATCATGGGGCAGACGGTAAAAGTTGAATTTAACGCGCTCAGAGATCTTCAAACCGGCATTCTTCAGGGGTATCAGGCGTCCATTACCTTCCCGGATGATCCCTCGAAGAATAAGATCTTTTATTTACTGGGTGAGTTGATGCCCATTAACTTTCTCTATTATGGCATCCCCCGCGA
>CAYULE010000116.1:0-7716 GCA_964445385.1 uncultured Smithella sp.
GATGAATTAATGAGGGTGTTAGGTGTTAAGTTTCCCGTTTATGTGCTGGTGACAAAATGTGATTTGATTCAAGGCATCAACAGGTTTTGCGGGCTACTGCCTGATGAAAGCCTGAAGCAGCCGATGGGCATGATTAATCAGAGTTTATCAGCCGACATCCCCGCTTTTCTGGAAAGCGCGATGCAAACCGTCAGCAAGCGTTTGAGAAATATTCGAATACTGCTTTTGCATCAGATCGAACTAAAGTCTGTCGATCCGCCGCTGCTCTTTTTCCCGGAAGAGTTCGATGATATAAAAAAGGGATTATCCACATTCATTAAAACAACTTTTGGCGTCAATCCTTACCAGGAAACACCCATTTTACGCGGATTATTTTTTAGCAGTGGCAAACAGGCGGGGAGTCCCATATCGCACTTTTCCCAGAGTTTAGGGGTGACGGCGACTCAGGAAAATTTACCCAACACGGTGAAAGGACTTTTTCTGCATGATTTTTTTGCAAAGGTTTTGCCTAAAGACCGCAGTTTGTTGGCGCCGACCAAGAGAGCTTTGGAATGGAGCGCCCTGACCGGCAATCTCGGATTAAGCGCATGGGTCGTTTTATGTATCGCGCTTTGCGGCTTATTGAGCTTTTCGTTCGTTAAAAATTTACACACCATCGGTGGCATATCTAAAGAATTTCAAAAATTGCCGATGTTGCAGGGGGAATATTTATCCAATCTGACCATGCTGGATAGTTTCCGTAAGGGAATTATCCGGGTAGAGAATCAGAATAAAAGCTGGTGGATTCCCCGCTTTGGTCTGCGCGAAAGCATCCGTGTGGAAAAAGAACTGAAAGAGCATTATTGCAATCAATATCAATCGCGCTTTCTGGGTCCTTTTGATCAAAACCTGATGCAAAACATTCGGGGGCTCGATGCTTCCGTATCCGATAATGATTATGCACAATACATGGTGCATCTTGTTCGCCGGATCAATGTTCTCAGGGATGCGCCTTATACTTCGAATGTAGAACGCCTGAGTCAGAAACCTCAGCCGCATTATATCGCTATGGGTAACCATGATCCGGTAAATAATCCGGAAACCCGGGAGGCTATTAACAAGCAGTATTTCTATTACCTTGCGTGGCGAGAAGATTCCGACCAAATTAAAAAAGAACTTGCCGGTCTGGAGGCGGCCATCAAATCGCTGTATGGCCGGCGAGGCGGGCATCTGGAATGGCTGCTTGCGCTGGCCAACCATCACAGCTCTCTTTTGCCGGTTACACTTAATGATTTTTGGGGAGGCGGCCGCCAAGCTTCTGAAGAAAGACAGGTGCCGCCCTGCTTTACCCGTCAGGGCAAAAATGCGATTGACCATTTCTTCGTCGAATTGTTTCAAGCCTGCCCGGATGCACCATCATTAACCAGCAACAAGAATGCGTTTGACGGAAAATACCGGACCCTTTCTTTTGAATCCTGGCAGCATTTTGCTGACGGATTTTCCAAAGGGACAGAGCGCCTGAATACGTCCGCTGAATGGGATAGAATTGCTAATAGCATGGCAAGTAGCGGCGGCGGTCCTTATCGCGCGTTGATCGATCAAATCACGACGCAACTCGAGCCGTTATATAGTGGTGGCGCGCTTCCTGTCTGGTTATCCCAGATTATTCGTTTCCAGGCTTTTAAAGCTCAAAGCACTGTTTACAAAGCCGGAATGTTCAAGACGATGACGGAATCTGTTAAAAAAACGGCGATGTCTGTTGAAAAGTCAGTTGGTCATGACGCCGGCGCGCAGAAACTGGATATGCAAATAGCGGCCGCTCAGGGCTATGGAGATTATAAGAATGCGCTGAAGGCTATTGAGCCTGCAACGACTTCCAGAAAGATTGCTTATGAACTAGCCGGACAGACCTTCAATGAGGATCCGGCTACCGGCAAATCGCCTTTTTTTGTCGGATATAAAGCGATTGAGCATCTGAAAAAAGGAGTGGGCAACGGCAAGGATCCGGAAGCAACCGTCACCCGCTTACTAGCTGGGCCTTTCGATTATCTGTGGTTATTTGTTCGCAATCGAGCCACCGAGCAGCTGGAAAGCCAGTGGGGTCAGCAAGTCTTAGCACCTACCATGGGTATGTCGAGCCAGCAGATGATGCCGCTTCTGGTGGGGCCTGACGGCCTGGTTTGGAAGTTTGTCAAAGACACTGCTGCGCCGTTTCTGAACAGAAACGAGCGGGCCGGTTATTATCCAAAGGAAGTTTTAGGCGGCACGGTGATGTTGGGGAAATCATTTTACAATTTTTTGAACAAAGGCGCCAAAGCACAGGCTACGAAGCAAGTGCAACAAAAGAATTATAATGTGGGTATTAACGGACTTCCGACGGCTGCCAACCCGGATGCCAAGTTTCAGCCTCATGGTACGCGGCTGGAACTTCAATGCGGCGGTAACGCGCAAACGCTGATGAATAACAATTTTCCGGTCAGCAAAACCTTTTACTGGTCGCCCGACACATGCGGCGATGTGATCCTGAATATTGAAGTAAGCGATGTTGTTTTATCCCGGCGCTATCTGGGACCACAGGCCTTCGCGGATTTCTTGAGAGATTTCAGAGGCGGAAAACGTGTGTTCTATGCCCGCGAGTTTCCGGGTGAAAAAGCTTCACTGGAACGGTTGAAAATCAAGTTTATCAAGGTTGCTTATCAATTTATTGGCAACATGCCGGTGGTGCAGACCGTAGAAGCCATGCCGGTTGCACTACCCAGGAGCATCGGAAAATGATGAATACATCCGAAAACACAAGCTGGTGTTTCATCGCCATGGGCAAGCACCCGGTAGCAAAAGATTTTTTAAAACTAGGTGAGAGTATTCCCCTGGTAAATGATTTATCGACTTTGCTGGAAACCGCCTATTCCACGCTGACGGCAAAATCTGATGTTGCGCCGGAATTCAGCTCCTGGCGTTTTTGGTCAAAGGGCTCAGGTAAAGATTCCCTGATATGCGGCATGGTGCGTGAAAGCTCCGATAAAATGGGAAGGCCTTATCCTTTTCTGATCATCGGCAGCGGCCAACTGAAAGATTGGGAGAGCCAGTGGGATCTTCTCCCCTTTGCATGTGAAAATACCTGGTGTCAGTTTGAATATCTGGCAACGCACAAGTTTGATAGTGTAAAAAAACTGGAAGAGGAGTTAGCCAATATAAGACCACCTTCCGGTCAATGGTCCGAACATACTGCTAAACGAAAAAGCCTTAATCAGATTGGTTCACCTCTTGATCCTTTCGCGTCATTTCTAGATTTTAAAAAATTAACGGAACAAGTGGCCGGCTTATCGGACAAAAAGGAATATTTTGTCAGTCTTGATCGCGGACCATGCAATGATAAGATTCTCCAGGTCAGCCTATGGCATCATCTGTTCAAGATGACGGTGAATATTTTGCCGCAAACCCTGTTTTTAGGCGGAACACTGGAAAAGGCTTTTCTGGCAACTTACAATCGAAATCTCAAAGCAGCGGATGCCGTCCAACTATGGTCGGCATCGTCAGGCGCCTCCTGGAAAGATATCATTGGAACGGAATACTCCATGGATATTTCGACGCTAGGCAAAGATCCGATTACCATCGATCGGCCCGGAGGCGTGGATGTCCGCTATGATCCCGATTTTCAGGAATTGCAAAACGAAATAGACAAGCTTTCTTCTCCATCCGCCGCAAGTTCGGTCAATTGGGAAAAGGTTGTACGTTTTTCATCCGACATTCTTGCGCATAAATCAAAAGATCTCCTGGTGGCGATATATCTATCAGTCGCGCTTATCTATACCAGGCAATATGATGGACTTTCCATTGGGGTCAAGTTGCTGATGAATCTGATGGGAAAATTCTGGGAGCAGCTTTATCCGCCGAGAGAGCGAATGCGGGGGCGTCTACGCTCCATGGAATGGTGGATTGAAAAAACTGAAATTGCCTTAAAGCAACTTCCCCGGATTCCGGTTCGGGAGGCACAGGCTAATATTCTGATAGATAACCTGGATCAGATTGAACAGTGGATGCAGCAATATCTCGAAGGTCCGCCTTCCCTGCAGACCCTTAAGGATTTTGTTGGCGCTCTGACAGTTAAGGAAGAATCAAAGGTTCAAAAAGAAGCCGTAAAGTCGCCGCAAGTTGTTGCCGAAGCAAAGGACAATAAAGAAACGGCAAACACCCCTTCACAACCTGAAGATATCCAGTCTCCCCAGGTTGTCCAGAGAATGCTGGATAATAACCTGCAGAAAATGCGTGAAATCACCGGTTACTGCCGGCAGCAGCAAGCGGCGAGCCCTCTGGCATACCGACTCAACAGAAAGTCTCTCTGGTGCAACATCGAAGAATTGCCGGTGTCTGCCAATTGCCGCACCAGAATCCCCGCTCCCGATCATCAGGTCGTGAAAATGCTATTTGACCTGCGCAATACCGGAGATGCCGAAGCCCTGTTAAAGGCGGCGGAAGGAAGGCTTCCACAATTTATCTTCTGGCTGGATTTGAACCGGCTTGTGGCCGAAGCACTCACAAGACTGGGGGCAAAATATACCAAAGCACACAAGGCTGTCTGTCAGGAAACCGCATTTCTGCTCTATCAGCTACCCGGCCTGGAAGACCTTTCTTTTGCCGACGGGACGCCTTTTGCCAATCCGGAGACAAAGCACTGGCTCAAGAGCATCGCGTTTGATTCGGGCATGGCGGCGGAATCCATATCCGTTTCCAAAGCCGATTCCCCGGGTAGTGAAGACCGGATTGCCAAAGAGATGACAGAAGCGCAAAGCATGATTCGCAAAGGGAAACTTCTGGAGGCGATGGACGTCCTTCAGCAAAAGTTGAACGCGGCGTCCTCCAGCCGGGAAAAAATCCTCTGGCGTCTGTCGATAGCCCAGTTGTTGCTGGATATGAAGCAGTTCAAACTGGCCTTGCCCCATCTGGATCATATTATCCGTGAGATTGATACCTTCCACTTGGAAAATTACGATCCGCCACTGGCGTTGAAAGGGCTGAAGATGGCCTGGGTCGGGTTGGAATCGCAAAATGACGAATCATTGAAGAGTAAAAAGGCTGACGTCATATATCGCATTGCCGGGATCGATATGGCGGAGGCGATACGCTTGGAAAAGACTTGAAATAAATCACTGAAATAAAGAGGAGGAAACAATGGCTAAAGAACCGTCTGTGGCGCCAAAAGAGAGAGTCAACATTGTTTATCGCGCGTCTGTTGGCGATGTAAAGGAAGATATAGAGCTTCCTTTGAAAACCCTGGTGATGGGGGATTTCACGGGTAAGCCCGACGAACGGTCTCTTGAAACCCGCGAGCCGATCAATGTGGATAAAGACAATTTCAACGATGTGATGAAAGCGCAGGGCATCAGCTTAAATTTCGCTGTTCCGAATAAACTGTCGGAACTAGCCGATGCTGAACTTAATTTGCAGTTTAACATGGAAGCGATCAATGATTTCGGTCCTGAGGCAATAGCCAGACAAGTCCCGGAATTACAACGCCTCATTGAATTGCGCGACGCGTTGCGTGCCCTGAAGGGTCCGCTGGCCAATGTTCCAGAATTCCGCAAGAAGATTCAGGAACTGGTTAAGGATGAAAATGCCAGAGAGAAGCTCCTGGCTGAAATTGGCATTGAGAGATAGGGAGGAAGAACATGAGCTCAAAACAAGCAACGGAAAAAGCCGTGATAGGCGCAGTGGATGAGAAAACATCCCTGCTGGAAGAAATTGTTCAAGCGACCAGATTGCGTCCGGCGGATGAGGCATATTCGCTCACACGTAAGGGCGTTGAAGCATTAATGTCGCAATTACTGCTGCCCGGCGCGGCAGTCGCAAAAGTTTCTAAATCCGTCGTGGATGACATGATTGCCGCCATTGACCGGAAGCTCAGTGACCAGCTCGATGAAATCCTGCACCATCAGGAATTCCAGAAAATAGAATCAGCGTGGAAGTCCCTGAAGTTTCTGGTTGACCGGACGGATTTTCGGGAAAACATTCGCATCGAAATTCTTAATGTTTCAAAAGAAGACCTGCTCACCGATTTTGAGGACGCGCCGGAAATTCCCAAATCGGGATTATACAAGACAGTATATTCCAGCGAATATGGGCAGTTCGGCGGCAAGCCATATGGTGTTTTGATCGGTAATTACGAATTTGGCGTGGGACCGCAGGACATGAAGCTTCTCCAATATGTTGCCGCCGTTGCCGGCATGGCGCATGCACCGTTCTTCTCCGCCGTCAGCCCGACATTTTTCGGTCTGGAAGATTTCAACCTGTTGCCCAATCTCAAGGACATCAAGTCCATTATGGAATCACCGCAATATGTTAAATGGCATGGTTTTCGTGAATCGGAGGATTCGCGTTACGTGGGTCTGACTCTGCCGCGTTTTGCGCTCCGGCTGCCTTACGGAAATACTACCATCCCGGTGAAAAGCTTCAACTATGAAGAAAACGTAGCTGATGGCCACGACCGTTATCTGTGGGGCAACACCGCTTTTGCGCTGGCTTCCAGAATTCACGAAAGTTTCGCCAACTATCGTTGGTGCGCCAACATCATCGGCCCGCAGGGCGGCGGCGCCGTAACCGATCTGCCGGTACACCAGTTTGAAGCGATGGGCGCCATTCAGACCAAAATTCCCACGGAAGTGCTGGTGTCGGAGCGGCGAGAATTTGAGTTGGCCGAAGAAGGCTTCATTGCATTGACCATGCGTAAAGGCAGTGACAATGCGGCCTTTTTTTCGGCCAACTCCGCTCAGAAACCTAAATATTTCGGTATCAGCAAAGAAGGGAAAGAGGCGGAACTCAACTACAAACTGGGACTGCAACTTCCATACATGTTCATCATCAGCCGCATGGCGCACTACTTAAAAGTGATTCAACGCGAAAATATCGGTACCTGGAAAGAAAGGGTGGATCTGGAAACCGAACTCAACAACTGGATTCGACAGTATGTGGCCGATATGGACAGCCCTATGCCCGGTGTAAGAAGTCGCAGGCCTTTGCGCCAGGCGCAGGTGACGGTCGAGGAAGTTGATGGTGAACCTGGATGGTACCGGGTGGGGCTGAAAGTGCGCCCCCATTTTAAATACATGGGCGCCTATTTCACCCTGTCACTGGTCGGCAAACTGGATAAGGAGTAGATCAGAACCGAGAATGAGAAACGGCTGGGAATGGAATCCCGCGCTTGATCAATAACCGTTTCCGCCGGGTGCGCAAGCGGGCGGAAACGTGAAGATATATTCTGGACAAAGTGAATAAGAAACAGTAAGTAGAAAACAACATCTACAAAATTACTCATTGGAACTAAAAAACTGAATAGAGACAACGCGGCGTTATTCACGGCGACATTTATTATTTGTGTCCGTGAAAAATATGACCACCGCATAGACCATTACTTTAGTAATAGAACTGGGGTGATTTACGGTTTTCCATTCGATGAAGCATCGAGTTGAAATATTAAAATAACAAATAAAAAAAGGAGGAGTTGTAAATGCCATTACCAGCACATTTAACATTACAGGGAGAGAAGCAAGGCAAGATTGATGGGTCCTGCGATATGCAGGGAAGAGAAGGCACCATTCTGGTTTACGCCATGGATCATGATGTCCACATTCCGCGCGATCCGCAGTCGGGGTTAGGGAGCGGGAAAAGAATCCACGGACCTCTGACCATCGTGAAGGAATACGACAAGAGTTCGCCGAAAATGTATCAGGCGCTTTGCACCGG
>CAYULE010000117.1:0-7666 GCA_964445385.1 uncultured Smithella sp.
TCAAGGGACTCAATGAAGGTTTGTCGAAAACATTTATCCCACACCATGCCATTGTGTTTTTTAATAAAAATGATGCGCCAAAGGCAGCCATCATGTTTGATTTCGCTGGAGAAGCCATCAGGCTGCAACCTGAAAAAAAGGAGAGAAAGCTTGTTTTGGAACTTTCTGAAAAAGAGATTAACGATCAACTTGAAAAACTCGCAGAATTCCGAAAAATCATTGAGAATACAGGATATCCCGTTTTAAATTCTCCGTTTGAATATCAAAAATTGAAAACAATAAAGACAAGAGAACTACCCTTGCCAAAAAATAAATCGAAAGACCGGTATTCTATAAAACAAGGGATATCCGTTGATGACAATCGTTTCGATATGATTGGGATGGTCAGATCTGCGCATTCTCGTTGAGGCAGACATGGAAGATATGATAGCAAAAATCATCGCCAGCGCCACCGTTGTCATAACGGTAGGGTTCTGTGTCTGGTTTGGCATGCGGGCTGCCCGGCGGAACAGGCAATATCTCCGAAAGATCGAATATCTGGATGATGGTTTTGTGTATCATGGCATGATCAGCGACACCCGGGTCCGGTGGCGTGATATCACGTCAGTTGAAGTGAAACTCGAAACGCATACAACGTACAGAGGAAAGTACACGAGGGGGAAAACATCTGAATATCGGGTACTCGATATTGCCACCGGTCGAAAGTCCTTTGCTGTTTTTCCCGAAGATTTTGAGAATGTTAATTTCGACGAGTTTATCACCACGCTGGAGCGGAGGGTGCGCGGAAACAATCTGCAGTACCAGGGTATCGGCGGCGATGTGGACAAGTTCCGCGAGGATATGCAGGCGCTGTCGCAGGAGCCGAAAGTTGATGCAGAAGCGGAGGCGGAAGAAAATGAGTTTGACCGGCGTTTCGAAACGAGGCTTGCCGCGCTGGGGCGACCGGCAACCACCAAAGAGAGAATAGCCATAGTGAAGGAACTACAACGAGAAATAAAGAAAGAACGACACAAAAAATAACCGGTGGAATAAATGATTAAACCGGCATAAGAAGAACGTATGCTGTCGAAGCGCATACAACTGACAGGGGTGAGCATCGGTGAAGGCGGATTGCGGTATTGAAGGCTCGAAAAACGACGGTTATTGTCAAAAAAAAATCAGAGGAACCGGTATGGGGCAAACCATGAAGTACCTGCGCGTGATTTTCATCCTCGTTTGCGTTATCGGTTGCGCCTGGAAATCCGCGCCCGGGGTCAGTCCGGATGACGTGTTTAGCCGCCATGGTTTCCCTCGTTTCGAATCCGCACGCCATCTGTGTCAACAGCGCGTCTACGGGCCGGGCATTGAGATATCCTGGGATGCTCTGACGTCATCGGTACAACCGGATCAGCTTGCCGCGTTCTACGCTGAACGCCTCGGCGTGAAGGTTATGACGCAAGATGTCAACGGTTGGACATGGAGACTTCCGGCCGGTTCGTCCCGGCCTGACCATGTTCTCTCGATTCATCCTGTTACAGCCGACGGTCCGTGGAAGCAATGTAAACAGTCCATTCCTTCCGACGCCAGGACCATCATCATGCTTTCCACGATGCAAAAATAAAATTCAATGAGTATGCGGACGTCATCTTCATCTAAAAAAAGGTCTTATCCATGCGAGCTTCATTCTTTAGTCGATTTACAATATTGCTGATCCTGACCCTTGCGCTGGCGGGCTGCGCAGGAGTCAAGGTGTCATCCGTCAGCAGCAGCGATTATATGTCCCTGCGACGCGGCGACGTGCTGACAACCGGTGAACTCAGCGTCTACACAGGTGCTGCGTTACAGGTGCTTGGCATCCATAAAAAGAAATGTGACAAGGAGGGCGCCGGCTGCCGGAAAGCTTTGATGGAAACCATCGGACTGCAAAGCGAGCAGCGTTTGTCTGCGCTGGCCGAACTCTGGCTGCAGGAAGCCATGAAACTGGATAAGCCGCCCAGAGACAGTGAGCATATTGAAGCCATCATCCACGCTTATCTGGAAACCGCGAGGCATGCCTACGCTTATCTGTTTCTGACAAAACGCACGCCCAATATGCGCGCCATGGAGGATCGTCAGGCACAGGTGCGCGACTATTACAATTTTGCCGTACAGCAAACACTGACGCTCATGTTTGACTATCATCGCAAACATATCAAGACGGGCAGCGATGTTGGACAGAGTAATCATTTGCTATCAGGGAAATGGCACGTCAAGATAAAAACCGGAGATGTGCGATTGCCCGACAAGCGCAGTCTGCCCGAGGAATTGATTCCCGCATCCTCACTGTCCTTTGCCGGTCTGCGCAACCAGTACCGCCGTGACGGGCTGGGAGCAGAACTTGTGGCCGTTACGTCCCGGCATGTCGTACACATGCAAAGCGGGGGAGTGCCTTACAGTGAGACACCCTTTCCGGCAATTACCGCGGTCATGACCTTTCCGGGAAACACGCTGCAAGAAGTATTGTCCACCCATGAGGTGATGATCTCCGGTTATGATCCTTATAGCCGTGAGAGCATTGAAATAGCCGGCATACAGGTTCCCCTGGCGGCCAACTTTACATCCGGTTACGGACTCTGGCTGGCGCGATCCGGCTTTGCTACCCAGTCCCTGTTGACCCTTATCGGCAGGGGTGAGGTGCTGGAAAAGCCGCGCGTCTATCTCATGCAACCGTATAATCCGGATCGCCATATCGTCATTATGCTGCACGGATTGGCCAGCAGCCCCGAGGCTTGGATCAATCTGGCCAATGAGGTTTTAGGCGACGAAACCCTGCGTCAGCATTTCCAGATCTGGCAGGTTTATTACCCGACCAACGCCCCCATTGCGTTTAACAATTATGCCATCAGCAAAGCCATTAAGCAAACTCTGGCACATTTTGATCCGGAGGGAACCGCGCGGGCTTCCCGGAACATTGTACTGGTTGGACACAGTATGGGCGGCATCCTGTCGCGTTTGATGGTCTCCTCCTCAGAAGACCGTTTGTGGAATGCTTTGCAGAAGAAATATGCCTTGGAAGGAGAAAGCCTGGAACGCATGCAGGAAGAGCTGGGACCCTATCTGTATTTTGAGCCGTTGCCGCAAGTCAGCCGGGCGATCTTTATCGCATCCCCCCATCAGGGCACGCCAATTGCGGAAATTGCAATGGTGCGCTGGATAGCAAACTTTATAACCGTGCCTTTTTCCGTACTGGTCCGTTTCAAGGATGTGGCGCAATTGCTTGTTGATCCGGGTTCAGCCAACCCCGTGTCACTGACGCGACCGTTCAACAGCATCGACAACCTCAGCAGCCGGGATCCTTTTATCCAGGAGACCGTCGAACTGCCGATTTCTCCCCGGTTGCGCTATCATTCCATCATTGGCAACAACACACCCGGTTTGCCGCTGACCGATTCCAATGACGGCATTGTTCCATATAAGAGCGCCCACCTTCCAGGTTCCGAATCGGAAAAAGTGATTTCCTCCGGGCACAGCGTGCAGGAAACACCCGAGGCCATCATTGAAATCCGCCGCATCATGCACCTGCATCTCAAGCAGTCGGGAAATGGAGCGGCCGGTGGGAAAAATATCCTGCCTTAACCTTCGAACGTCCGGTTTGTTCCCCGTTTGATAAATTTATTTCTCCTCATAAACAAAATAAAGGGAACGGTTAAACCCGAAAACAGGACTCAGGAACCGTTCCCGGCTTCGTTGATTACCGGGCCTGCAATGCCCGGCCAATGGTCATGATCTCGGCTTCCTTGGTTCCTTCATAGAGCTCCAGAATTTTCGCATCACGATACCATTTCTGCACAGAATATTCGTCGATATAACCATAGCCGCCGTGCAACTCCACGGCGCAGTTGGCGCAAAAGACGGCAGTCTGTCCGCCATAGAATTTCGCCATAGCGGCCAACGTATAATCCGGTTTCCCCTGATCGATCAACCAGGCTGATTTGTAAACCAGGCCGCGCAGCGCCTCAATGCGAATCGCCATTTCCGTCAGCTTCATCTGTGTCATTTGATAAGAACCCAGTGGCGCACCGAAGGCTGTTCTTTCTTTAACGTATTTAATGCTGGTTTCCAGGCAGGCTTCGGACAACCCCAGCGACTGGCCGGAAACCATGACCCGGGTGATATCGAAAAAGTGCATGAGCTGCCGGAAACCCTGTCCTTCTTTTCCCACCAGATTGGATTGAGGGACACGCACGTCTTCCAGCGCGATTTCCGCAGTATCGCTGGCGCGGATTCCCATCTTTCCGTGGATTTTATTGCGCGTCACGCCCCTGGCATCCGCCGGAATAATAATCAGACTGAAACTGTTGTGCTTTTTTTCTTCCGGGTTGGTGATGCACTGGGTGACCATAAAATCGCAGACGGTACCGTTGGTGATGAACATTTTATTGCCGTTGATCACATAATCATTGCCGTCTTTAATGGCGCGGGTTTTATAGCCGGAGACATCCGTCCCGGCGTTGGGTTCGGTATAAGCTCCGGCGCAGACTTTCTCGCCATTGCATATCAGCGGCAGGTAAGTTTGTTTCTGTTCTTCCGACCCGTAGTTGAGAATGGATTCACAGCCGAAACCCGAGGCGACAACATTCAGGCTGATGCCCATATCAACCTTGGAGATTTCTTCCGTGATGATGGTATTGCCCAAAATACCGGCGCCGGGTCCGCCGTATTCTTCCGGAATCCACGCACCCACCAGGCCGTTTTGTGCCGCTTTAATTCGAATTTCCGGTGTATATTTTTCATGTTCATCACATTCCCGGGAAACCGGCGATATTTCCGCTACGGCAAATTTATAGGCCATTTCTTTTAACATCTTCATTTCTTCTGTTAGTTCGAAATCCATACCCGTTTCTCCTTAATTTTTTGATTTCCGTGACGGCATTTGAAAAATCATCTGTCTATAAAATTATTTGCTGTAATCGTAAACGCCTTTGCCTGATTTACGTCCGAAGTTTCCGGCGCGGACCAGCTTTCTCAAAATAGGTGCGGGACGGTATTTATCGCCCAGTTCCCTGTGTAGTCCTTCGATGACACGCAGCAGGGTTTCATTGCCGACCAGGTCCGCCAGGGCCAGCGGGCCGATCGGATGGTTGCATCCCAGGACCATGCCTTTGTCAATATCTTCGGCCGAGGCCAGGCCTTCGTCCAGAACAAAGAAGGCCTCGTTGAGCATCGTGCAGAGAATTCTGTTGACGACAAAAGCCGGGGCCTCTTTAACGGTGATGACCTCTTTGCCGATTTTTTTGCCCCACTCACGGGCTGTCTCCAGTGTTTCATCGGATGTCTGATGGCCGCGGATGATTTCCAGCAGGCGCATCACCGGAACAGGATTAAAAAAATGCGTGCCGATAAAGCGGTCCGGTCTGCCGGTTACGGCTGCCATTTCCGTAATGCTCAGCCCCGATGTGTTCGTAAAAAACAAACAGTGTTTGGGGACAATTTTTTCCAGTTCCGCATAGACTTTTTTCTTGACATCCATGATTTCGATCACCACTTCGACGACGATGTCCGCCCCGGCGGCCGCCTGATTCAAATCCAACGTCGGCTTAATGCGCGCAAGCATAGTGTCCATGTGATCCTGTGTTATCTTTCCTTTTTCAACGTCGCGGCTGAAATTCTTTTTGATCGTATTCATTCCGCCGTCGACAAATCTTTGCTCGATATCGCGTAAAGCCACTTCGTAACCCGCCTGGGCACAAACCTGCGCAATGCCATTGCCCATTAAACCGGCCCCCAGAACACAAACCTTTTTAATTTCCATGATGAGCTCTCCTTGTGTATTATTGGTGAAACAAAATGATTAATGAAACTATCTTACCCGATAAAAGAATTGGATTAAAAATAACTACATCAACCGACTGAAGTCAAGGGAAACCGTCAGAAAAGTTGTGGGATTTGACATTTCAAGCCTTGTCAGCCTGCTGCGAGGTGGTTGATTTGAATCCATGAGAAAAGTTATCTTGACAGCAAGGATAAAAATGAGGTTATAAGCGGCACTACCTCTTGCGGAGATCAAATGACGAATAAATATGGTGTCGTAATTCTGGGAATTCTTCTGGGTGTGGGAATGCTGATCGTCCCGGTCAATACCGGATATTCAAAATCGCGGATGTTCGTAGCCTCTTATGGAAATACCTTAAATAATGATGTTGCCCGCCATCCCCGTGGGCTTGTTTTACGCTCTGCCGCTGCGTTGGTCGAGGACCAGAAAACCGGCGAACTCCTGATCCAAAAACAAGCAACTGCAATCGTGCCCATTGCTTCTATCACCAAACTGATGACGGCTATGGTGGTTCTGGATGCGGACAAGAAACTTCAGAAATCGCTCACCATTGAAGCCGACGACATAGACACCCTTCGACATAGCCATTCACGCCTGTCCGTGGGAGCTCAACTTACACGCAGAGAGGCTCTGCTGGTTGCCCTGATGGCCTCTGAAAATCGTGCCGCTCACGCCCTGGCGCGAACTTATCCGGGTGGGCTTGCTGCCTGTGTGGCGGCCATGAATGCCAAAGCCAGAGCGCTGGGACTTTTCGAGACACGCTTCGATGACCCTACAGGACTCTCAACCGGCAATGTTTCCTCCGCCCGGGACCTGGTGCGCCTGGTGGATGCCGCTTATCAATATCGTCTGATCCGCGAATTTTCGACCTGCAAGCAGGCCAATATTGATACTGGCCAACGAATACTGGAATTTCGCAATACGAATCGATTGGTTACAAATCCAAACTGGCAAATAGGTCTATCCAAGACCGGCTTTATCGGGGAGGCGGGACGCTGTCTGGTCATGCAGGCCAATGTGGCCCAGCGTCCCTTGCTGATTGTGCTTCTGGATTCTCAAGGCAGGCTAACCCGGCTGGGCGATGCCAACCGGATAAAAAAATGGCTGGAAGGCTCATCTCCGGCGCATCGAACCCGAAAAGGATAGCGATTAGCAAAAATTTCTATCCTGCATGTCGAAGAACGTTCGTTCTTGTATTATTCCCGTTATTTCGTGATCTTTATTGACTACCGGTCCCAAATTTGCTAAGAGATTTCAAGTTTTAGAGTTTTGTGATGGATGTTAACATGATTGATCTGCATACCCATTCAATTTTTAGTGACGGCGAACTTATTCCGTCCGAGTCAGCCCAGCGGGCTTATGCCGCAGGATATAAAACGATAGCCATTACCGATCATGCGGATTCTTCCAATATTGATTTCATTATTCCAAGAATGATCAAAGTTTGCGCAAAGATATCAGGGAAAGGCAAGATCCGTGTTCTCCCGGGTCTGGAATTGACGCATGTTGATCCCTCTGATATCGCCTCACTCACAACGGAGGCCCGAAGTCTGGGGGCAAAAATTGTTGTTGTCCACGGGGAAACCCTGACGGAACCGGTGCCGCCCGGGACCAATCTTGCAGCAATTCAGGCCGGCGTTGATATCCTTGCCCATCCGGGACTCATTACCGAAGAAGAAGCCTGTCTGGCGGCAAAGAAGGGGATATTTCTGGAAATAACGACCCGTAGAGGTCATGCTTTAAGTAACGGCCATGTTGCTTGTATGGCCAGAAAATGTAACGCGCAGCTGGTGCTCAATAACGACGCTCACGCGCCGGGTGATTATGTCGGCAGTAAAATGGCGACGAAGATTGCAAAAGGAGCAGGATTAACCG
>CAYULE010000118.1:0-1888 GCA_964445385.1 uncultured Smithella sp.
GAGGTGCATCCCGAACCGGAAAAAGCGGTTTCCGACGGCGCTCAGTCTCTGAAACCGGAAAAGTTCTATCAACTGATGGACGATGTGCGGGCGCTGGCCAAAGCGATGCGCAGCTGAAGTAATGGAGCGAATATGAAAACGTTGAAAGTCAATCTTGATAAAAAAACATTATTATCTTATGAAATACGCATAGGAAAAAGCATTATTGACCGGATGATTCTGCTGATCGCGAAAAATCACAAGGCCACACGCTATGTGATCGTGACGGACAGTAACGTTAACAGGCATTATGGTCAGATCCTGCTTACCTCCATGATACAGGCGGGTATGCAGGCGTCCCTGATGGAAATTCCCGCGGGTGAACCGTCAAAAAATATTGCGACGGTCATGGATATCACCGGAAAGCTTTTGGCTTCAGGCGCTGACCGCGGTACGGTGCTGATCGCGCTGGGCGGCGGCGTTGTGGGCGACCTGACGGGCTTTATCGCATCGGTTTATATGCGTTCGATTCCTTACATTCAGATACCCACCACGCTTGTCGGTCAGGTGGACAGCGCGATCGGCGGGAAAACCGCAGTGGACCTGCCTCAGGGAAAAAATTTACTGGGGACGTTTTACCAGCCACGGGCCGTATTCGCGGATGTGAACTTTCTTAATACGCTGCCGGATAAAGAATTTAATAATGGTTTGGCCGAAATCATCAAATACGGGATCATTGAAGATGAAAAAATGTTCAAGTTCCTGGAAGAAAATATGGACGCCGTTAAAAGCAGGGATTCGGATCACCTGCTGAAGATCATCGAAACCTGTTGCCGCATTAAAAAATCGATTGTGGAAATCGATGAACGGGAGCAGGGGCTGCGGAGAATTCTGAACTTTGGTCATACGCTGGGGCATGCCCTGGAAGCCGTATCGGATTATGCGCTGTCGCACGGCGAAGGTGTAGCGCTGGGGATGATTGCCGCGGCGAAGCTTTCGGTGAAAATGAATTATCTTTCGGAAGGTGAATTGATCCGCGTGGAAAAAATCATCACCCGGGCCGGTTTGCCGGCAAAGATCCCGGCGTCCTTTGTTGCCGGTAAAGTGATTGCCCGTCTAAAAACGGATAAAAAGAAAAAGGACGATCAGGTCCATTTTGTATTGGTTAAAAAAATCGGCATGCCCTTTGTCAGTGCCAGCGTCAGTGAAGAATTGATTGAAAATGTTCTGGAGGAAATGAAAGCATGAAGCCATCGCTGGATGAATTAAGAGATGACATGAGGAAAAAAGACCGGGAGATTATCCGGTTGCTCAATGAACGCTCGCAGATCTCCGTCAAAATCGGCCAGGTAAAGGGACAGACCGGCCTTGAGGTTTATAATCCGGCTCAGGAAACAAGAGTGCTCAATTATTTACAGGAACTCAATGACGGACCCTTGTCGGGACGTCAGGTGACGGCCATTTTCCGGGAAATCATTTCCGCGTCCCGTGATCTGCAAAAACCGATGAATATTGCTTTTTTGGGCCCGGAGGCTTCCTTCAGTCATCAGGCGGCACGACTGCATTTTGGCACATCCAGCTGTTTCTGGCCGCAGCCGGGTATTTCCCGTGTGTTCGACGAAGTGGAAAAAGGCGCCGTGGACTGGGGCGTTGTTCCCGTGGAAAACTCCCTGGAGGGATCGGTAAATGTGACGCTGGACCGGCTGGTATTAACGGGGTTGAAAATTCAGGCCGAGATGTATTTGCGTATCAGCCAGTGCCTGATTTCGCAGGCGAAAAACATGAAAGGCATTAAGAACGTCTATTCGCACCCGCAGGGGCTGGCGCAGTGCCAGGCCTGGCTCAGAGCCCATCTGCCGAATGCCGTACTGGGCGAGATGGAAAGCACGGCGGCTGCCGCGCAGATGGT
>CAYULE010000118.1:1988-7469 GCA_964445385.1 uncultured Smithella sp.
CTTTTCTTCGTGGATATGATCGGCCACATCAACGACAAAGACGTTAAAAATTGCATCAAGGAATTAAAAGAGAAAACAATTTATTTAAAAATTCTGGGCTCGTATCCCAAAGCGAAGGACGGATTATGATTTGCATTCCCATCACGGATGAAAAACAGAAGGATGCACTGATATCAGTTGAAAGAAGCGCTCCGGCGGCAGACGCTATTGAGCTGCGGATGGATTTGATTGCGGACGGTAATTTGAGTCATTTGATGGCTGCCGCCCGTAAAGTATCGGATCGCGTTAAAATTATTGTCACCTGCCGCAGGAAAGAAGAATCCCTTTTGCCGCCGTCAATAAATCAGGCACTCCCGAAAAGAGAGATGACTTCGACATCCAAGATGCATTTGCTCAAACAAGCGATTGAGCTTGGTGCGGATTTCATTGATGTTGAACTGGCGATGGGCGATAAGGCTGTTAAACAACTTCAATCTTTTCGCCGTAAACATAAAAGCTCCACACGGATCATTGTTTCCTGGCATGACATTTCCAAAACTCCGTCGTTTAAGATATTAAAAGAAATATTTCAGGCGTGCGCTGAGACCGGCGCTGATATTGTGAAGATTGTTCCGTATGCACGAAAGATGGCGGACAATTTAACAGTACTGAACCTGATTGCCTACGCGAAAACGCAGAATCGCGAAATCATCGCGATGTGCATGGGTGAACTGGGGCAAACCAGCCGCACGATGGCGCCGCTATGGGGAAGTTATCTGGGATTTGCCGTGCTGCCCGGCGGCAAAAAATCCGCGCCTGGCCAGTTGACGGTCCGGGTGATGAGAGAATTTCAACAGCTGTTGCAATGTCATCAACGCATTCCCCAGCCATGGCTTTTACCGCCCGGCGCGTCAAACCTTGTGCTTTTGGGAAATCCCGTCAGGCAGAGCCTTTCGCCGCTCATGCATAACGAAGCTTTGAAGGCCATGCGGATCGACGGGCATTACAGCGCGTTTTGCGTGAGTGATCTGGCAGCGGCAATCGCCGGAATCCGGGGAATGAACATTCGCGGCGCGTCCGTCACGATTCCGTTTAAAACGGACGTGATGGAATATCTCGACGAGATAGACGCGGATGCAGCCGCTCTGGGCGCCGTCAATACGATTGTGAATGACCGGGGACGGCTGGCCGGCTACAACACGGACTGGTTGGGATTCATACAGGCCTTAAAAGATAAGACGGATATTGCGAAAAAAACATTTGTGATTATTGGCGCGGGTGGCGCGGCGCGGGCGGCGGCTTATGGCATTAAGAAAGAAGGCGGCCGGCCGATCATTGTCAATCGGACGCAAAATTCGGGAAGGGCACTCGCAAAACGGTTTGGTTGTCCGTTTTATCCGCTTTCGGCTATTGGCAAAATCAAAGCTGATGGTCTGATCAATACCACATCCGTCGGTATGTATCCGCAGATTCATCAATCACCGGTGGATGCGACGATTCTGACGAATTATCAGGTAGTGATGGACGTGATTTATAACCCTTTGAAGACTAAACTCCTTCGGGATGCCGGGGCGCAGAGACTTCAGACGATTTCCGGGCTGGAGATGTTTGTGCGCCAGGGCGCCTTGCAATTAAAATTGTGGACGGGAAAAGATGCGCCTCTGGCACTGATGAGAAAAACCGTCCGGGAGAGGTTGGAAACGATTGAGAACTGAAATTAATAGACAAGGCCCCATGGTAACGGTTGAGGTTCCCGGTTCGAAAAGCTTAACGCAAAGGGCGTTGATTACCGCCGCGCTGGCTCAGGGAGAATCCTTGATCCGGCATCCACTGGTGGCGGAAGATACCGGGCATTTGATGGCCGGATTGAGAAAACTGGGCGCCCGTATTGAACCCGTTGCCGAAGGGTTTGCCGTTACCGGTACCGGCGGCGCCATTGCCAATCCGGGCAACGAAATATTTCTGGGCTATAACGGCACGGCGCTACGGTTTCTGACGGCGCTGGTCTGTCTGGGACGGGGTCGCTACGTGCTGACCGGTGAGGAACGTTTATGCCAGCGTCCGGTTGGCCCGCTGGTATCCGCGCTGCAGGATATGAGCGTTGCGATTTCCTGCCGCAATAATTGTCCGCCGGTGGAAGTGACGGCCAACGGCCTCAAAGGCGGCCGGATTACGCTTACGGATATTGAGAGTTCCCAGTATGTGTCCGCGCTCCTGTTATGCGGGCCTTATACCGCCAAGGGCATCGAATTGACCCTGGAAGGAAATATCGTTTCCACGCCATACATTGATTTGACGATAGACGTGATGAATGACTTCGGCGCGCGAATTATTCAAACGGGTCATCGCCACTATATGGTCAGCACGCAGAATATTTATACGGGGCGTGACTATTATGTGGAAGGGGACGCCTCCAGCGCTTCTTATTTTTTCCTGGCCGCGGCGATTACAAAAAAGCCGATCCGCGTTTACGGAATCAAAAAGAACAGCGCGCAGGGGGATATCCACCTGTTGGATATCCTGGAAAAACTCGGCTGCCGGATTGCAAGCGGCGAAACCTGGGTGGAAGTATCCCCGACGCAGGAGCTTGCCCCGGGCGACATGATCTTTGATATGGGGGATATGCCGGATATGGTGCCGACCGTCGGCGTTCTGGCGGCTTTCCGCAAGGGACGGACCATGATTACCAATGTCGCGCATTTAAGAATCAAGGAAAGCAATCGTCTGGCGGCCATGGTAGCCGAGCTTAACCGGATTGGCATTGCGGCGTCTGAATTGCCCGATGGTCTGGTGATTGAAGGGGGTCAACCCCATGGCGCGGATATCTCGACCTATAATGATCACCGCATCGCGATGAGTTTTGCTGTTGCGGGTCTGGTCATGCCGGGCATTGAGATTGCTGATAAGAAGTGTGTCGATAAATCCTTTCCCGGTTTCTGGCAGGAGCTTAAAAAAATATGAAAGTCATCCTGATCGGTTACCGGACGACCGGAAAATCAACGGTAGGTGTCATTTTATCCAAAAAACTCAAAATTCCATTTGTGGATACCGATCAATTGATTGAGGAAGCGGCAGGCATGCCGATCAAAGAAATAGTTGCCCGCCATGGCTGGGAGACATTCCGCGATCAAGAAACAAAAGCGATCGCTTCGCTTCGTAATCTGAAGCTTTGTGTCGTGGCCACCGGTGGCGGCGCCATATTGTCCGCGGTAAACAGGGAGTTGTTGAAAAATATGGGAACCCTCCTGTATTTAAAAGCGCCTCTGGCTGATATTATTGAGCGGCTGAAACGGGATGCTCATAACGAACAAATCCGGCCGCAATTCACGGCGGAAAATCTTGAAGCAGAGACCCTTGCCGTATTAAAGGATCGTATTCCCATTTATGAATCGGTTGCCGATTTTACAGTGGACACGGAGGGTAAGAGTATTGTACGGGTCAGCGATGAAATTTATCAGCACTTGCTGGACACCGATATGGTGTCCGATATCAATAAAATTAAAAAAAGATTAAATAATAAACTTTAGCGGGGGAGTATATGGCGGGAAATACTTTAGGCTCGGTGTTTTGTGTAACGACCTGGGGGGAGTCGCACGGTCCCGCGCTGGGCGCGGTGATTGACGGATGTCCGGCCGGCATAGAACTGGCCCAAGAGGATATTCAGCAGGCGCTGGATCGTCGCCGGCCCTCAAAAGGGACTGCCTCCACCTCGCGCGGTGAAACGGACCGGGTGGAAATTCAGTCCGGAGTTTTTGATGGAAAAACAACCGGCACGCCGATTGCGCTCCTGATCCGCAATGTCGATGCCCGGTCTGCACATTACCATGAGCTGAAAGACGTTTTCCGGCCGGGTCACGGCGATTATACCTACCATCATAAATATGGCATCCGCGACTGGCGCGGAGGAGGGCGCGCGTCCGGCAGAGAAACCGTAGCCCGCGTCGCGGCGGGAGCCGTGGCCGAAAAAGTGATTGCTGCTGCCGGCATGGAGGTGATCGCCTACACAAAAAATATCGGCGGGATCGAGATCAATCCCGCGGTTTTTGCGGCCGATGAAAATTGGAAAAAGAAAGTGCGCGAAAGCGCGCTTTATTGTCCTGATCCTCTGGCCGAGGCAGCCATGGAAGAGCGGCTGGACGCCGTTCGCAGGGAAGACGATACGCTGGGCGGCATTGTGGAAATTATTGCGCGGGGGTGCAAGGCGGGATTGGGCGAGCCGGTGTTTGATAAGATGGATGCGGATCTGGCAAAAGCTCTGATGAGCATTGGAACGGTGAAGGCTGTGGAAATCGGCGATGGTTGTGCGGTGGCCACGAAAAAAGGTTCCGAGATCAACGACCCGATGGATGCCGAAGGTTTTACCAAGAATTCCGCCGGAGGGGTGCTGGCCGGCATTACCACCGGTCAGGACATCATTCTGCGCGTTTACTGCAAACCGATTCCATCGATTGCCCTGCCGCAGCAGACCATTGACGTTGATGGCCGAAAGCGGTCCATTGCAATACAGGGGCGGCATGATATCTGTGTCATCCCGAGGATTGTGCCGGTTTGTGAGGCGATGGTTTGCATCGTGTTAGCCGATCACTGGCTGAGACAAGTGGCGGTACGTCCATGAAAAAAACAACGGTAGGTATTATCGGCGGCACCAACGGCATGGGACGATGGCTGGCCGATCTGCTGATCAAAGAAGAATGTATCGTTCATGTGACCGGCAGAAAAACACAAATGACGGCGGTCGATGCCGCCGGGATTTGTGACGTGATTGTCGTATCCGTACCGATAGCGGCGACTGCCGGTGTTATTGCCCAGGTCGGTCCACTGTTGAAAGAAAGCCAGTTGTTGATGGATTTGACATCCCTGAAGAAAGAACCGGTGGCGTTGATGCTTGCGCATTCCGACGCCGAGGTGGTTGGCTGCCATCCGCTTTTCGGACCATCCGTTACAACGCCCGCGGGCCATAATATTGTTTTATGTCAGGGACGGGGCGAAGCCTGGTATGCATGGATTAAAACAATCTTTGAAAAAACAGGCTATACGATTCTGGAGCGAACACCTGTCGAGCATGACCGGATGATGTTTATTGTGCAGGCGCTCAATCATCTCAACACCATCGCGCTTGGCATGGCGATTGCCGAAACCGGCATGCCGCTTGAGGAAGTGAAAAAATTTTCCACGCCGATTTTTTCAACCAAAATGGATATTGTCAAAAAAGTATTTACGGAAACCCCAGAACTTTATGCCGACATTATTGCCGGAAATCCCGATATGGATGATGTGCTGCAAACCTATGAACAGGTTGTCCGGGACATCCGCGCAAAGCTTAAAGCGGGGGACGGTGCGGAGTTGAAGAGCGCCATGGAAGCCGCCGCGAAAAAAATGTTTTGATACTTTCTTAAGATTCTCTCGCTGATATCCGGCATGACCATGTCGAGGATAAGCTGATCGATTCGGTTTTGGTGGTTCCTCCAGTTGATGTGTAATTCTTTCTTGTTTCACCTGCAA
>CAYULE010000119.1:0-7466 GCA_964445385.1 uncultured Smithella sp.
TTCTGGCCGGGCAGGCAGAAGAAAAAGCCAGAGAAGTAGCCGGCCTGGCCCAGGAAAAGTTAGAGCAGGCGACAACCAAACTGGGCGAAACGGCCGATCAGACCAAGATCAAACTGGATGAGCTTAAGGGGGATGCGCAAAAGGTTGTGGACTCCGCGCGCGAGCGGATGGGCATGTCCGACAAAAAACCTCAGTAGTTGCACAAACAGAGGCTGATTTACAAAAACAAACCCGTTGACTTGTGCGTGAAGCATAAAGTCAACGGGTTTTTGATTTTGGATAAAAAGAGAACAGACTATTCGAGGATAGCCAGTACCTGACCTTCATTGACGGAATCGCCTGCTTTTACCTTTATCTCTATGATGGTTCCATTGGCCGGCGCGTAAACGGGAATTTCCATTTTCATTGCGTCCATGATGATCACTTCATCCTCTTCTTTCACCTGGCTGCCCACACTTGTCGTAATACTGGCAATCTTCCCCGGCATGGGGGCTATAATTTCCATACTCATCGCTTTTTCTTTGCCTCCCTTATTTAAAATTTTTTATATTCGTAAATAATTTATCAGCCTTAGTTATTTAAGGATGACAAAATGATGAAGGTTTTTATAGTAAATGCAAGGATAGGTCAATAGATTTCTCCGACGATAAAATCCGATTTAGTTATTCATGCCTTAAGGCGTCAATCGGATTCATCAAAGAGGCTTTGTAGGCTGGATAGAAACCGAAAAAGATACCGACCATACCGGAAAAACCGAAAGAGAGTACGATGGAATAGGTGGAGATTAAGATCGTCCATCCGGCAAAGAAAGACAGCAATTCTGCAGCCAGGATTCCCAGCAATACGCCGATCAGGCCGCCGATAAGAGATAGAATCAATGCCTCAATAATGAATTGCGTTCGTATATCCCATGATTTGGCGCCAACGGCCATGCGGATGCCGATTTCACGCGTTCTTTCCGTTACCGATACCAGCATGATGTTCATAATCCCGATACCGCCCACTAAAAGCGATACGCCGGCAATGGCGGCAAGCAGCAGCGCCATAACACGAGACGCCTCTTCTGCCATTTGCATCATTTGCGTGAGGTTGCGGACTGTAAAGTCGTCTTCCTGGCTTGGACCGAGGCGATGCCTTTGCCGCAGAAGTTCCTTGATCTGCGTTTCGGCCCTGTCCAGTTCTTCCGCGCTTTTAGCCTTGACCATAATCGACCGAACACTTCCCGGAAAATGTCTGCCAAAGAGGTTTCTTTGTGCGGAGGTTACCGGTACATAAATAACATCGTCCTGATCCTGTCCCATCATGGACTGGCCTTTCGATTCCAGAACGCCGATGACGGTGAAAGGCACTTTTTTAATCCGGATGGCTTTATTGATCGGATCATCATTTCCAAAGAGATTATCCACCACGGTTTGTCCTAATATGCAGACCTTGGTAGCGTTACGTACATCCTGGTCAAAAAAATTTCTTCCGGATGCCAGATTCCATTCTCGCACATCCAACATGCCTTCATCTGTTCCGAATACACTCGTCGCCCAGTTTTGATTGCCGTAAACAATCTGCGCGCTGCCGTTTAAAATCGGAGCGGTTGTTGATACAGCGGAACACTCGCTTTTAATAGCGTCAGCGTCGGATCGGGTCAAATTCTGGAAGGTGCCGCTGCCCAGGCGAATGCCACTGGTTGTTGTTGAGCCGGGGAGCACAATAATCAGATTGCTGCCGACGGTAGCGATTTGTTCGGATATTTTGTTGCTGGCGCCTTTTCCTACGGCCAGCATTGTGATCACGGCAGCCACACCAATGATGATGCCCAGCATGGTTAAAGCGGAGCGCATCTTATTGACGCGCAAGGCGCGCAGAGAAATCTTAATCGTCGAAGGAAGGTTGATCATGGTTTATTTTCCTTGTCGCTGACAATCTTCCCATCGAGGAAACGAATGATTCGTTTACTGAAAGTTGAGATATCCGGTTCATGGGTAACCAGAACAATCGTGATTTTTTTTTCTTCATTAAGCCGGACAAAGAGCTCCATGATCTCAATGCTGGTTTTTGTATCCAGATTCCCTGTAGGTTCATCCGCCATTAATAGTGGAGCGTTATTGACCAGGGCACGCGCGATGGCGACCCGTTGCTGCTGTCCCCCGGAGAGTTGATTGGGGTGATGGTGCTGACGGCTTTCCAGTCCCAGTAATTTCAGCGCTTCTCTGGCCATGTCTTTGCGGTTCTTCGGGATTTTTTTACTGTAAAGCAGGGGAACTTCAACGTTTTCCAGTGCCGTTGTGCGCGAAAGCAGATTGAAGCCCTGAAAAACAAAACCGATTTTTTCATTGCGCATTTCCGCCAGCGCATCGTGATCCATTTGACTCACGTCGATGCCGTCCAGAAGATAACGGCCGGCGGTTGGTTCATCGAGACAGCCGATGACATTCATAAAAGTGGATTTGCCTGAGCCGGAGGGTCCCATCACGGAGACAAATTCTCCTGATGAAATATGGACGGAGACTTTGTCCAGCGCGTGAACAATGCTGTCGCCGACATCGTATCTCTTTTCTATTTGATCTGTTTCAATAAGGGCCATGATCTTTAAAACCTTGGACCGGGGCCGGGAGGCGGGCCTTGTTGTTTTGTCCCTTTTTGATTATTACTTTTTACTTCCACAATAACCGCGGAACCTTCAGAGATTTTTCCGGATAGAACTTCAGTGAAACGATTATTGCTGATGCCGGTGGTCAAAGGGATACGTTTCGGCTTTTTATTATCCAGAATCCACACACCGGCACCCTTGGGTGCGCGGGTTGTAAGCTCCTTATCCATAAGTTTTACTCTCAGCGCTGCATTGGGAACTCTTAATATCCCCTTTTTGTCATCGATGATAATGGATACGTTGGTCGTCATACCGGGTTTCAGTTTTAAATCGGGATTATCAACATTGACCATCACATCATAGGTCACCACGTTTTGGACTGTGGTTGGAGCATTGCGGATTTCAGAAACTTTTCCTTTGAACGTTATTTCAGGATAAGCGTCCACTGTAAAAGTTACAGGCTGATCCAAGTGTATTCTGCCGATATCCGCTTCATCGATGTCCGTGTTGATCTGCATTTTTGTTAAATCCTGCGCGATGGTAAAAAGGGTAGGCGTCTGAAAACTGGCCGCTACTGTCTGCCCTACATCAATACTGCGAGAAATCACTGTACCATTGACCGGGGAAAGAATTTGAGTGTAGCGGAGATTCGTCTCAGACAAATTCAATGCCGCCTTTGTCTGCTCAACTTGAGCCTGGGATGCCTTGATCTGCGCTTTTGTGGAAAGATAATTGGTTTCGGAAGCATCCAGGTCATTTTTAGAAATAAAGTTTTTCTTATAAAGAATTTTATTTCTATCAAAAGTCGAGATGGTGTCGCGTAAGGCTACCCTGGACTTTTCCAGATTGGCCTGGGCCAGCATTACATTTGCGCGAGCCTGCGCCACCTGCGCTTCAAAGGTTGACGGATCGATTTGAGCCAGGAGTTGTCCTTTTTTGACCTGCGAGTTGTAATCAACAAAAAGCTGTTTTACGGTACCAGATACCTGTGTGCCTACCAGCACGGTGGTAATCGCGTTGACGGTGCCTGTGGCGGAAACGGTTGCGAGGATTTCGCCCCGGTCGACGGGCTGTGTTAAATATTGCGGCGACTTATCACTCTTCTTAAAGAAGATGATAATGCCGATGAGAATCATGAGGAAAATGACAACGGCGATAATTATTTTTTTCATCTTTTTGCTCCAATCGCTTTTTCCAGACTGGCTTGCGCGAAACTGAAGTCGGACAAAGCGTTGATGTAAGTCATTTTGGCATTATTGAGTTTGATCATGGCATCCGTAATTTCGATGGAACTGCCCACGCCAGTGGCATATCGACCCCTGGCAAGTTCAACAGATTCCTCTGCCTGCCGTACAATGATCCTTCCCACTTCAATCCGTTCAAAAGCTTCTTTGCGTTTCAGCCAGGCCGATTCCACTTCAAGATAGATTTTCTGTTTGATGGATTCTTCATTCGCCCTGGCAATGTCCAGATTGGCTCTGGCTTCTTCAACGGCATACTTCGTGGAAAGTCCGGTGAAAAGAGGGAAGGTCAAAGCAATGCCGACATTCCATGATTTATCCATGGAGGTGTCATCCCCTGCGTAACCATAAGCGGCATTGCCGGAAAGGACGGGTAGATATCCAATTTTTTGAAGATTAACATTTTTTTCCATCGCATCTTTTTTCCTGGTGATGGAAGCGAGGTCCGGCCGGTTTTCATAAGCTTGTGCGAGGGCTGATTCAAGAAGCAAATCCGTCAATTCAAGATGGAATTCTTCTTGAACATCGTATTGAGGAGCGGATACCACGCCCATGGCTTTGTTCAGATTCACCTGCGCAATGCGCAGCGCGTTTTGAGCGGAAATTAATTGGATGCGGGCATTACTGAGATTGACTTCCGCACTGGTGACATCAATCTTGGAACTTTTTCCCGTTTCAAAAAATGCTTTGGCAACCTCATAGTGCTGCTGAAACTGATTTACCGTTTCCACCGCAACGGTTTCGCTCATTTTTGCTTTGAGAAAAGAATAATAGGTATCCTTCACGCCAAGAATAATGGACGCTGTAACATCCTGAAAATCGGCCTCGGTAGATTCTTTGTTCAACTTAGCAATATCCACCTGAGTCCATGTTTTGCCGAAATCAAAAAGCGTCTGGTTAAGGTTCAGCGTATTGGAATAGTAATTATAGGGGTCACTTCTCAGCGATGTGGGTGCGGGTCCCACGCGTGAATAGCCTGACTGAAAGGTAATCTGTGGATAAAATCCTGATCTGGCTTGCCCGATTTTACTTTCGGATTGCCTGATCGTTCCTGCGGACGCATTGAGCGCGGGATGATTCTTCAGGGCGATGTCTATACACTGCTGTAACGTGAGAGTTTGACCTTTTTTAATCGTATCGGCAGCACCGAGATTTTGGCCGATCATTAAAAGAAATAAAACAAGAAGCAAAGTTATTTTATTCATTTTACAAAATGAAACCTTTAGAAGGTGCCTTTCAAAATTTAATCCTGCTGCTGCGAGGTGGTTGCTTTACCATAAGCTTGAAATTGATCATGAGTTATAATTGTTAAAGCCTGTCTATTGGCTGTGTTTTTATCATTCACTCATAGTTTATGCGCAGTTTAATATCAAGTATCATGCCAGATGTTCTTTAAAAATGTAACCATTCATTATCATAAAATAATATGGAAAACCATCCTAAACTAACGCTGGTAAAGGGCACTTCAATCGGATAGTATTGATACATAAATATGATCCAGATGGATAAATTATCGCCACTTCAAATTAAAATAGTGTTGACGGTACTTTGAATAGTATTAATAAAGATCCGTCTCAAGCGCGAAGAATATTCATGACCGTGGAAGTTGTTAAATTTTTAATGACTCCTATCAGCAAACTTATATTCAGGTCATAAACTTGAAATGTGAAAATTAAATCAAGGAAGGAGCAGGAGGATGATTAACTACAAACTTTATCTGGAAAATATTAAAGCCGGGAAAAAAGGAATAAACCCCTATCTTGATTATTTTAATATTACATTGACAGATTTGGGATTCGGTCGCGCCTGCTTCAGGATGCCTGTGCGTCCGGAATATCTGCAAGGCGCACAATCTATGCAAGGCGGACTGATTGTGGCGTTGGCCGACGAAGCTATTGCCCACGCCATGATGACGCAACTCGGCCCGGATGAGGGATTGACAACCATTGAATTGAAAAGTAATTTTCTGTCGGGTGTTGCTGAAGGTGAACTCATTGCCGAAGCGAGTGTTTTTAAAAAAGGCCGGAGTCTCATACTCGGCGACTGTATTGTGACGAATGGTGAAGGGAACAATATCTGCCGTGTATCGGCAACGTTTATGCTTTTGAAGAAAAATTAACGCGGTGGGGTTCGGCATTGAAAAAATAAAAGCAGCATCTGTGTGCTGCTTTTATTTTGTTTGGAGAAGAATAAAAAAAGCCCCCTGACCAGGATAGATCAGGGGGCGCTAAATCCATGATTGAAGATTTATTCAGCTATAAAGCTGAGATCAACACGGCGGTTAAGTGATCGTCCTTCAGCAGTGTCGTTTGCTGCTGCGGGTTTACCGTCGCCTAAAGCTTTTAATTCTACTTTAATGTTTTTGCCCGCGCCCATTTTATTTAAGGCGGCAACCACCCTGTATGAACGATCAAAAGAGATCATTAAATTAGATGAACCGCCGGCAGCGGTAGCATCGGAATGGCCGTCAATAATCAGCGTGCCTTTTTGTCCTTTGATCTTTGCTAACAATGCTTTCAGTTTTGCAAGTTCCGGGGTTTTTAATGTTGAGCTGCCTGCATCAAAATAAATCGATTCCATCATTGAGATTCGAGCATGGTCAGCACTTCTTGCAGGGGGTGCCGGTGCAGCGTTCATAGCTGGCTCAGGAATTCTTGATGGAGGTGCGTTAACTTTTGCGGCACTCTGGACAGGTGCCGGAGCAGCTGCAGGCGCGGATTGAGGCAATCTGGCCGCCATGGCTCTTTTTTCAGCGCAGGCTTTTCTCGATGCGTGGCGGACACCAGGCGTGGATTTCGCAGCTGGCATGATCGCTTGCGTCGCAGCTCCCGTTTGTCCTGGAACCGGTGGCACAACTGCGCCGCCCGCAGGCGCTGCAGCAGGCAATGCGGCAGGTAATGACTCAAAATTTCTTACGATAATGATTCTGTTGTCTGGTGACGCAGTATTGGATGTCCATAACTCATTGTCTTCTTCCACATAAAACTTCCAGTCGACTACCGCAGTATTGGGGTCTGCAACCCAGGCGCAGCATGTCTTATTGACTAAAACAGGTTCGGTAACCGGAAGTTTAGCGGGAATTTTGTCTTCATGAAGACTTGTAAGTTCATCCCGTGAGGGGAGACGCCAATCGGCAAATCCTGCCTCTTTAAGGCCTTTAACCGTGTCGACGACGTTGCTGGCGTTCATATTAGTAATGGGATAAATGAGCCATTGCAGACCGGTTTTGGTATCGACGACCGTGCCATCTTTCATCTGATTAAACCGAATTCTAATCGGATCACTCAAAGCAAGTTTTTGTCCGGCTTCCAGGGTTTTAATCTTCTTGGTAATCTTTGTTTTCCATTTCACGGAAAGGATTGAAATAACGTAATCAGATGATGGAGCAAGACCCGTTAAACGAAAAACACCGTCTGCGCCGGTTTTGGTCTCGAATTGTTCATACCCTTGAGTTGGTTGAACTTGCTTGAAAAGCATGGAAACACCTGCGATAGGCTTCCCTTTACCATCGACGATTTTACCTTCGATGCCAGCTGTTTTATCTCCGCAACCAAATAAAAGCATGCTGATCAAAATAACAAATAAAAAGCGATACGCAATTTTCATAATGACTACTCCTTATTCAAGGTTGAATTGAACAA
>CAYULE010000120.1:0-7453 GCA_964445385.1 uncultured Smithella sp.
ATTTTAATTCGGGAAAGATGCTTGCAATGGAACCGGCGGCAGATTATCATCGGACATCGTCCCGGCGGCAATAATATCAATGGCCTTATCCGGCAATTTATGGGAAAGTTGTGGAAGATTATTCTTGGTGTATAAACTTTTTATAAGGAGGACAAAAGATGAAAAACGTAGAGATGAAAATGGAAGACAATATCCTGACCATTAAGGTTGATCTAACCAAAGAATTTGGTCCTTCGGCCTCGGGGAAAACCATTATCATTGCCTCGACAGAGGGAAATATTTCCATTCCTGAGAAGGAAACCGTTAAGATCGGATTAAACGTTTATCGGAAGAAATAGCTGAGTTTCCTGCCGGTTAACGGCTGTATACATTCTAATATAACGTAAAAGAACGGACTAAAATGCCGATCCACATCATTCCGGTTGATAAGCTCAGCATCGAAGCCTTACGAGGCATTATTCAGGAATTCATCTCCAGAGATGGAACTGATTATGGTGAAATGGAGGCTTCCCTGGAAAATAAATTCCGACAGGTAAAACAAAAACTGGAAGACGGATCAGCCATTCTTGTTTATGATGACGAAATGGAAAGTACCAATATATTCCGGCATGACGATCCTGTTTTGAAAAAGCTTGATAAATTAGATGAGTGAACGCAAAGAAATGGCAAGACAGCCAGGGATAGATATTGCGCTGCTTTTTGCTTGTTTATGCCGTCATGCCGGCCATGCTCAGGGTTTTCCGGACAAAGTTGTTTGTTCAATTTCTTAATGGAGTATCGCTATCCAGAAAAATTTTCCACAGGGCTTTTAACGTTTTCATATCATGCGCGCCCTCAGTGATATAGACGCGGCCCGGTGGCAACAATTCGGCCAGAAATTGTTGACCGCTCTTATAGGGATCGTTGGAACCATATCCCATATAAACTATTTTATCCGGATTGTCGGCAATCGTTGTTTTCATCCAGTCCCACAGCATTCGATGCCAGTCGATATCAGCGTTGTATAGCAGCGGCGGCTTCCACTGCCTCACACCGCCGGCAGCTTCCATCTCCGCAAAGAATAATTGCGAGCCGAGATACGGGGAAATCAGGTAAACGCCCGCGATGTCTTCAGGATGTTCCTTGAAATAAAGCATCGATCCCAGGCCCCCCATGGAAACGCCGACCAGCCAGATCTTTTTGCAGCCCCGGGCCCGGGCGGGGTCTATCACATCCTCTTTCAGCCGCGGGATCAGGTTGCGCAAGGTGTAATAGCCGAGATGGGCGTTGGGGGCGGCCACATCAAAGGGTAAATCGTGCGCCCAGACGTCGGCCACAAGCCCCTCTTTTTCGAAACTGGAGTGATCGCCTCCCAGAGGGCGCAGGAAAACAATCAATTGCCGGTGGGTCGCCTCCTTGTTGGGATTTTCATAAGTAAGCACCTCCATCGGGGCCTTGGCAAAAATGGCGCAACCCGATAAAATGGCAATAAGGACGATGGCTGCCATGTATCGCGTCATTTGCCTTAAGACGTTTTTGTCTGGAGTGATGAGTTGTCTCTGTCTGAGTGCTGTTGTCATCGTGTCACCTCAATGGAATAAAAATTCTGTTATTGATTGAGCCGTCACCGACTTTATTTTCCCATAACCTCTTTTCTTCTGAAACAATTCAACGCGTGATCGTTGACCATGCCTGTCGCCTGCATATGAGCGTAACAAATGGTTGAGCCCATAAATTTAAAACCTCTTTTCTTGAGGTCTTTGCTTAAGGCGTCCGACTCGAGGCTTGTCGCGGGATAATCCGATAGCTTGCGGATGTTGTTGATTTTGGGTTTGCCGCCGACAAAACCCCAGATGTATTTTGAAAAGCTGCCAAAGGCTCCCTGAATTTCCAGAAACCGGCGCGCGTTGTTGACGGTGGATTCAATCTTCAGCCTGTTGCGGATGATGCCGGGATTTTGCAGCAGCTTTTGAATCCGCTGGTCATTAAATCCGGCAACCTTAACAGGGTCGAAATTTTCAAAGGCAATGCGGTACTGGTCCCTTTTTTTTAATACGGTGTACCAGCTTAAGCCCGCCTGGGCGCCTTCCAGAGACATGAATTCAAAAATCAGCCGGTCATCATAAACAGGCACCCCCCATTCCTTGTCGTGATAGTCGACATAATCGGCTTTGGTTAAATCCACCCAGGGACAGCGGCAAATTTCATTTTTATGGTTTTGTTTCATTTCCTGTCCATCCACCATTCACCATTCACCATTCACTATTCACCATCCACTACTAACGATCCACTAATTATTCCCCGCCATGTTCACGCGCGACCGCTTTGCCGCGTTCTTCATCGATGAAAAGGACGATGATGACCGCGATAAAGAAAAAGACCGAGCAGACGAGCACCGCCTTTTGCAAACCAAATAACGTCTGCAATATTCCCAAACCCATCAGTCCCATAATGGCCGACAGGCGGCTGGTGAGACTCCACAAACCGAAGAACTCGCCGGCCTTGGTGTCCGGCGAGAAAAGCCCCACCATGGCGCGACACGCGGACTGTGTTGCTCCCAGGCCCAATCCGGCAATGCAACCGATCACCAGGAAAACATGTTCCCCTTTAAAAGACGTACCCAGCGAGGTATTGATAAAAGCGGTCACACGACTGACGCCGTAAATCAGGCTGACGGCAACCACCCAGAGCAGCAGGGTCAGGATGAATGTCCGCTTTGCGCCCCATTTATCCTGAATGATCCCGAAAAGAAATGCGCCGGCCGCCGCAGTAAACTGTGTGATGACAAACATGAATATCTGTGTCGCGCCGGACCATTTTACAATCTGGTCTCCATAAATAAAAGCGAAGGAGATCACGATGGAGAGACCGGCATAAGCGAAAAAGAAGGAGGCCAGAAGAATCGTCAAATCTTTGTAATCCCTAATGTCGTGAAGAGTCTTTTTTAATCTTTTAAACCCGACGTTAAAGTAGTTATCACTGGATGGCAGCGCTCTGGGTTGCGTGCGTTCCCTGACCCACAGAAATGTCGGAATCGAGGCGATCAGAAAAAACAAACCGGTTGCCGGTCCCACCAGCCGCAGGTTGGAAAAATTTGCTGTCGTGTACACTCCCGCTCCCAGGCCGAAGATAACGATGGCTGTGGAGATCAAACCGCCAAAGTAACCCAGGCCCCAGGCATATCCCGAAATTTTCCCCAGGTCCTCAGCGGGACCAAGGCCCGGAAGGAAACTGGAGACAAACGCTTCGCTATAGGAAAAACCGATATTGGAAAGAATAATGAGCAGCATTCCGAAAAGGATCGCTCCCGGCTGGACAAAATAAAGAGCGGCGGTCGCCAGTACGGTGAGCAGGCAGCTTCCGAAAAGAAATTTCTTTTTTGACCCGGTATAATCCATGATGGCGCCAAAGAGGGGAGCGGTCAGAAGCACAATCAGGTAACTGACAGACAACGCTGTGCTCCAGAGGAGATTCCCCAGGCGATATTCCGGTCCGTCTCCGACAATGATTTTGGGAAAAATGATACAAAATACAACGGTGATGATCACCGTTGTATAGGATGAGTTGGCAAAATCAAACATGGCCCATCCGAACAGTTCTTTGCGTGAAGCCCTTTTGATTTCCGTCATGGATATCTCCGCATGGCATTGAGTGGAAAATATTCTGTTGTCAATTATAATCAGCGTCGCATTATACTCCGGCGACTCAATATTGCAAAGGTCGATATTCCCCGTTATTTATTCAATGAATTTAAATTATTAGAAAACACATCATCAAAAGGCGGCTTCCTCTTGTAAAAGCACAAAACGGTCATTACCTTATCATTAAGGGGTAAAGAAATTGCAGGGAGGCGCTAATATTCCGGCAGGATTATTCCGATGATAAAAATAAGGGGAAAGGGGAACATAAATCATGACAACGACCACACACAAAACACATCATGAAGAATCCGCTCCTCTTCGCGTCATCATTTTGTTATCGGCCTGGGGATTTGCACTGGTGGTTACTTCTTTCATGTTTCTCTGGCTCGGACACCTTGTGGATGAGTTGCTGGGAACCTCCCCGAAATTTATGCTGGGTTTGTTTTTCCTGGCTCTCATCGGCTGCTTTATCGAATTATATCAGGAAGTCTGGAAGATCATGAAAGAAGGACATCTGTAACTCTTATCGTCAAAGAAAAAGGTATCCCGGAAAGTTAAGAATAATGTATACTATCCCCCAAATTCCAGAATAGCGGAATGAATGGGGGCACCCTTTTGATTCCGAATTTTGAACAGATAATTACCGTCAAGAGGTTCATGTGAAAAAAGTTGTAATATCATCCGTCATTACGGTTTTGGCACTTGGCATTCTGGCCATATGCGGTTGCAGTTCTTCTAATAACGACTACGAAAAAACAATTGAAGCGGGACGGGCTGCCTCAACGGAGACCATGACGAAAACCGGGGCTTCCTCCATTTCGCTGGCATTCATCGAAGGAGAAAAATTAATCTGGGTGGAAACCTTCGGTTATGCTGATAAAAAATCAAAGACCGCGCCTACGGTCGATACGATGTACAGCATCTGTTCGGTAAGCAAGATGGTCGCCGCCATAGCGTTGATGAAACTGGTAGATCAGAAACTCGTCTCTCTCGACTCGCCCATTACGACTTACCTCAAATCTTTCAGTATGCTTTCCCCCGAATACACGCAGATTACCGTCAAAATGCTGCTCAATCACTCCTCAGGATTCCCGGGCGCCGACTATCGCAACGCCGTAACCACCTCCCCGCTACTGTTCAGCTATTCCGCCCAGGTGCTGGACACCCTCAAGACACAGCACCTCAAGCACACCCCCGGCTATATGAGCGTCTATTGCAATGACGGCTTTACTTTGATCGAACAACTTGTCCTGGCCGTTACCGGCAAGAGCTATGTGCAGTTTGTACAAGATGAGATATTCACCCCGCTGGGCATGAATCACAGTCTTTATACTCTGGATTACTTTCCGGAAGGCAGCTTTGCCAAACGGTATGAAGGCGATACGCCGCTGCCGCAATTATTTTTAAATGTTTTCGGCTCCGGCGGATTATACAGCACCCCGACCGATATGGCGAAAATTGCCATGATGTTTCTGGGAAAGGGAAAGGTCGGCAATGTGCGCATCCTTTCGGAAGAATCCGTTGCCGCGATGGGCGTTGACCAGACCACTTCAAGTTTCAATCCGGTCAAAGCCAAGGCCTGGAGCTACGGGCTGGGTTGGGACACGGTGTGTCAGCCGGGGCTGGGCGCCGTCGGCGTGACGGGCTGGCAGAAAACCGGAGACTATCGCCTGAGCGGCAATGTGATGATGGTTGCGCCGGCGGAGGGATTGGCCGTGGTCGTCATGGGTGCATCCGGCCGTTTTACTTCAGGCAGTGCAAACACTATCGCGGAAAGGATACTGCTTCAGGCCCTGGTGGAAAAGGGGCGACTTGACACCATGCCCGTCCCGCTTAATCTGTCATCTCTTCCGGAAATAGCACCAACGGATGAACTTCTCGATGCCATTGCCGGCTACTACGCAAACAGCACTATTTTTATGCGGGTGCAGAAACAATCCAATGCTTTGAATCTTGACCGCTATGATGCCGGAACAAACAGCTGGATCAATATCGTGACCGGACTGAAACTGCGCGATGATGATCGTTTCGCAAGCGATGCCGATCCGTCTCAGGCTTTCACATTTATTAAAGCCGATGGACGGCAATACCTTGTTAATCACTTTGTTGATGGCCTGGGCCATTATCAGGATGATCTCATCTCCGCGCAGCAGGTTGCCGCCGCCGGAGACCTGCCTGCCGTCTGGAGTGGACGCACGGGCAAAAAATGGCTGATGACGAATGAGCATCCCGAATATTCAGATAAATGGGCCACCCCCCTGATGCAGTTACCCGCGGTTGATAATCTGCTCTTTGCCAGGACCAGCGGGTTGCAGGTGGTGAATCCTCTTCCCAGCGATACCACGGCAGGGATGATGTTGTTGATTCCGCAAAAGAATGGCAAGGAGCTTGATGAAGTTGTTATCGAGACCCGCAGCAATGAGGAATGGATTCGCTTTGGCAGTTATCTTTATCGTCCACAGGAGACCTTACCGGCGTTAGTGAGCGAAACGGTGACCATCGGCGCGGATGGCCTTGCCCAGTGGCGCTCTGTCAAGATCACCGGCGCAAAAACGATCACCATCACCCCGGCCGCAGACGATGGCTACTGGAGAATATATGACAGCGCCTTTCAACTGAAAGAAGCGGGAAAGGGAACCAGGAGCGTCACCCTTTCCGCCGGCACATATTATTTCCTTTTCCACAGCACGGCCAGTGTACTGGTGAAGTAAAAAATAAGCACAACTCAAGAACTTCCTTTAATTCATCCTCATCCCGCCGCAGACATTGATCGCCTGGCAGGTGATATTCTTCGCCAGATCCGAACACAGAAACAGCGCCATATGACCGATATCTTCGCCGGATTGAAATCTCCGCAGAGGGATGGTCCTTCTGATATTGTCCCGCATCAGGTCCTCCGGTTTTCCGGAATACTTGGACAACTGTTGAATCAAGCCGCCGCCCTGTTTCTCGCCTATTTTGGTTTCAATGATTCCGGGGCAGATGCCATTCACATTAATATTATGCCTCGCGGCAGCCAGTCCGATCCCCTGGGTAAGCCCGAGCAGGGCGAATTTTGATGATGAATAATGTGTAAAGAAGTCGCTTCCCTGCCGTGACGAAGCCGACAGGATATTCACGATTTTACCTTCCTTGCGGGGAATCATCTGATGGAGGACAGCGTGGCAGCAGTTATCCGCGCCAATCAGATTAACCTCCAGGGTCTTGCGAAACTCGTCATCGGAAGATTCCATGTACGGCCGGTTATAGCCGATGCCCGCGCAGTTGACCAGATGATCGATTTTGCCTTCCTCTTTGACCAGGCTATCCACAAGGGCATAAATTTCGTCTTTATTTGTAACATCAAGCTTTACGGCTTTCGCAAGTAATCCCTGCGCCACAATCTGTTTGGCTTTGCCCATGGCGTCTTCAAGTTCCATATCCGCCACATAGACTTTTGAGCCGGCCTTTGCAAAAACATCTGCGATGCCCCCGCCGATTCCTCCTCCGGCGCCTGTGATCAGTGTTACTTTGCCTGACATGTCCATTCCTATCATTGCAATATTCTCTCTTTCAGATTATTTATTCTTCCTGTGACTTTTTAATATTTAATTTTCAGTCAAATGCAATAAAAATTTTAAATCATTAAATATATTGCTGCCATCAGGGTGTAAACTTTTTTAACGATAGCACTGGATTTAGAAATGGGATAATATCCAAATCATGGAACAATCCAATCGATACCTGGCTCTTGACGTCTTGCGGGGAATGACCATTGCGCTCATGATTCTGGTTAATACACCGGGAAGCTGGCAATATGTTTACCCGCCTCTTGCGCATGCCGGCTGGCACGG
>CAYULE010000121.1:0-1462 GCA_964445385.1 uncultured Smithella sp.
AATTACCATTCATTAAAAGGCAAATCAGTCAGCAACTGGCGTTGTGGGTGGAAATAACCATCGGGAAGCTTCCTTCTTTTGCCGTGCGCCTGGGCAAAGAGAAAAATATTAACAATATTTGAAGGAGGAAGCCATGATTGCCAAAAAGCAAAGCCCATCGATTAAAAAAACATCCGTCAAAAAAAGAAAACAATCGCCAAATCTTATTAAAAGCAATTGGGAAAGCCTCAGACAAAACGATCCGGAAGTCTTTCAGACTGTTTTGGGTGAAGAGCGGCGGGAACGTAAAGGGATTGAACTCATCCCATCGGAAAACTACACCTATCCGGAAGTTTTAGCGACCAACGGTTCCATCTTTACCAATAAGTATGCCGAAGGTTATCCCGGCAAGCGTTACTATGGCGGTCAGGAATTTACGGACCGCATCGAACTGCTGGCCATGGAACGGGCTAAAAAAGTATTTCGCTGCGAGCATGCCAACGTGCAGGCGTTGTCGGGATCACCCATGAACCAAGCGGTCTATCTGGCGTTTCTGAAACCGGGAGATACGATCCTGGGTATGGATCTTTCCCATGGCGGACACCTGACGCATGGCGCTCCTGTGTCTCATATGGGGAAACTGTTTAATTTTGTCCGCTACAAAACGGACCCTGATCATTTCGGGAAAATAGATTTTGACGCCCTGATGAAAACCGCCCTGGAAACAAAACCGAAAATTGTCCTGTGTGGTTATACGTCCTATCCCAGAGATTATGCCTATGAGGATTTTAAAAAAGTGGCGGACGCAGTCGGCGCGATTACGATGGCGGATATTTCTCACATCGGAGGATTGGTGGCCGCGGGAGTGATGAACAATCCCTTCGATTGCGGATTTGATATTGTCACGACAACAACGCATAAAAGCCTTCGGGGGCCGAGAGGCGCGCTGATCATGTGTAAAAACGAATATGCGAGTGCGATTGACAAGTCGGTCTTTCCGGGTCTCCAGGGTGGACCGCATATGCAGACCATCGCGGGTATTGCCGTGACGCTCGGCAAGGCGCTTGGTAGTGATTTTAAGGAATACGCGAAACAGATTTTAAGTAATTCCAGAGCGCTGGCCCAGACACTGATGAAAAACGGCGTCAAGTTGATCACTAACGGAACGGACAACCACATGATGGTGATCGATACGGTGAAAAGCTTTGGTATGGATGGGAAACAGGCGGAAATTATTTTGGACCGTGTGTCCATTACGACCAACAAGCAGATGATTCCGGATGATCCGAACCCGCCGCTCCGACCCAGTGGCATTCGCCTGGGAACGCCGGCGGCGACAACCCGCGGGATGAAAGAAGCGGAAATGATTCTGATCGGAAACTGGATCAGCACCCTGCTGAAAAATTATCAGGATGAGAACTTAATCAGGAATATGAAACAGGAAGTGGAAACATTCTGCCTGCAATTTCCGGTTCCGGGGTTG
>CAYULE010000121.1:1562-6097 GCA_964445385.1 uncultured Smithella sp.
CCAGCTGTAGTGTTTGCGATTTTTTAAATAATTTTTGTTATGATCATTTTGATAGGCTTCTTTTTCAAAGGAGATATTGCTGTAGGCGTTTCCTTTGGCGAATAACCGGATCAGCCATTCCATCAGATACCAGAGGTAAAAAAAGATATACAGCATTTCTTTCATCTGTGCCGTGTGGATGGCTTCGTGATAGATGGTTCGAAAAGAAATCTTTGCGCTTTTGGGCGCAAGCAACATTCCGAAAAGATTGATGGCGGCAAATCGGCGAAAAGGAACAAGTTTTGAGACAATTATGATCATGTTTCCAGGGTAACCCGGTTGGTCAGGGTTCCGATCTTTTCAATTTCGACGCTGACGATATCGTTTTCGTGAAGAAACAATGGCGGCTGGCGGGTAAATCCTACACCTTCCGGTGTGCCGGTTAAGATCACGGTGCCGGGCAGGAGCGTCATCGACTGGCTCAGGCTGCTGATGATGGTTTGAACGTTGAATATCATCTCCGAGGTTCTGGATTCCTGAACGGTCTGACCATTGAGCAGGCAGCGGATGCCGAGATTGTTGGGATCGCCGATTTCATCTTTTGTGACAATCCATGGGCCCAGTGGACAGAAGGTATCAAAGCTTTTTCCCCGGGCCCACTGACCTTTCTGTTTATCAAATTGCCAATCGCGCGCGCTGACATCATTGGCGCAAGTGTAACCGAAGATATAATCCAGGGCAGCGTCCGGCGAAATATTTTTCGCCCGTTTGCCGATGACAACGGCCAGTTCCGCTTCATAGTCTACAGATTCCTGCCCCACGCGGGGAAGAATAATGGGGCTTTCATGACCCGTAAGGCTGGAGGTGGCCTTGATAAATAAGATCGGCTGCGAAGGAACGGACATCGCCGTCTCATCGCCATGCTTTTTGTAGTTGATGCCCAGCGCAAGAATGTTGACCGGCACCAGCGGGGAGAGCCATTGACTGATCCTGGCGGTTTGATCAGTGATTTTGAAAGATGTTAAAAGATCACCTTCGATAATCTTTGCGCAATGCGGTTGATCGGAAACGTAAACTCCGTGGAAAATTTTCTGATGCTCTGAAACAAAGCGGATGATTTTCATGGTGTTTTCCTTATCCAATGATTGACAGCCTGGTGTTAACGTACAATCATTTCACTATCCCTGCATTATAAGAGTTCTTTCTCCAGAATTTTATTAAATTGGGAAAAGACTTTGCGATCGCTCAGGATGGAGCTATGGGTACAGTCAAAATCGAATGCTTTGACGGCGCCCAGGACAGCCCGATTATCCAGGGCTGTGTTACCGCAGACCTTGTCATGGGTCCCGTAGAAAATATAATGTTTGACATTCGCGGGCAATCGATCGTCCAGGGTGTTCTGGATGAAAACGCTTTGTGTTCCCAGATCCACCCATGACGGGACGCTTTTGTGGGGAAGGAGCTGCGAGGCATCAGCGGCGCCAAAGCCGCTCCAGGGCGTGGCCAATGTCACAAATAATTTTATAAAATTGTTTTGTTTGTTCGACGCATACCGGGTCAGGAATGATCGTGTTGTCAGGCCGCCGACACTGTGCGCGGCAATAGCCATTTTCTGAAAGCCGTATTTTTTTTGCAGCTCATTCAACTCTTCATTGAGCAGAGCGGCGGCCAGGGGAAGACGAATGCCCGACGGATAATAGAAGAACCAGGGTTGATAACGGCTGCGGTCCAGCCGCATCGAAAAGTAGATCCAGTCCTGCGGGCTGCCTTCCGTGCCGTGCACGAAAAGAACGGGAATTTTGCGGGGGTTGTATTCTTCCGTCAGATAGATATGCGCGCCGAAAACTTTCATAAAAGACGATGGGTTCCAATAGCCGGTTTGGGCATTTTCCGGAGAAAAATATTCGTGGTAGATTTTGAATACCTGTCCATTATGGGTCAACTGCTTGAGAAGATTCCGGTGTTTATTGAAGTGCAGTTCCACCGGGAGTTTGATGTTCTGCCCCTGGCTTCTCGAGGACCGGATGACCACACCCGTGATCAGTTCGCCTTCGTGAACGGATATTTCCGCGGGTTGTCCGGTTGTCCCATATGCACCGGAGACTTCGTCATGGTTGTATATGCCGTCGTGATTATAGTCCGTGACGGTAAAAAGCTGGTAGCGTCCCTCGGGCAGGTAGAGCATGAAGGATCGGTTACTGTTGGTGGCTGTGTATTCCGTGAATGTTTTCTTCCCGTCTGCTGGACGATAAGCGACAATGAGCGTGGCATCTTTGCCGTTGTCCAGGCTGACGATCCTCCCTTTGATGACGGCGGAATTATAAACAGTTGAATGGTTATTGCCTTTGTGGTTGACCTGCCCGGCGATGGCGTCATCTTTTGTGGGGATGCTCAAATATCGGCAACCCGTCATGCCCGTCAGGACGATGATAACGAAAACAGCGAACAATACATATCGGTAATCATGGGTTGGCCTGTTCATTATTTCTTTATCTTTCTCCCCAGATATTCGGCAATATTCTGATGATTTTCAGCTTTAGCCAGATCGAAGGCGGTTTCCCCTTTGCTGTTTTTTATGTTTTTGACTGCTCCCTGATCCACAAGAAAGAAAGCAATTTTCTCTGATCCGGACTTTGCCGCCAACATCAACGGGGTCATGCCCTGTTTATCGCGGATATTGAGGTTAATCTTATTTTTTTTGACAAGGATAGCAACCAAATTCGGCAAGTTTTTATTGACTGCCAGATGCAGCACCGTTTGTCCCTGACTGTTTTGAATATTCATATCCTGAGGTTTTGTCAGCAAAAATGAAGCCATGGCCATGTCATTGTTTTGGATACTTTTCATCAGGGGGGTATTGCCTGCCGCATCCTGAGACGAAACTGCCGCGCCTTTGGCGATCAACCGTTGAGCCATGGTCTGGTTGTCTTTTTCCACAGCCAGATGCAGGGGGGCTCTTTTTTTCTGATCTTTGAGGTTGACATTGGCATGATGGTTGATCAGCAGAGTGGCATAGTCATCAAGCCGGTAATCCAGCGCCAGATGCAGCGCTGTTTCACCGAAAATGTTTTGCAGATCAATCCCCTTTCTCGTTGCCAGTAAAAGAGGAATGCTGTCCCAACTCTTGTTATATAAACCCCACATCAATGCCGTATAGCCGTGTTTGTCCTGCAAGACCGGATCGGCGCCGGATTGAAGCAGCAACGCTACGATGCCCGGGTGGCGCTCATTAACCGCTATCATCAGAGGGGTGAGGCCATCTTTGTCCTGCAGGTTTTTATCGACTTTTTTCATCAGAAAATACTCAACCAGACCTTCATGCCCGTATTGAATCGCATACATCAAACCTGTCCAGCGATATTTGTCTGTTGTGTTGACGTCAACCATTTTTTCTTCCAGCAGCCGCATGACCGTAACCATATCGCCCTTTCTGGACGCCTCAAAGTAGGAGGATTTCAATGCTGCCTGATCAGCGGCCACACCATAATTAGGCTTTTTGATTTGCGGGAATGAACAGGCGCAAATAGAAATGACGATTATGATGAATACTATTTTAATGTTTGAATAGGGCATGAAAGATTAGCTCCTCCAATCGAATACGTTGACTGACAGAGTGCGTCTTTTGTACCATGACGCAGCGGCAAATTCAACGTTTTGTGTCAGGAGATAATCGGTCTTGTTATATTGGATGTTTTTCCTGTATATAGATTTAAAAAGAACGCTGATTTCGAAAATGGACAGCTGGTAAAAATACAGCATGGGGATGCTTTTCGTATACAGGTATTTTTCATGACAGACATTTTGAATTACATCAGTACCTGGTCGGTTCTCAAATGGGTGATGCTGGTCCTGATTGCCGGATTTATCGGCCAGTTTGGCAGGATGATGGCGGAAGCTATTATTGCCCGGGTTCGCCTGCGCCGCTCGAAACAGCCATTGCCGGAGGATGAAAAAACAAAAATACCGGAAGCGCCGGCCGTTTTGCCGGCTGATATGCCGCCGGTTGATTTAACGCCCAAACCTTCGGCATCTGTGATAATTCCCGATAAGAAAGCACTGAAAGCAATGGCCAAAGCCCGGAAGAAAGAGGCGAAGAAGAATTTATCCTAGTCCATCTCCGGTGACAGGGCAGGTTGATCATCAGCAAGTTCCCCTTTTTCCCGAGCAGGGGGATTTTTCCTGCTGCCTTCATAGAGTTCGTATTCCAGCAGGCGGCATTCGATCTCGCCATTGTATAAGGTCAGCCGACGCTTTGTGCGCAACCCCACTTTTTTAATCATCTCCAGGTTACCGGTGAAAATATAACCGCGATAGCCCCGGCCAATGCTTTTAAACCAATCGCCGCAGCCCTCGTAAAGCGTTTCCAATCGCTGCAGGGTTGTCGGGTGGTCGCTTTTGTGAACACGATCGGCGGCTTTGCGGATAATGACTTTCTGTCCCGGCGCAATCTCTTTTTTGCGGTCGGGAGAAGACGTTTTTATTTTTAAAGGTTCCATGCGCTCGCCATAGGGCGGATTCAGCATAATGACACCGCCGCCTCCCGGGAAAGGTGTTTT
>CAYULE010000121.1:6197-7445 GCA_964445385.1 uncultured Smithella sp.
AGCGCTATGAGGGCCGCCTCGATGGCTAACGTGCCGCTGCCGCACATGGGATTGACAAAGGGCGTTCTGCCATGCCATCCTGTAGCCAGAATCACAGCCGCCGCCAGGGTTTCCTGCATCGGCGCGGCCAGCGGAATCTTGCGGTACCCGCGCAGCGAAAGGCGATCACCGGAGGTGTCGATATAAACCATCGCCTGATCATTGCGCCAGTATACGTGAATGACGGCCTTGTCTTTATTTGGACCGGAATCAGGCCGGATACCGCTCTTTTCCCTGATGCGGTCGACGATGGCGTCTTTTGCCTTGAGGTTGGCAAAACGTGAATCGGTGATCTGCGGATTATCAACCACCGATGTGACGCAAACATAGGCATTCGGGCCGGAATCATGCAGAAGCGTTTCCCAGGGGATGGCGTTGATGCGTTCGTAAAGAGCGCCGGGCGAGATGACTTTGAATATTTGCAGTTGATACAGGACGCGCTGGGCTGTTCGCAGATGCAGATTTAAAAGCATCGTGTCTTCAAGCGTGCCCTCCGTGGAAATGGCGGTGTCAATTTCGTGCAGGATGGGGAATCCCAGGGCTTCGATTTCCGCCTTTAATAAAGGCGCAACGCCCTTGGGGCAGGTCACTAATATTCTACTTTTCTTTTTCCAGATGGTCATTGGTTATTCCTAGCACAGGATGGGGTAATTGGCAATCGAATGACGTGATTACTTTGGAACGCGCGGGTTTCCCCTCTGATGCAAAAGGATGATTATGAAGGCAGCTGTTTTTCAGTCAGAAAAGGCGGCAGCGGGCATTGGAGGGCGAGCGCGATGACGCGCAGGAGTTCTCCTTCATCCGCCGTTACGGTCTGATCCGCGAAGGCGCAATGAGCGCAGGCATCGATGACCGACTCCTTGATTTTAAAAGAAGCGGCGGTCAAGTTGGTGAGCGCTCTGTTCATTTTGTTATAGGATGTGTTTTCTCCATACACAAACACGGGTTTCCGGGCGGCCAGTTCCGGAATCCTGGTCAGACCTGCGTGAAAGGCATGCTCCGCTTTAATGGAGTCATCTTTATGACCCGCGCAGGCCAGCGCCCCGAGGAGAACGACAATGTCCAGGCCCACCTGCGCATGGGAGAATTTTGTGACGGTCCGAAACAATTCTTCGGGCGGGCTTAAATATTTTTCAAGGATCCATTGAGCGGATAACTCAAACAACGTCACCTTGCCGTCGGCGTTAATGAGTGAATGCAGAATTAAAA
>CAYULE010000122.1:0-7392 GCA_964445385.1 uncultured Smithella sp.
GCGCCCGCGCCAGAAAAGAAAGCCGCGGCCTACATTACACGATGGACTATCCGGATATGTCGGACGCCTTCCTGAAAGACACGATCCTGATGAAAAAATAATTTACATTCACTTGTCTATATTATCTATCCATTCCGAAGGGAACGGTCGAGTCCTTTTAACTTGATCGTTTTTTCCTATGTTCCAAAAACCCTTTTAAAAATAAAATCCAGATTCTTTAAGAAATTATTGACGTTGAAAATATCATCCAGATCTTTTTGGGCCAGATATTTATTAACTATTTCGTCTTTTGCCAGGAGTGATTTAAATTCAATGCCTTCATGCCAGGACTGCATAGCGTTCTTCTGAACAATGGCGTAGGCGTCTTCGCGAGTAGTCCCTTTCTCGATAAGTGACAACAAAACCATTTGTGAGAAAATGACTCCGTGCGTCATATTGAGATTGGCCAGCATGCGCTCTGGATATACAACCAGCTTATCCATCATGCCGGTAAACCGTCCCAACATGAAATCCAGAACAACCGTTGCATCCGGCCCGATCACACGCTCCACGGACGAATGGCTGATATCACGCTCATGCCACAAAGCAACGTCTTCCAAAGCCGCAACGGCGTAGGAACGCACCAGACGGGCCAGCCCTGAAATGTTTTCCGAAAGCACAGGATTGCGCTTATGCGGCATCGCGGAAGACCCTTTCTGACCCGGTGAAAAATATTCCTCTGCCTCCCGGACTTCGGTTCTTTGCAGCAAACGGATTTCCTGGGCGAACTTATCCAGCGACGACGCGATAATCGCCAGAGTGGTAAAAAACTCCGCGTGCCGGTCACGCTGTACAATCTGTGACGACACAGGCGCCGGCTTCAGGCCCAGCTTTTCACATACATATTCTTCGACGAACGGTTCGATAAAAGAAAACGTACCCACGGCGCCGGCGATTTTTCCGTAGCTTACCGTTTCTTTGGCCCGCACCAGACGCTCGCGGTTGCGCTGCATTTCCTGATACCAGAGTGCCATCTTCAGACCGAAGGTAATCGGCTCGGCGTGAATGCCGTGCGAACGGCCGATCATCAAGGTCTTTTTATGTTCAAAAGCTCTCTTTTTTAACACCACCAGAAGCTGATCCAGATCCGCAAGGAGTAACTCCCCCGCTTCTTTTAACTGCACAGCCAGCGCTGTATCCAGCACATCGGAAGATGTCAGCCCCATGTGAATAAAACGACCGTCCTCTCCGATGACTTCCGTAAGTGAAGAAACAAAAGCAATCACATCGTGTTTGGTGATTTTTTCAATTTCATCGATGCGGGCGACATTGATGACGGCTTTTGCCTTAATATTTTCAACAGCCCCGGCCGGAACCTTGCCCAGCTTCACCATTGCCTCGCACGCCGCCACTTCCACATCCAGCCATTTCTGATATTTATTTTCCTGGCTCCAGATCGCCGTCATTTTTTCTCTTGAATATCTTGGAATCACTATCTTCTCCTGTCTTAAAATGTTTTATTTTTTGCCCTTGGTGTGTCGCAGTATGACACCCTGTTTATTATGACTGGGACCGATCCGTCAAGTCATAATATGATTTCAGATCTCATCAACACATGCAACTGAATCCATCCGTGGCCATCAGTTCAGTGAGTTTAGTAATTTTGCATGATTCAGATAAAAATCCCATGGATTTCTGCCATCCAGCAGATTCCACATCCTCGTCTGACCGAGGATATCCATGTGATCCCAGGTTGACCATGTTCCCAGATCCTGCCAGATCCCCTTCACGGGCTTTCCAGCGTAGGAGACAATCGTTGATCCGTCCGGTCCCTTCATGCTGATGGTATTGACGACGGAATCGTTTTTGGCCCAGGCATCATCGATTTTGACTTCACCCTCCCCGGGACTGGTATTGCGATAGCATCCCATCCAGTTGGCGGAAGGTAATAAGATCAGGGCATTCGTAATGACGGGATGCTCGTCAGAGGAAGATTCATCTTTCTCCGTCGAAGCCGTGCTGAGTGAAAAGTAATAAACATTCGATGACGTTCTGACCCACCCGTTTAATTCTCGGGCTCCCTCGGGAGAAAGATCCCATATTGCCAGATCTTTGCTGACTGGTGATTTCATGATCGGCGAGTTTTTAATTCTGCTCCTGTAGTTTTTATAGGTTTCACCCGGTTGGACTTTCAAGCCCCATTGATCGAGTTTGAAATCATAGACAGCGGATAGGGTATCGCTCGCGCCAACGAGGCCTGCAATGCCGGCAATCATCTGATCCGCCATATTGAAGGTCAATGCGAAAGCGCCTTTGGTCAGGGTGGTGCCGTTATGCGGTGTGGAAAGTGTTGTGGCGCTTCTTACCCATAAATGCCCGCCTTTGAATATTTCGGCCGTATCAACGCCCGTCGCCGCCTTTTCTTCATCATTGCCATATTCCAGAAGATGGATTAACACCCTTGCTGTCTGCCCACCCTGGCTGTGAGAGATAATGTTGATTTTATATTGATCATTCCATTTCGACAACAAAGGCTTTTCATAGCAGCGTCCGAATCTTTCATGACCAAATTTTTTAGCATGAGCCGCCCCGTAATCCACACAGCCGCCTTTCAGTTGATAATAGGCTTCCACAGCCCTGTCCCAGTTGGAGGCGACAGGTCCCACCGCAACCGTCACCGTTCGATAACCTGCCTGATTCAGCATCGTTTCATAGTCCTGTCCAATGCCACCCCAGTATTTCACTTCAAACATTTCCGAACGTCCCCATCCGGAAAAACCGTGAATCAGGGCAATCGTATCGCTCGGGTTCGCGTAAACAGGGTTCATCCAACATATCATTGCCAGGAAAACCGAGACCGTAATTTTTTTTAGCCCGGCAGTATCCGCAATTCGCTTTATTGTCTTTAAAAACCCTTGCAACATTTTTTTACCTCATTCCGCTGGTATTCCTGTTAATGTTTATAGTAACTATGACAAGTGATTTCAATGCCTTTTTCAACCCTATTCGCCTGTTGTTTGGAAACATATCAAAAGAAAGCATTGGTTAAATGATTTAATGAGTCCCGAAAACAAAAATGCTGAAGCGTATTCCCGTCATCAACGGCTTTCGCTTCAGCATTCTTTTGCGTCATTTTACAGACCTGCTATTTTGCTGCTTTTTGAAGATTTTTCGCCATATCTGTTTTTTCCCATCGGTAGTCATCCATAAAGAATGTGCGGGGGATTTTACGGTAAATATTGCCGTCAAGCAGATTGAATTTTTCAATCATCCCTTCGGGGGTCAAATCGAAATGGTCTTCAATAATTTTTTCCAGCCGGTCATCAGAAATTTTGCCCGTACCGAATGTATTGACATAAATGGAAAACGGATTGGCAATACCGATAGCGTATGCCAGCTGGACCGCGCATTTAGAAGCTAACCCCGCCGCAACAATGTTCTTGGCAACATAACGGGCGCCGAAGGCCGCGGAGCAATCCACTTTTTCTGGTGTCTTGTTGACAACCGCGCCGCCGCCCAGCTGCGCGCCGGGATAGCCGCCGTAAAACTGAACAACCAGTTTGCGTCCGGTTACACCGGAATCAGCCGCGCTGCAGGAATTGACGGCGTTCCATTCCCCCGTCGGGTTGAACAGAAATTCCGTCTTTTTATCCACACAGTCTTTCAAACAATCAAAAGCAATTTTCTTGGCCCGGTCGCGCACTTTCAATCGATCGCCTTTGACATAACGGTAATCAATCGAGTTTGACATCAACACTTTGGCTACGCGCAGGGGCTTGCCGGTTTTTGTATCGTAATCCACCGATACCTGCCCCTTCCCGTCCGGCGCGAAAATCGGGTCCTGACAATACTCAAAGGCCCGCATCAACTTATTAACCAGGACATAAGGCAGAGGAAGAAGTTCCGGCGTTTCGTCACAGGCAAAACCATACATAATGCCCTGATCGCCCGCGCCGATTTCCTTGTCTTTATTTAAAAGACAGCTTGTACCCTGATTAATATCCGGCGACTGAGGAATGATCGCATTGAGGACACCCATCAAATGACCGTTAAGACCCACAGCCGCGTGATTATAACCGAGTTCAATCACGGATTCTCTGGCAATTTTATCAATATCGACATACACTCTTGTCCTGACTTCTCCGCCAACCAGACAAATGCCCTTACCTAAAAACACCTCAATGCCGCAATGCGGCATATTTGCCAGTGTAAGCTTTTGTTTCTTTTCTTCATCGAGGATGGCCGCAATAACATTGGCCGCAATAATATCCGCTACCAGATCAGGATGACCCACTTTGACACTTTCCGACGAAATCTGCATAAACATTTCTCCTAATAGATTTTTTTGTGCGGGCTTGTTTGATGAAAAACAAAAAAACCCGCGCCAAAGCACGGGTTCAATTCATCATTGATTTTCAGTGCTTTAGCACATTTATAGAGCGGAGCAATTTACTTTAAATCACCGCTTGTGCTGCAACATACCATACAAATTCATAAAATCAAGCAAAAATATCCTTCCCCGGCTCTTACCCGTATCCTCTGTTTTATCCATCTATTTGCTGCGGTGACAGCTCTTTCATCGCATAGTCCATGTATATCTTTTCTTTGATGAAAAGATCATATAAAGCTGAGTCGATGTGTTGAGTTTTGACCATTAACTCCATGATTTTCAATGCTTCCACAAGTGTATTGCTTTTTTTATAAGGCCGGTCTTTAGCGGTCAGCGCCTCAAAAATATCAGCCATGGCAATGATACGGGACTGCAGGGAAAGTTGTTCGCCCTTCAGACCTAAAGGATAACCGCTGCCATCGAGCTTTTCATGATGCGCCGAAGCATATTCGGCAATCATCTTTAATTTTCTGGGAAACGGCAGCCTTGACAACATTTTATAGGTAACAACCGCATGATTATTGATAATATTTCTTTCCTCATGATTGAGCGTGCCGCTGCGTATGCTTAAATTGTAAACTTCATCTTCGGTGAGCAGCGGAAGGGTCTGTGTACTGGTGCTCCACTTCCTTGCGGCAATCTGTTTAATCCGCTCGATCATTTTATCCTGAATAAATTCATTGCCGTTATTCACTTGTTCCAGAAACTGATATTCCTCATCCAGCGCTTTGATTTCTCTTTCAACATCCGGCGATACATGATCGTCCAAATTCTTACGGGCGTTTTTTATTGCCTGTTGATATTCTTTTTTGATCAGCTCAAACCGTATCTTGACGTCTTCAATCCGGTCATACACCTTCTCCAGTTTGGTCGACTTATCAACAACATGCTCGGGAGTGGTAATTTTCCCGATATCATGCAGCCAGGCAGCCATGTGCAATTCCCGCATTTCATCTTCGGAAAAGCAGGTTAATGCAAAATGTCCTTCATGCGTCTCATTGATCTTTTCAGCAATCTTCATGGTGAGATCAGCCACGCGCCGGACATGCCCGCCGGTATAGGGGGATTTTTCGTCAATGGCGATGGCAATCGTTTGAATAAAAGCATCCAGTAGATTTTGCAACTCGGAAATCAGCATGTTGTTGGTGAGAGCGACTGCCGCCTGAGAAGCGAGAGACCAGGCCAGTTTCTGCGCCTCTTCAGAAAAGGGAATAACCAGGCCTGTCTTGGGATCTGTTGCGTTGAGAAGCTGCAAAACGCCAATGATGTCATTTTCGTGATTGCGCATCGGAACAACCAGCATCGATTGAGAACGATACCCTGTCTCCCGATCAAATGCCCGGGTGCCTTTAAAATTAAAACCGCTGGCATCGTAAACATCGGGAATATTGACCGCCTCTCCGGTAATCGCCACATGCGCGGAAACATGGGTGAGATCAGACGAACCATTGGTGTTAATAAGTTTTACCGGCGGCCAGGTCATTTTTTGACCGGTGCCGCCCATGTTCAGCCCCAGGGATTGACTCTGAACAATGGCAAACTGAAGTTCGTTGGCATTGTCCGACATCAGATAAAGTGTGCCGCCATCGGCGTTCGTAATCTGGCGGGCTTCGGTTAATATTTTTTCCAGCAGGCGGTCGATATCCTTTTCGGCGGATAGTTCTACGCCGATTTGGGCCAATCTTCTTACATGATCCGCGTCAATGGAATCGCCGTTATTTTTTTTCTCCTGCATCATCTTTCTTCCCATTTCCCGCCATCAGCGGATAATGATTAACGGGATTTTTTCCTCCAGCTGTTTTTTGATTTTCAGGAACTCTTCATCCGAGTATGTCTTTTCCTTAAGATATTTCTTGTTGAGTGTTCTGGCCGGTTGAAATTTTTGCAGAGCATAACGCTTTGCGCCGGTGATCTCCCGTCCAATCGCTAAAATATCCTCCAGAGCGAGCATTGAAGACACAACCGTCGTACGAAATTCATGTTGGATTTTTGCTTTCAGAACGAGTCGGATACTTTCCCTGATCGCATCGTCTGCGATCGGCACTTTGACAACATCCTGATACTTTTCCAGTGGCGCCTTCACATCCAGCGCGATAAAATCAAGAAGTTTTTCCCGGATGAGACGGTCAAGAACATCCGGACGGGAACCGTTGGAATCAAGTTTTACGGCAAAACTCATTTGACGAATCTTGATGATGAAAGGAATTAAATTTTCCTGAAGCGTGGGTTCCCCGCCGGTGATGGTCACCGCGTCGAGCTTTCCCCGGCGCGTTTGGAAAAATTCCAGAATGTCTTTTTCAGACAGACAGGGCTGATAGATTTTTTGTTCTACCAGTTCCGGATTGTGGCAATAAGGACAGCGAAAATTACAGCCTTGCGTAAAAACAATGGAGCTGATTTTTCCCGGGTAATCAATCAGAGATACTTTTTGCAAACCGCCGATTTTCATGATTTCTTCTGCCCTCCTGGATGGCTATAAACGCTGGATTCCCGCTTAATCAGGATAGGCGGAGTTTAGACAGATTTTCATGCTTCACTTATTGAAGCCGATAAACCTGCCTTGAATCAAATTCTTCCTGTTTACCCTTGTTCCACTGCTTGACCGGCCGCAGATAGCCGACCACGCGTGAATAGACTTCGCAGGCTTCCGCGCAGGTCGGACAATTTTCCACCTCCCCTTTGATGTATCCGTGAGACGGACAAACACTGAAGGTCGGTGTAAAGGTCATGTATGGAAGATGATAATTGGAGCAGATTTTACGGACCAGGGATTTAACGGCCAGAGGATCGTCAATACGTTCGCCGGCAAAGGTATGGAAAACCGTGCCGCCGGTATACCGTGTTTGAATTTCATCCTGCAAATCCAAAGCTTCAAATATGTCATCGGTGTAGTTCACCGGCAGCTGCGTAGAATTTGTATAATAAGGCTCCGCGGTTTTGGACTTGCTGTCGCTTGCGGAAATGATGTCAGGATATCTGGCTTTATCAATGCGCGCCAGTCGATAAGAGGTCCCTTCGGCCGG
>CAYULE010000123.1:0-4747 GCA_964445385.1 uncultured Smithella sp.
GGTCCTGAGGAACCTTACAGCAGACCTGAAGATAAAGTTTTTACCTCACGGCATCAGTTTCTACGCTGCGCCGGACGGAAGGAAATATCTGTTTGTCGTCAATCATCCGCTACCCCGGAACTGTGTCGAAATATTTGAAATCCTGAAAAACTCGCTTGTACACCTTGAGACCGTGGAAGGAGAATTGATCATCAGCCCCAATGATATAACTGCATCAGGACCGAGGCAGTTCTACATCACCAATGATCATGGGTCCAGGTCTGCATTGGGTAGAAAACTGGAGGATTACTTAAGGCTGTCGCGCTCGAATATCGTGTATTACGATGGAGCCCAAATGCACGTAGTTGCGTATGGTTTCTCTTATGCCAACGGCATCTGGGCGACCAGCGATGGGAAGCGCCTTTACGCGGCTGCAACCACAGGTAAAATGTTTTATGAGTATGATCGCCAGCAAGGCGGCAATCTCAAACTGATTTCAAAAATCGATCTGGGAACCGGCGCCGATAATATTGATATTGATGTACAGGGCAGGATCCTCATCGCCGCCCATCCTAAACTGATAACCTTCCTGAAGCATGCCGGGAATAAAGAAAACCTCTCCCCTTCACAGGTGCTTGAAGTTTTCAGAAACGGGAAAGGAGTCTATTCGTTCAAGGAAATATACCTTAATTCAGGTGATGATATCTCCGGATGCAGCGTTGCTGCAGGCTACAAGGATCGCCTCCTGCTGGGGGCTGTATTCGAGAATCATTTTCTGGATTGCAGGGCGTTAAAATAATGATCGATTAATATCCGGATTGAAAAACAGATCATGAAAGACAATCAAGTCCAAAAGCAAGACCAGCCTCCCCCGGTCATTTTGAAAATGGTATTGATTGCCTTCTGACATCGGCGGACCGGTTCAGTTAAATGTTGGCAAATCCTCTTTCCAGGTCGGCAATGATATCCTCAACGTCTTCGATACCGACGGCCAGCCGGAAGAGATTATCCACAATGCCGAGTTCATAGCGCTGTTCCCGGGTATACCGGTAATAGGTCACCGTGGCCGGATGCGTAATCAGCGTCTCCACGCCGCCCAGGCTGGGTGCGATGTAGATCATCTCCAGTGAATCCATAAACCTTTTGGCTGCATCCAGATCTCCCTTGATCGTAAAAGTGACAACACCCCCGCCACCCTTCATCTGCTCTTTGGCGATCTGATAATGGGCATGGCTTTTCAGAAAAGGATAATAGGCTCTTTCAATTTTCGGATGGACTTCCAGATATTCGGCGATCCTCAAGGCGGTCGCATTTTGCGTCTTCACTCTCAGCGGAAAGGTTTTGAGCCCGCGCAAAAGCAGATAACAGCAATGCGGATCAATGACGCCGCCCATGGATTTATGCAGTTCACGGACTTTGCTGACCAGCTCTTTTTTCCCTAAGAGCACACCGGCCAGAATATCGTTATGACCGGCCAGATATTTTGTGGCGCTGTGAATCACCAGGTCGATACCGTAATCAAGCGGCCGCTGGTTGAACGGGGTGGCAAACGTGGAATCGATGATCGTGAGGACTTTATGCTTATCACCGATTTGCTTGAATTTAACCATATCAAAGACATTGAGATAGGGATTGGTCGGAGATTCGGAGAAAATAAAGCGGGTATTCTTTTTAATGGAAGCATCCATCAATTCATAATCGCCAAAAGGCACGATTGTGCATTCTATGCCGAACCGTTTGAGATACGACCGGCAGAATTCCAGCGTTTTCCCGTAACAATCGTCGGTAATCACAATGTGATCGCCGGATTGAACCAATGCCAGAATCGTGGTGGTAATAGCCATCATGCCTGAAGAAAACATCAAACCTTCTTCAGCGCCGTCGAGAACCGCCAGGCGACGCTCGGCTACCTTCTCGGTAGGATTCCCGTATCTTCCATATTCGTAACGTTTTTTATCATTTTTGGTATAGGCTTCAATTTCCCTGCTGTCCTTAAAAGAATAGGTAGAGGATTGAACGATGGGTGTGGTGATGGAATCGGCATAGCGCGCCCGGTCCTCCCCCGAATGGATTGACTTTGTATAAATGGATTGTGATTTATCTTTTGTACTCATGGCTTCCTTTCAATAAAACAAATGATTTGAAGATGAAAATCCGTTTTTAATGTCGAGCAGTATAAGAACAAGGCTGCGGTATGTCAATGGACAATTTCAGAATCGAACTGGCCAGGATTTTCAAAGCATAATTCTCTTGACTTACCGGTTCATTATCCATTATTCTTAAAACCATCGAACAGGAAGTTCTTATAAACAAAATGGGAACTATCCTCTGGCAACAATTCTTTGAATGTTACAAGATCTTCAATACCGTCGTCGTATAGAGAAGCGTCCTGCTTAATTTTTTTAGCAACGAACCATAACCGATAACTTTTTTTACATTACGCTTTCATTATCTTTGAATGAAAAATTTCGAAAGGAACGGTGAAGAGTATGGCTATTTTTGAATATGGTGAGTACAGCAGTCAATATGAAGCCCCGGATAACCTGGTGGAGATTTTTGAGAATAGTGCCGCTAAGTACGCAAATAACCTGCTCATTGGCGAAAAAGACAGCGCCGGAGTTTATCAATGGTTAACTTACAGTCAAATCGCCACCCGTGTAAATAATTTGCGGGCGGGCCTGTCCGCAATCGGAGTTAAAGCAGGAGACGCCGTCGGAATTATCGCCAATAACCGAAAGGAATGGTTGATCGGAGAAATCGCCACCCAGGGCCTGGGCGCCGCTTTTGTACCCATGTATGAAAAAGAATTGATCTCAATGTGGAAGTATATTGTGAAAGATGCCGCCGTCAAGATTCTGCTTGTATCCAAACCTGAAATTTTAGAAAAAGTGAAAGATTTTCCCGGCGAGATCCCCACCCTGAAACAAATCATTCTGATTGAAGGCTCAGGGGAAAACTCTCTGGACGCATTAGAGAAGAAAGGGGCGCAAAAACCCGTACCTTCCATCAAGCCAAAACCGACCGAGGTAGCCGTCCTGATTTACACGTCGGGCACCACCGGCGAACCCAAGGGTGTCCTTCTTTCTCATGGCAATCTGGCCGAAAACGTTAAAGGAGCCCTGTCCTGGTTTTTAAACTTAACTGAAAAAAGCCGGTGCATTTCCATGCTGCCCTGGGCGCACTCTTTCGGGATTACGGCTGACCTGCATGCTTTTATCCTGAGAGGCGGATCTATTGGAATTATGGGGTCGGTCGAGACTTTAATTGATGACTTGCCCAAAATCCAACCCTCGTTCATGACCACGGTGCCTCGTATCTTCAACAGGGTCTATAACGGGGTTTGGGCCAAAATGCGGGAAGAAGGCGGATTGAAATTAAAACTCTTTGAGGCGGCGCTGGCAGCGGCAAAACTCAAACGGGAAACAGGCAAAGTGAGTTTGAAATACAAAATCCTGGATAAAATTGTTCTGAAAAAAATCAGAGCCCGTTTTGGCGGGCGCCTTAATAACGCGGTCACCGGCAGCGCTCCCATGAATGTAGAAATTGCCAAATTCTTTATCGATGTGGGAATCCCCACCTATGATGCCTACGGCTTGAGCGAAACATCCCCGGCTATTACCATTAACTCCCCTTTAATGGGTAATCGCCTGGGATCGGTCGGAAAACCGATTATTAAAACAAAAGTCGTGATTGACCGGTCACGAACAGGTGAGTCCGGCGACGACGGCGAGATTATTTGTTTTGGACCGCAATGCATGATCGGATACCACAACAAACCCGAAAAAACCAAAGAAGTCATTGTGGAGATGAATGGAATGAGAGGCGTGCGCACGGGGGATCGCGGACGCCTGGATGATGACGGCTTTTTATTCATCACCGGCCGGTTCAAAGAAGAATACAAACTGGCCAATGGTAAATATATTCATCCGGACACTGTTGAACTGGAAATGAAGGTCTTACCCTGGGTTTTAAACGCCGTGATCACCGGGGCAGGACATGAATACAATGTGGGACTGATTGTGCCCGATATAAAAGTACTACAGCATTTAGCCTCCGAGATTAGCTTGTCTGTTGACCCCAAAGACCTTTTTAATCCCTCTAATCCCGCGAGCCAGAAATTTAAGGATTTATTAACGGCAGAAGTTCAAAACCATCTGAAAAAAACATTGGGATCTTACGAAATCCCACGTAAGTTTGCCTTTATCTTTGACGATTTCACTGTGGATAATGGCATGCTCACCCAGACCATGAAAATAAAACGCGGGGTGGTTATGGAGAAATACGGAGAACTGCTGGAAAATCTTTACAAAGAATAATCCAGAAGCTTAACGTTGCTGCATCCCCGAACCGCGGGGCAACGGAAAGAAACCCAAAAGGTGAGAAGATATCTTATATGGATGGATGTTGCCGCATGTTTATCCTTGCGGTAATCCACATCTTATGGCCTTACAGGTATTGACATTTCCCCTGTTAATATCTACATTGAAACAAATACATGTAAGGAATATAATTATGCCGATTTATGAATATCAATGCGATAAATGTAAAAAACAATTTGAAGTGGTCACACTGAGCTTGAGCGAGAAACCAAAAGCCGTCTGCCCGAAATGCAAATCCAAAAAAACCAGTAAAATGATATCCAGGGTCGGCAAAGGTAAATACGGTTCAATGAGTTCCGGCAGTTCTGCGGGCAGCAGCACCTCCGCCAGTTCCGGTTGCTCGTCCTGCTCCTCATCGAACTGCTCGTCCTGCGGGCATTAAATTCATT
>CAYULE010000123.1:4847-7381 GCA_964445385.1 uncultured Smithella sp.
TTACGGCGTTATACTCATTAACCAGCAACAGAGAGGTGGTCAACACCGCCGGACCGGTAATCAGCGGGACCCCGATCGGCACGGCACCGACGCTATCAGTATCAACAATATAGGTTTTTGTCTCGGCAACAAGAATATCCCGGATGGAAATGATGAAAAGAAGCGTGCCGCCCGCGATCATAAAGTCGGCAACCGTGATATTCAAAAACCTGAATATTCCCATCCCCACGGCTACGAAGGCAATCGCTACCGCCAGCGCCGTGATCATGGATTGCAGAATGATCTTTCTGACTTTCTTCTTTTCTACCCCTTCGGTCAGATTGATGAATACCGGCAATACGCCAATGGCGTTAAAGGCCACAAAAAGAGGGACAAAACACAGCCAGAACGATTTCATCAGTTTCAATCCTTTCCGTAAACATCTTTCTAAAATAGCGAGACCCAGTATGAACTTGATCCATAAGCAGGATCATTGGGAACCGCCTGATCAGGCCAAACTGTTTTAGGTACATATTCTTTATACAAAATGATAAAAAAATAACAAGTCCCGTATCAGTGTTTCGGGCCCCATGAACCCGGCTAGAAATAATATCCGACCCGCAGTTCAATGCGGTAGTCGTTTTGTTTTTCGCCGAACTCTGAATTTCTAGCGCCAAAAATAATGCCTGAACGGAGGCGAAATTCCCAATTGGTGATACCCGTATAAAGCAGTTCCGGCGTCAGAGAAAAGCTTCCATCATTAATGTTCATCATGCCGGTGACAGAGGGTGTAAAATAAAGAATATCGAAAGGCTCCTTCTGACTGAGACGAACATACAGATAGTCCGTCATCGCATTGGCACGGCCGTAACCACCTTCCGCCATTTGCAGCGCATTGCCCAGAAGTGTCGTGTTTCCAGTTGACCTGTAAACATCATAGCCCCTGTTAATGATGCCGTAATAGTTCTTCATCTCATCTGAGCTGAAACCAGCGCCGTTGTGGTAGTATTCAATAATCGTGGTCAGATCAAAAGATGTCAGGTGGCGAACGCCGATCAGAAAACTGTGCGCCTCTGCTTCGATCTGCCGGGGAACGCCGCTTACGTTTACCACATTTTTCCGACTGTTACGAAAATAGGCATATTCACCATGCACTTCAAAGTTGGTTGTAATGTTGCGGGAAAAGTCAAAGCCGTAACGATCCGGCCTGCTGCCGCCTGTCATAAACATTAAATCGATATCCGTGTCATATAAGAGAAAATAAAACCGACCGGCAATATTCAGATTGTTGTTATTCCCGAAATCGCCATTCACATGATCATAAACAGGAAGGAGCACGGGGGTAAAAGAAAATGTTTTCAAGGGCCCATCGAAGCTTCGAATATAATCCGCCGTGGCAAGGATGTATCCCTCCATCGCCTGTTCAGGATCGTCAGGATCTTTCGGCCGGTCCACAAAGGCCACGGGGTTCCAGGCATAGCCCTTCCCCCATTTCATGGTTTTCTTGCCGACGTCAAACTTCAGATTGGATAATGGTTTCACGGAACCATAGAGTTCGTAAAATGTCGATCTTTCCGATTCCCCCGAATAGGAAGCTTTCAAATCCGTATTCGTCTTGGCATAGATTCGAAAGATATTCTTCTCATAGCTTCCTTCCAGTTGAATCCGGCCGTTTGCTTCCAGCAGATTCTCTCCCCGTGGATTATCGAAAAAACGCAGCTTGTAGAAGGCAGACTCCCGATCAAGCCCGAAGAGAATGGGTTTGAATTCAAGATACCCGCCGATATGATAGGGTTTCTTCTCTGTTTCGCCGGGATCAAAGGTATACGACTCCTCGGCACTCACAGCTGCCGGGATCAGCCAGAACGTTAAAATTGAGAAGACAACCCACAACCGCTTCATTGTCGCAACGATTCCAGATTAGGCATAAAGGTCAGGGTAAAGACTTCATCCTTGAACGTCTTCTTTTTAACCTTGGCAAAAATCATGACGGACTTGTAACCTTTATAAAGAGGGCTGTCCGTCTCGATCACCGCCGGCCGGACGATGCCGCCGCCAAAATCTTTTACATCTTTAAAATAGAGGGTCTTAATCAGCATGTTTGCTTCTGTGAGACATTCAATCTTTGTTGGCAGCTTTTTGTTCTTGTCTGCCCAAATTTTGAGTTTGTCATAGGCTACGCTTTTTGTCTTGGCCTTGAGATACAGAAGATACTCACTGCCCTTTTCATCAACTTTTTCCACATCGTATTCCGCGGTATAATCCAGTTGCAGAATGTCGGCATTGTTGAAGACCCCGCCCACAACCGACTGGAGGCTGGTGATGCGAATCGGCTTGCCGATGTTAGGAATGTTCAGCCACATATTGTCGCCAACCCTCAGCGTACTTCGGCCTTTTTCACTGGCCGGGGCGATAAACAGCGAAGCCACTTTATCAACACCCTTCTTAACGGTGAACAGCGTAAACTCCTTTTTCGCGCCGGAAGGCTCGATGTTGATGAGCTTTCGATAAGACTCGTAGGATTCGGGCGAAAGGTTTCTGTCCACCTGTGCCAG
>CAYULE010000124.1:0-7362 GCA_964445385.1 uncultured Smithella sp.
TGGCTATCTGCGGCAGATGCGTAATACAAATGACCTGATGACAGGCGGCAACTTCTTTGAGTTTACGTCCGACAATTTCCGCCGTGGCGCCGCCGATACCGCTGTCTACTTCATCAAATATAACCGTGGCCACTGATCCGGTCTGCGATAATGCATTTTTCAAGGCCAGCACAATGCGTGACAACTCACCGCCGGACGCTATTTTATTCAGCGGTTTGGGATTTTCTCCGGCGTTGGCCGCCAGATAAAATTCTATTTCATCACCGCCTTTCGGACCGTAATGATTGTCCGCTTCACCACAACGCCGCAGAAATTCCACAAAGAAAAAAGCATGCGGCATATTCAAATCATGTATCTGAGCATCAACCGACTGCTTGAGTAAAACGGCCGCCTGTTCCCGCAATTTTGAAAGGGCGAGCGCTTTTTCACGCAAATCAACTGCCGCTTTTTCTTTTTCCTGCGCCAACCCGGCCAACTCTTCTTCCACGCTTTCGACGCGTTGCAGCTCTTCTTCCATCTCCCGTTTCCGCATCAGCAGTTCATCGAGCGTCCCGCCGTGTTTCCGCTTAAGCCTGTTGATCGCATCCAAACGCTCGTCAATCATCGCGAGTCGTTCAGGGTCAAAAATCAGGTTCCTGGTATAATCGCGCAGCGCGAGCGCCGCTTCCTGCAAAATGGCATAACTGCCTTCCACATCAGAAAGCGACAAATTCAAGCCCGAATCAATCTTCTGGATTTCCTTAACCTGCGTAATAACTTCTTTGAGCTGATCATTAATACAACCGTTCTCGGCATAAAGCAGCGCGTAGGCCCGGTTGGCATAATCCGACAATTTCTGAACATTGGCCAGCACTTTCTTCTCGTCGGAAAGCTGAGTATCTTCTCCCATGCGGGGATTGAGGTCTTTTATTTCTTTGAGCTGAAATTGGATCAGATCTATTTTTTCCGCGCGCGTTCGACGCACATTTTCCAGCTTCTCCATCCGGTCGCAAAGCTCGCGATACCGTAAAAATACATCTTCAAAAACCTTGCGCTCATCCTGGCAGCCGCCAAACTCGTCGAGAATATCGATGTGATTTTCGGCGGAGAGGATCAACTGATGTTCATGCTGACCGCAAATATTAATCAACGATTCACTGACCGAGGCCAGATTAGAAAGCGTCGCCATCTGCCCGTTGATTTGCACCCTGTTTTTACCCGTGCGCGAAATCACCCGGCGGATGACCAGTTCCTCACCGGCCGCGAATCCCATTCCGTCGAGTTTCTCCTGAAGTCCGGTGTCGTTTTTGATGTTAAAGAGCGCTTCCACGGTGGCGGTATCCGTCTGCGTGCGAATCATTTCCGCGGTGGCCCGATCCCCCAGAAGCAGGCTGACCGCACCGATGAGAATGGATTTTCCGGCGCCGGTTTCTCCCGAAATAATATTCAAACCTTCATCAAATGTAACATGAAGTTCGTCGATGATGGCAAAGTTGGTAATGCTCAGCTCATGAAGCATTTTTTCTTTTTCCAGTACCTGTTGGTAAACTGCCCCAGCCTAGTTTGGAACGTAAGATCTCCCCGTAACCCCGGTGTGGTGAAAGAACCAGTCTTGTATAATATTTTGATTTTCGTATGGTCATGACATCACCGGAGCTGATCCGGTAAGATTCCTGGCCGTCCAGTGTGACCGTCGCGCCGCTTTCTTTCGACCATAAAGTAATTTGCAAGTCGGACGTTTCGGGAAAAATAACAGGACGATTGGTCAGGGTATGCGGACAAATCGGGTTAATAATGATCAGCTCTTTACCCGGAAACACAATCGGGCCGCCGGCGGAAAGTGAATAGGCCGTTGATCCGGTAGGTGTGGAAATAATGAGACCATCGGATTTATAAGTTGTAAGATATTGTTTATTAATGGACGTTTCCAGCTCCACAATCCGGGAAAGATTGCCGCGGTTGATCACCACATCGTTTAGCACAATTCCCGCACCGATGGTTTTGTTGCCCCGGCGGATTTTCACATCCAGCATCATTCTTTTTTCAATTAGAAAATCGCCCTTCAAAATCAATTCCAGCGCGGCATAGGTTTCATTCAAATTAACTTCCGTCAGATACCCAAACGTTCCCATATTGATGCCGACAATGGGGACAGGGTGTTGGGCAACATAACGGGCTGTGCGCAGCATGGTGCCGTCCCCGCCGAGCACGGCAATCAAATCCACCTTGGAGGCCAGGTCTTCGATTTTGAAGCCCCCGCTTTTCCCGATGGCGGCGGCAATGTTCGCCTCCAGCGAAACTTTGATTTTCCTGTTCTCCAGCCATTTTCTCAAGGCGTCGGCAAAACCGGCGATATTATCTTTCTCAATGTTGGCAATAATGCCGACTTTCTTAATTTTCATGATGATTATCTCCCAAAAGAGGACGTTTCGTAACATAAAAAAAAGATGATGTCTATGGATAAATATTTTTCGGGAACAGATGTAAACTCTTTGATATATAAAGGCATTTACAGAACATAAATCCTTGACAGGACCGCTTCCGATAAGATACGGTGCGCGCCAGTGAGGTGAAGAATATGGGTTTGATCAAGGGCAATTTCTCTTTTATACAGTTTTCAGTGGAAGGCCAACTGCCGCAGGCCTTTACCACATTTATCAACAACCGCATCAAAGGTAATTCGTTTCGGGAAGCACGCAATTCCACAGAAGAAAAACGGATGGGCTGGGTATCACTTACGGATATTCTCGATGCCGACTTTGAAAACGCCAACTACGCGCTGGGCGATTATCTGATTTTTTCATTGCGGATTGACCGCAAGCTGATCTCCCCCAAACTGATGAAAATCCGATTAATGGAGGAACAAAGGCGATTCATGGCCGAACACGGACAGACCCGCATCGGCAAATCCATGAACGAAGGGATCAAAGAAAAGGTCAAACTGGAACTGATGACTAAAAGCGATCCCGTGCCTTCGTTTTATGATGTCTTGTGGGCCGTGGGACAAAACAAAGTTTATTTTTCATCTCTGTCCGACAAGGTCGCTGATGATTTCGTCGATCTATTTAAAAAGACTTTTTCACTGGGACTCACGCGCATCCTGCCGCAGGAACATCCACTGGCCGTGAAAAGTAAAACGCAAGGTGATGTGCCCGCCGAGGATATTTCATTAATCGGACGCGAGTTTCTCACCTGGCTGTGGTTCAAATCCGAAGAAAGAAACGGTCGTATCGCGCTTACGAAGACAGAAGAAGTGGAATTGCACCTGCTCAAACGAATCGCACTGGAGGCGGGCGAAGGCGAATACTCGCAGGGCGTTGTTTGTTCGGGACTGCACGCCGAATTGACGGAAGGCAAGGAAGCCATTCGGCAGGGGAAAAAAGTAAAAGAAGCGGGCATCAAACTCCACCGCGATCAAAACGAATGGGAATTTAATTTTAAAGCCGACACTTTTTATTTCCAGTCACTGAAAATGCCCGTCGTGGACTGGCAGGAGACACCGGAAGATCCCTCCGCAAGCCTGCTGGAGCGCATTTATCTGCTCGAAAATGCAGTCAAGACGATTGACCAACTCTTCCAGTCTTTTCTGGCGATTCGTTTTTCCACGGAATGGACACAAAACGAAAAGCCGGCACTTGCGAAGTGGCTGAAATAGTCACAAGGTATTATGGCTGGGTCGCCATTGACAAATCCTCGATAATTTGTTACACGTAAACACGTGACAACTAAAGTGTCCATCAAATATCCCTTTGAAAGGAGACTGCAAATGGAACGGCAAAATATCACGCTTGCCCTGCCCAAAGATCTTATAAAAAGAGCAAAGTCGATGGCGGTAAGCGAGGACAAATCCATCAGCCAGCTTCTAAAAGAGACTCTGGAAAAAAGGCTTAAGGATGAAACCAACTTCAAATCGGCAAAACGCAGGCAATTGGCTCTTCTCAAACAAGGTTTCGATCTGGGCGCAAAGGGACACATAACGGCAACAAGGGAAACGCTGCATGAAAGAGGATAAGGTTTTTCTCGATACCAATATCTTAGTTTATGCCTATGATGTTTCCTCCGGCAGCAAACATGATATTGCCAGAAATATTGTGGCCGATTTATGGAATTTCCGCACAGGTGTTCTCAGTATCCAAGTCTTGCAGGAACTGTTTGTCACTGTTACAAAAAAAATACCCAAGCCGCTGGATGTTAAAACAACAAGAGACATTGTTCGGGATTTTCTGCTGTGGGAAGTTGTCGATAACGATGGTGAATTAATGATGGCGGCTATGGATGTTCAGATGAAATATTCCTATGCGTTCTGGGATTCGCTTATCGTCGCCGCTGCTATTAAAAGCGGTGCATCCACATTGTTGACTGAGGATTTAAACAATGGCCAGATCATCGAAGGTTTCATGATCAAAAATCCTTTTATGACCTGAAGAGCAGACGTTACCGGCAAAGTCCCTGAAGTAGTCGGCGATGTGCACCATGACAGTTTCAGACAGTCTCATGTCATTATTTTGGACATTCTTTTTTGAATACAGAATCGCCACAACATTTAATATGTTGTTATTATTATGATATTTACATTTTAGCCTTTTGACACACCCATTGCTGATTAATTTAGCATTAAACTTTTATTGCGGTCATACCGATAGCATAAATGGTTATTACTCCATCTGTATTATTTAACGTTAGAATCCGGACAGGCTGCTTGTGAGGGATGTATTGAGTTACATGACATCGTATGTATCCAAATCATTAACCATTTGGGAGGACATGCCATGGATCACAAAAAAACCGCAAAGCAATTGACAGGATTAAACAAATCAGTATTAGATAACACCTTCAACACTATCGAGATACCGCCGGATCATTCCGAGCAAATCTTTTTCCGTTTCGTCGACAAAAATCCTCTGTTTCCGGATAATTCCAAAGACGCAATCCAGGAATATATTCTTGACTCGCGCAAGAGGCGGTCGGATTTCAAATCACATTTTGATAAAGGCCATGAAAATGTTGTGGATAGTTTGGTGAGTAACAACTTTCATCATAGAAATAAATAACTTTACAAATAAAATTAAATCCGTAAACTACGTAATAGGTTCAAACTGCAAACAACAATAACAATTAAAAAACAATAGGGAGGTACACTGCTATGGAACAAAAACAGATAGCCAGACAAATGATGGAATTCAACAAAACGGCCTTTGACAACAGTTTCAGTGCGATGTCTGCCTTGCAGGATCAAACCGAAAAGCTGGTGTTGGGTTTTCTGGATAAAGCGGCCTGGTTCCCGGAAGAAGGAAAGAAAGCGATTAATGACTGGGTCACAAGCTATAAGAAAGGTCGCGAAGATTTTAAAACCGCCGCTGACGAAAGTTACAAAAAGGTTGCCGACTACTTTGCTCAGGCGGAAAAACAACAGACCACAAAAACAACAAAAAAATAACGATTCCATTACGGAGGTGGAAATGGACCCGAAACAAATCGCCAAACAGATGATTGTTTTTAATAAAACAGCTTTTGACAACAACTTCCGTGCCATGCAGGCTCTGCAGGAACAAACCGAAAGACTGGTTGATAAATTCTGGGAAAAATCACCCATGTTTCCGGAGGAAGGGAAAAAGGCAATTTCCGACTGGATGACCGCTTATAAAAAGGGCTGTGCAGACTTCAAAAGCGCTGTGGATGACAACTTTAAAAAAGTTGAGGATTTCTTTAAAGAAACAAAATAGTTTTGTGGAAAGCACGCCACAATAGCGGTAAAGAATCTTCTTCCCCAGGAACAATATCATTCCGTATCCGCTCGCATATCCAGTGTAGTGCGTCTAACGCTTCTTTACAAATCATCTGTGCTGCATTTCAGCGATATTTTCAAATCAGCCTGGAACAAGGGGTCTTGCCACCCTTCAGTGGTGGCAAGACCCCTTGTTCTGGTGTAGTGCACCATAAATCGATACAAAGATAAATGTAAATTTGACCTTGATTATCGGCAGACGATTGTTTAAAGAATTTCTCAGACATCGACGGGCTGACAGTTCATTCCATCGCCTGGACAAATTAGAAATAAAATAAAAGATATCCGTCGAACACGGAGGAGTTCATGATCCATTCCAGCATCACAGAAAGTATGACCCGTCCTGATTTTTATCCTCATCTCCCCGCGAAGGTTGAGCTTGTGCAAACGCATATTTCCTATGTCTTCATTGCCGGCGATTACGTGTATAAAGTAAAAAAACCTGTGAATTTCGGTTTTCTTGATTTCACCACCCTTGAAAAAAGAAAGTTTTACTGCGAAGAAGAACTGCGGCTGAATAAACGCCTTGCCCCCAGCACCTATCTTGACGTTGTCCCCATTACAAAAAATGATCTCGGGTGCCTGTCTCTCAGCGGCGATGGAGAAACCGTCGAATACGCCGTCCGCATGAAAAAGCTGCCCCTGGACAAAATGCTGAAAATTTTACTGGCTCAGGGCAAGGCGGATACAAAAATCATGGATGCCGTAGCCGAAAAAATAGCCCGGTTTCATCAGGCGGCCCAGACCGGCGGCGCCATTGACGAAATGGGGTCCATCAAAACCATCCGCCACAATCACGAAGAAAATTTTGCGCAAACCGAAAAGTATATCGATGTCACCATCCCTGCTTATCAATATCAGTTTATCAAAGAGTACGTGCAGCAATTTCTTGCCGCGGGCAAAGAGCTTCTGGAAAAAAGAGTCGCGGAACACAAAATCCGGGACTGCCACGGCGATCTGCATCTGGAACATATCTGTATTGCCGATGAGATTATTGTTTTTGACTGCATTGAGTTTAATGAACGCTTCCGTTGCAGCGATGTGGCAGCCGAAGTGGCTTTTCTGACGATGGACCTCGATTATAACGGATACTTCCAACAGGCTGAAGACTTTGCGCGTTCCTATCTTCATTATTCCGGCGACACGGATATGCACGCGCTGTTAAATTTCTACCGCTGCTACTATGCTTACGTTCGCGGCAAAGTCATCAGTTTCCGTTTGGATCAAAAGGAAATACCGGACGCCGAGCGAACTGAAATAAGGCAAAGCGCTTTAAAATATTTTGATCTGGCCTATACGTATGCAGCGCGCCTGGAAAAACCGGCCTTGATTCTTACGGCGGGACTGATCGGTTCAGGAAAAAGTTACCAGGCGCGGCACCTGGCAGGAAGGCTTGGCGCGGAAGTGATCCGCACCGATGTCCTGCGCAAAGAGCTGCTGCGGATCGCACCTGCCGAAAAACATCATGAATCATTCGGCCAAGGGATATACACCAGCGACATTTCCCGGAAGACCTACGAAACAGCGATGGATCTGGCCGCTGAAAAGATTAAACAGGGCAAGCCGGTGTTCATTGATGCCTCTTTTAGAAACCGCTC
>CAYULE010000125.1:0-7338 GCA_964445385.1 uncultured Smithella sp.
GGTAGAGTCCAGGGGGTTTTTTTTCGCGCGGAAACCCAGCGAACCGCAACAGATTTATACCTGACCGGCTGGGTGCGCAATATGGAAGACGGCCGGGTGGAAGTTTTGTTTGAAGGCGAAGACCAGAATGTGGATAAAATGTTAATCTGGTGTCACACTGGACCGCCCCATGCACGTGTTGAGCATGTAACCGTTATGGAAGAATCTTATGCGGGAAACTTACGCGGTTTCCATATTTCCTATTCGTGATCATTGAGTCCCGCTCCCGATGGAGCGCTCTTCCCAGAATTTCACTCCACACCCAGTTTTTCAATGCGATACCGCAATGAATCAAAAGTGACATGAAGTATTTCAGCTGCTTTTGTCTTTGAACCTTTTGTTTTTAGCAGAGCTTTTTCGATTGCTCTTTTCTCAATCTTTTCCAATTCAGCATTCAGATCAATACCCTGATCCGGAATGTTCATATCCAGATCTCTTTGCACAGCATCGGCTTCGGCTGACAGTACCAGGTTTTCGGGTAAAATAATATTGGAGGTTTCCATCGCCACACCGCGCTCAATAATATTTTCCAACTCGCGAATATTGCCGGGAAAGGCATAGCCCATCAGCAATTCCATCGCGTACGAGGAAATCATTCTCACTTCTTTACCAAATTCGCGGGCATATTTTTCGATAAAATGTTTTGTCAAAAGCGGGATATCCTCTTTTCTCAGCCTGAGCGGCGGCATCTGGATAGGAATAACATTCAACCGAAAATAGAGATCTTCGCGGAATTCACCTCTTCTTACTCTTTCCTGCAGGTTTTGATTGGTGGCAGAGATAATTCTTACATCCACTTTAATATCTTCTCCACCGCCAATGCGGCGAAACGTTTTTTCCTGCACGACTCTCAGAAGTTTTACCTGCAGGACAGGCGGCAGTTCACCGATTTCATCCAGAAACACCGTTCCCCCTCTGGCCAGCTCGAAGAGTCCCGCTCGATCCGCGTAAGCGCCGGTAAATGACCCTTTCATATAACCGAACAGTTCACTCTCCAGCAGGTTCTCCGGAATACCGCCGCTGTTTATGGCCATAAAAGGCATTTTGGCGCGGGAAGAATTGGTATGAATAGCGCGGGCGACCAGTTCCTTGCCGGTACCGCTTTCTCCCAGAATCAGAATATTGGCCGGAGTGTTGGCCACCTTTTGAATGGTCGCAAAAATCTTGGCCATTTCCCGGCTGGTTCCGATCATGCCGCAAAAAGATGATACAGCTGTTTCGTTCTTCAGTACAGAATGATCGCTGACCAGACCATTTTTTAACAACGCCTGACGAACGATCTGCTTTAATTCTTCAATGTTGCCGCCTTTTTCCACATAGTCATAGGCACCTTCTTTCATGGCATTGACGGCTGTTTCACCGGAAGCATAAGCGGTAATTAAAATAACGACCGTTTCCGGCCGATGATCCTTGATGGTTTTTAAGAATTCAATGCCATCGATTTTGGGCATTTTTAAATCGGTGATGACTAAATCATACGCTGTTTTGCGACAGAGATTGATCGCCTTCACGGGGCTGTCGGCGGTTGTGACGTCATACCCCTCTTTGATCAACATAATTTCCATAAATTCTCTCATGCCCTGGTCGTCATCCAGAACCAGAATCTTCGCCATGCTTTCACTCCCTCTTTTATCGACACGCGATCTTAGTTACAGGGCAGCCAGACCGTAACCGATGTGCCTTCATGCAATTGACTTTCAAGTTTTATTTTGCCGCTATAACCATCAACAATGCGGCTGACAATGGCCAAACCTAATCCCGTCCCCTTCTCCTTATTTGTAAAGAAAGGTTCAAAAACATTTTTCAAATCTTTCTCTTCAATCCCGCATCCGTCATCCACCACTTTTATGGATGTATAATCTTTGTTATCTTCCAATTTTACGGTTTGAATTTCAACCGATATATTTCCCATTCCTTCCACAGCCTGCATAGCATTAAGAATAAGATTCTGAATAATCTGCCTGATTTGTTCTTTATTGGCGTATGCTTTGTTTTGCCCGGTAAACGTTTTTACTATTTTGATGTCTTGCGGCCATTCATTTGTCATGGTTAAGTTTTCCACAGCTTCTCCGGCAATTTCATCAACGAGAATGGACTCTCTGGTTTCCGGAACAGGACGGGCCAGCAGGAGAAAATCCCGCACAAAGTTATCCAACTGATCCTTACCCCGCATAATGATCTGCATCAGACGCTTGTCCGTATCTTCCATTCGGGCAGTCTGCGCCATCAACTGGATGGAACCTGTAATGGATGCCAGCGGATTTCTCATTTCGTGGGCCAGGCCTGCGGCCATTTCACCAATCAAAGCCAGCTTTTTACTTTTTTCAAGATTTTCCTCCATGCGTTTGATGTCCGTCAGATCCTGAAAAATCAAAATATGGCCGATTTGTTGTCCATGCTTATCTTTCAACGGTGACAATGAACAACCCAGAGGCACCTGAGTATTTTCTCTACCGGTTATTTTTACTTCGCTTCGGCCTTTGATCAAATCAAATTTGTCAGTGTCAAAAAAAGGATTGAACGCAGGAAATATTTCCTGAATCTGCTTGTTTTCTATGGATTTGCGCTGAAATCCCGTAATCGCTTCCGCCGCCCGATTGAACGTTTTAATCCGCCCGTGCAGCGTAGTCGTCATGACGCCGGTATCCACCGATTCAATGATACTGCGAAAAAGAAGATCCAACTGATTGAAAGCGGACTCCCTTTCTTCCAATAATGATCTGGTTTTCTTTTCCTGTTCGACGACAAAACTGGCCAGAAAAGACACAATATAAAATGACAAGATATGGACGATGATTCTCACCAATACATCGCTTGATTCAACAAAATAATCACGGCCGGTGGAATAAAGGGTCGGAATGATTTTGAAATATTCAAGCCCCAGCACCAATCCGTAAGCGATGCTGGAGGCAGAGGCAATAATTAGAGCGCCTCTGCGGCCTAAAAAAATTGCCGAATAAATAATAACCAATGTATAGAGCAATGAATAGTTGCTGCCGATACTGCCTGTCAGATAAACCAGAAAAGAGATCAAACCGATATCGGCTATTAATTGGGTATAAATATTCAGTTGAAAATACTTTTCTTTTCCTAAAAGCAGTGTATAAACTAACGACAGAACATACATCAAAATAATAACAGCATAAATAAAATGCAGGAACGATGATGAAATGGGGATCACCCCTCTCATCGATCCCAAAAAGAAAGTAACCGTAAAGAAAATGCAGAGGATAATCAGCCTGCTGACAATCAGCAGTTTGAGCCTCCGCCATGTTCTTTCGTCTTGTGTTATTTTTTGCTGCATAGTTTGTTCCCGGTTTTTATCTGAATTTTATTTATGAATTTTATAATATTTTATTGTTTTTAGCTAATCATTTGAAAATTATTTATAAAAGATAGTACTTGTTTTTATGCGCAGACCCTTACTGTATCCTCTTTTCGCACTGATGGCCGGCATCCTGATCGGTGATAATGTCGATCTTCCCCGCCTTTTTTTATTTGCCGGAGCATTAGCCGTCCTGCTTGGTTTACTGTTCAGTGTAATAAACAAGTGGAATAAGGTTTCCTTCGTCTTTATCTTTCTCCTTTTATTCATTGTCGGATTATTTAATATTCAAAAACAACAATACCTGGCCCAAAACAATCAACATATCGTTCACCGCGCAAATCAAGGCCAACTGACGGTTGAGGGCATCGTGCTTTCAAGCGACCAAATTTCTCCGACTAAAAACGTTTTAGTCGTGAATTGCCGGCGAATTATAAAAAATTACGTCTATCTCCCCGTAACAGGAAATATTCGTCTCATCATCCCGTCGGATGTCAATTTCCAATACGGTGATTTTATCCGTTTTCATTCAAAAATAAAAATAATCCAGAGCTTCAATAATCCAGGAAGCTTCAATTATCAGCGTTATCTTAATCGACAAGGTATTTATGTTTCGGGATTTGTAGCTAATCAAGCGGGCATTGTTCTGATACGTCATAATTCAGCCAATGGCATCATGTTGAAGCTGGAAATGTTTCGTTTATCCTTAAAGCATTTAATTTATGCCAATGCTCCTTCCCCCCAAAGAGAAATCATAGAGGCCATGACCATCGGCAATCAAAAAGCGATTCCCGAGGAGGTGCGTGATAATTTTGCCAAAACCGGCACATCTCATATTCTATCTATTTCCGGACTGCATATCGGCCTGATTGCGGCAGGCGGTTTTTTCCTGATATTGCTGCTGCTGAAATCTTCAGAATACTTAATGCTCAAATTCAACATCATTAAAATTGCAACGGCCGCAGCTTTTCTTCCTGTAATCGTTTACGCCATGGTTGCCGGGATGGGAACAACCGTGCTCCGTTCAACGCTCATGGCTCTGGCCTTCCTGATCGCGCTAATCATCGGCAGACAAAAAGATCTTTTTAATACTCTTTTCGGTGCGGCATTAATCATTCTGATCCTTTCGCCTGAATCTCTTTTTGATATTTCTTTTCAACTATCCTTCAGCGCGGTTTTCGGCATTGTGTATATGGTTCCCAAATTCAGTAATATTCCTTCAGACTTTCTGTCATCCGCGCCTTATTGGTTAAAGACACTTCTGCGCAGGCTATATCTCTTCATCCTGGTCTCTATTGCGGCCACCGTGGGCACAATGCCCATTATTGTTTTCTATTTTAACCGCGTCTCCGCCGTAACATTGATGGCCAACCTTATCGTGGTTCCCTTACTGGGAATGCTGACATTGATTCTGGCGATGGCTTTTATTCTGACATCCATCGTCTCACCCGGAATTGCCGTTGTTTTCGTTAAAGCAGCTTCGTTTTTCACGGGTATTTCCGTAAATATCATCAACTGGCTGGCAAACCTGTCCTGGTCGTCATTCACCTTCACTAAACCAAATATCGCTGAAATAATTCTTTTTTATGTTTTTCTTTTTCTTTTCCTTGAAGCAATCACTCCCATTGACAAACTAAACAAAAAGGGATTTGCGGCACGTCACCCCTTACTCATAAAAACGGCTCTCTTCATTTCTCTTGTATTGATTTTTGCCGATACCGCTTATCTTGTCGCAAAAGAGAAATATGCAACCGATTTAACAATTACGGCAATCGATGTTGGACAAGGCGCGGCCACACTTGTCCAACTGCCATATGGTATCAATATGTTGATCGACGGCGGTGGATTTCCTGACAGTTCTTTTGATATCGGAAAGTCTGTTATTGCGCCGTTTCTTTACGCAAAAAGAATATCGAAAATTGATATTGTCGTGCTGACGCATCCTCACCCCGACCATCTTCAGGGATTGATTTATATTGTTAATAATTTTGATGTCAAAGAAGTATGGTCTACCGGTGTGAAAGCCGACGATGACCTTTACCTCCTGTGGGAAAAAACAATTCTGGAGAAAAAGATAACAATCAAACATCTGTCATCGCAATCTCCACCTGAACATATTTCCGGCGTCCATATCCAATTTTTGTGGCCTCTCCATAAAAAGATCCATCATGATCAGGAACCTTCTGACGATGATACAAACGACTCTTCTTTAGTCACAAAAATAACCTACGGAGATAGAAGCTTTCTTCTCACCGGCGATATTTCCGAGCGAGTAGAGGCCAACCTGATTGCTTCCGGACAAAATTTAAAAAGCGATCTGCTTTTCATGCCGCATCACGGATCCAATCATTCTAATTCCATGGAATTCATTCGGGTGGTTTCCTGTCGCTATGCGATAGCCAGCGCCGGTAAAAATAATGTATTCCACCATCCTCATCCGGACGTTCTGGATCGTTATCACGTTAACGGTGTCACTCTTTTCAGGACAGATCAGCAAGGCGCAATTACTGCCCAAACGGATGGCAAATCCCTTGGAATCACTTCCTGGCTAAAGTAATTCCCCGGCATTCCAGCGGGGCACATCATTAGTCGTTGTCAATTTTTTATTTTTAAGTTATATATGCCGCACATTAAAAAATTGAAATACTACAACAGGGGAAGACATATGGCTATTCAACAAACATTAATCATTATTAAACCAGACGGACTTGTAAAATCACTGACGGGGAATGTTCTGTCCCGGTTAGCAGAGGCAAAATTGACCATCATGGGCGCAAAGGTTGTGCGCGTCAGCCGTCAACTGGCTGAAAAGCATTATGAACATCTGAAGGATAAGCCTTTTTTCGAAGAACTGATCCAGTATATCGTGGGTGACGTACACAATACTCACAGAGTCCTCGCACTGGTTTACCAGGGGGATGACGCCATTTCCAAAATTCGAGATATTGTCGGCGATACGGACCCGGAAAAAGCCAACCCCGTATCCATCAGAGGAGCATACGGCCGAATCACAACATCAGGAGTATTTGAAAATGTTGTCCATGCGTCTTCCAGCCCGGAAGATGCTGAGAAGGAAATTAAGCTCTGGTTTGAACCGGAAGAAATTGTCGAAGACATGTATCCGATCAAAGAAGCGATGTTTGAGAATGTTAAAAAGAACGTATGGGCGTGATTTCAAGAGTAAACACAAAGTGGCCCGCAGGGGCCACTTTCTTTGGGTATCAGGATTAAGTCATTGATCACACCCACAGTGTATTTCGCCTTCCCGGCCTCCATTGACGGTTCCCATCACAAAAGATGATAAAATGCAGTACACCTTTAAATGCATGCGATCTGTTGGATCTGAAAATCCGCACTACATTAGCCTATTATCATCTTTTACATCAGCAATATTTGATTGCGAACACCCCGGCGATATGTTAGAAAACACCACTTTATTAGGATATAACTATGGAAAAAATTACAGCCATTAAAGGCATTAAAGATATTCTCCCCAAGGACACGCCAATCTGGCATCAGGTGGAATTAACTGCCCGCAAAATCTTTGAATGCTTTGGTTTTTACGAAATTCGCGTGCCGATCATGGAAAAAACAGCGTTATTCCAGCGCAGTATCGGAGAAACCACCGATATCGTCGAAAAAGAAATGTATACTTTTCACGATCGCGATGATGAACTGCTAACCCTGCGCCCGGAGGCTACGGCGTCAGTCATCCGCGCCTACATTGAACATAATCTTCTGGCCTCTGATCCCGTCACCAGGCTCTTTACCATCGGCCCCATGTTCCGCCGGGAAAGACCGCAAAAAGGACGCTTCCGCCAGTTTCACCAGATCGACGTGGAGTTATTTGGAGACGATCAGCCGGCATCCGATGCGGAAGTTATTTTCATGTTGATGCATTTCCTTCAATCCCTGGGGATTGAAAATTTATCTCTGGAGATTAACTCCCTGGGCTGCAAAGCTTGTCGCCCGGT
>CAYULE010000126.1:0-3341 GCA_964445385.1 uncultured Smithella sp.
TGCAACTTCAGCAACTTTACCGATGAAATTACCGGATTTCACAACTCAACGCCTTTCCTTTCCGAATTGAAAGTTAAATATCTTTGGGACATCAATTTTGGTATCGGTTTACAGGCCACGGTTCCCCGCGGCATAAAAATATATGCCGGTCCGTTTATGCATTACGCTGAAGCAAACGCGGACCTTTCCTACGGTATTCCCGGAATTCAATCGGGAACACAAAAAGTAACCTGGAAAAACAAATCCATCGCCGGTGGATATTTCGGGACGGACATCCCGCTGGCTAAAGGATTCAGGCTGAATATCGAAGGGCAATATACAGACCGGTTCTCTATCGGAACGGCCATCACTTATACCTATTAAAGGGCAGAATATGCAGACTGCAGGAAAAACCAAACGGCAATCAAAATTGAAAATCGGCGTTTTATACGGCGGCCGTTCCGGCGAACATGATGTATCGCTGTGTTCAGCGGCATCCGTCGTCGCAGCGCTGGATCCATCCAAATACGACGTCATCGCCATCGGCATCGACCGCGACGGGCGCTGGTACGTTCAGGACCGGCCGGAAATTGTCGAAGACAAAGCCTTCGGCAGAATTCTATCTTTGAAAAAACGGGGATTATGGCTGGTCAATCATTTTGAGCAGCAAAACAAGCTGCATATATACAATCTCGAAACAAGCGGTGAAAAGGTCGTTGTCGATTTGATCTTTCCCGTTCTGCACGGCACATACGGCGAAGACGGTACGCTGCAGGGGCTGATGGAACTGGCCATGGTTCCTTATGTCGGCGTGGATGTCGCCGGTTCCGCCGTCGGCATGGATAAGGACATTGCCAAACGTTTATTGAAGGAAGCCGGTATCCCGGTGGTTCCCTGGATCACGATCGGCCGGCACGAGTGGCGCGAACAACCTGAGAAAATTCTGAGGAAGGCTCAAAAAGAGCTGAGCCTGCCGCTGTTTGTCAAACCGTTATGCACGGGTTCTTCCGTGGGAATTAAAAAAGTCAAAGCAAAAAAAGAGCTGGCCGCGGCCATCGATTATGCTTTTCAGTTTGACACCAGGATTATGATGGAAACAGGCATCGACTGTCGCGAAATCGAATGCGCCGTACTCGGAAACGAGTGTCCGCAGGCATCCGTTCTGGGTGAGATCCTTCCCCAACATGAATTTTATTCTTATGAAGCCAAATATCTTGATCCTCAGGGCGCGAAGATGAATATCCCTGCAAAGATTAACGCCAAACTGTCCGCCACCATCCGCAAATGCGCCGTCGCGGGCTTTCAGGCGCTCAACTGCAATTCCATGGCGCGCGTGGATTTCTTTCTGGATAAAAAGACCAATCAGTTTTATTTAAACGAGATCAACACGCTGCCCGGCTTTACCAGCATCAGCATGTATCCCAAGCTCTGGGCGGCCACCGGGATCCCCTACGGAAAGCTCCTGGATCATCTGGTTGACCTGGCCCTTCAACGCCATCGGGAAAAATCGACTATCAAGACGGACTAAATTGAATAGTGTGACAAAGACTAGCGCGCGGAACCTGTGCCGGCTATTTTTGTTAAGCCCCATTCCAGGCTGTATTTTCCTTGTACTTTGTCCCATACTCCAAGCACAGGTCCAAACAAAGCCATCAGGAGAATACTTAACAGGAGAGCGACCGGTTCATTCATGGCTTTGGCGTAATATTGATCCCACGGTCCTTCCGCAATCCCTCCAATCAGCCACATCGGCCAGAGCATCACAACATGATGCAGCACATACACCGTCAATGAATAACGGCTCAATCTGCGGCAATAGGTAAGCCACCAGGACTCTCTGGACCCATCATCATAATAAGCCCGCAAAAGACCAAATAAGAATAACACAATTCCAAGTTGTAATAGCTGCATGGAAAGCGTGGAAGGATAAAATGAAAACGGAGAAATATATTCCGTGACCACGGATAAAGGAGGTTTTGTCCGCGCCGCAAAACTAATCACCGTTCCGATAAGGGATAAGATGAGCCCGCCGGTGATCATTAAAATAATGTGCAAACGGGTATCCGGAAATTTGTCTTTTGATTGGACAAAACTGGTTTTCCCTAAAAACACACCGAAGAGGGGGAAAAATAGCCAGGGGAAAAGAGGGAAATACCCTTCAACAAAAAATCCTTCGACGATCTGTTGAATACTCCAGGTGGGCGCGTAATCACTCGCCGGGTCATATAAAAGTCCCGGTACGACACCGCTTAGACCCGGAACCGCAGAGACTCCGTTACCCCAATGCTTTATATATTCACTGTATTCGCGTAAAAAGGGCGATGGAGAAATAAAGATCAATCCGACCAGAACAAATCCCAACGCAGGCATTCGACCGAGCAGACGAATGATAATCAATGAAGCGCCAATGAGTGTTAGAATATCCCATTCAAAAATGGCTTCCCACCCGCGCATACTCATCGAAAACAGCATTCCAACCACAAAGATGAACGCGCCTCGCTTTAAAGTCCGGTCTTTCCAGAATTGAGCATCGATAGGAATGTATCCGGTTTTGCTGGTGGACAAAACCTGGCTCACGCCCACCAGCACTAGAAACATGGCGGCTGCAAAATCACCGATAAGATGATTGGAAAAAAAGTAGATCCACGGATATTGGCCGGTGGCCGGGGATAAATTAACAGGAAAGTGACAAAGCACCATGAATATAACAGCTAATGCGCGCATCACATCGATTGAATCAATTCGCGTCACGGTGCTCTCCCCTGCTATGGGTTACATTATTTCTTTATATATTTTCCATTCGCCGTTTACTTTTTTTAATTCCAATTTCTTTTTACCCGAATCTTTGAGTATAGAAGACTGGTAAGATTGCGTAAATACTGCCGTGGCCTGATTCTCTTTCGCTGAGATTTTCAATTGATCAATGCTGATGCTGATGTTTTTACTTTTCCGCTGCACTTTGGTTTTATGAGATACCCAGGCATCCAGATTCATCCCTTTGGACTGGAAATCGGCTGCATAACAACTGCGGTAAGTTTCCATGTCGCCTGATTTCCAACTGTTCAACCATTTATTGACCAAAACCTGCACCGCTTCTTCGGGAACGACTTTTACCTCTTTTTGTGTACTGCCGACTTGGGCAGGATTTTTATCGGTGGCAACAGCCGGTGCGGCAGCTACACTTGCTTTAGGAGCCGTAGCTTCCCCGGGCTTGGAAGCAGCAACAGCTTTACTTGAAGCAGCCGGTGCGGCAGCTACACTTGCCTTAGGAGCCGTAGTTTCCGGAGCCTTGGATACAACAGCAGCTTTACTGGATGCAACCGGTGCGGCAGCAACAGTAGTCGTCTTAGGAGCGGCAGCTT
>CAYULE010000126.1:3441-7296 GCA_964445385.1 uncultured Smithella sp.
TTACTGGATGCAACCGGTGCGGCAGCAACAGTAGTCGTCTTAGGAGCGGCAGCTTCCGCAGCCTTGGAAACAACCGCAGGATTACTTGAAGCAACCGGATCTCCACAAACAATGTTTCTTAATTTTTTACCAACTGAATTGGGAACAACATCATACCATTGACCCGTGTCCTCTTTCGGTGATGCATAAAGAATATTATTTTTATCATCATGAATCCGGATAGATAATTCTTTAATCTTTTCTTTGGCACAGTCAATTTCCGACGATCCTAGAACATAATTTATTGATTTAGCATCACCGGGCGCTTTATTGAGGCTTTTGAGGAATAAATAATACTTTGATTTTCCGTCTTCATTTAATATCTGTTTGGTACTGAAATATACAATATTGTTGTCTGCTTTTTTGATGCTGTCTTTATCATAATACGTATCTCGAGTGGCAGATGTTGCATGGTAGATCCATTCTTCAGCCCATGCCTGATTAGCAATCAGCAATAAAACAACCAGACCAATCATTCTCTGAATATCCTTTATTTTCATCATCAATTCCTCTCAATAATTAGTATTCAAACTTATCGTTTTTAACAGAATCAACCACCTTGCAGCCAGCTTTCGAGGCATGAAATGAACGTTAATATATTGAAGCAGGCTACGAAGAATTAACTCTCGTCCCGCAACAGCGGGATTAAAATTTATAATAGCACTAATCATTACTTTTTTAAAAGTGGAATTTTTATTGTCCGCTCAGAGCTTTCATCATCGCGCGCACCGCTTTCATTTGCGGAGCGTCTTTCGTTAAATAGTTGTCTTTCGTGCCGTCCAGATAACCCCACCAGTCAAAACAGCCGTTGGGATTGACTTTATTTTTTTGCACTTGAGGATACAGGACAATGATATGATTGGAATTGGCCCATTCATTATAACCGGCATGACGGACCATCTGTAAGCCATACGCAGCGCCGCTCTTTTCCAGATCCACTCCTTCAGGATCTTTGTTATAAACCTGCCGGCAACCGTGAAACACCACGTGAATCCGACACACCTCGCCCTCCTGACAGGACTTGGGAACATAAGCATAGCCGAATTCATTCAAACTGGTTCGTCTTGCCAAATCCTCGGCATTCAATGGTTGCGGATCAACAAATTCCATTTGCGAAAATTCAATCAATTTACCGCTGGCCATCGTAACCGGTTCCGCCGGATTCAAGGCGCTGTAAATATGCTTTAATACTTCACCGGCCCCGTCAAAATTGCAGGCGCTGATCCAAGGCGGGCTGTCCACCTCTTCACATTTATTTCCATAGGCAATCGTGGGCATCGCGTGCCCCGCGATGATGCTTTTTTTATAATGGATGTTGCTCCGCGGCACACCGGCTTTCAGATACCAATCGTAAACCCTGTCCATAACAGCTGGGGAAACCGTCTTATCGATCATGCCGCTGAACAGAAATATATTTTTGGATTTCAGATTTTCCAGAGGGTCAATGCGATCATCTCCGGCATAGGCACGGGCCTTGTTCACAAGCTGCGTCATAACCTCAAAGGTGAGGAAACAGGGACTGGCCATGCAATCATTTAATGCTTTGGACAGGTCGCCGCGCGCGCAGCCGTAAGGTCCGCCGGCAAAAACACCGACACCGGACATCATACCGGAATAAGCCGTAAAAAACTGATTGGCAAAGAAACCGCCGGCGGATAAACCGGAAACAGAACTATTACGGATATCCACTTCGTACTTGCCCAGTTTCTCGCGCACCGGTTGAATCTCATCAGCCGCAACGACCTGGCTTGACACCATCGCAATGAATAACACCGCACAGATTATTTTTACAATTCTGCCCATCTTCTGAACCTCCTTTAGGCTTGCCGGCCATTGTGAAAACCAATGATCAGATTTTCCTGACGATTTTGCAAATGAACTGATATTATAATTATTGTTTACACCATTTTGTTTATTATGTTAATAAAGCAAATCATCGGAAATATAGCATGACGTATCCCAAAATAATGAAAATAATTCATTACTCAAGAACGTTGCAGAAAGGCGAAGAATGCCGGCTTCCACGCTTGACAGAATACGCTACGGTTTAAGGAATGCGCTATCCTACGACTGGGAAGAGCGCGCCCTGCGCGATGGCAAAGATATATTAAAGGCTGCCCTGGATAATACACAAGGCGGCGTATGGGAGTGGAATGTCAAAAATAACCGAGTCAACTTCTCCAGGCGCTGGAAAGCCATGCTCGGATATGAATCAAACGAGATAGGCAACGACATTTCTGACTGGGAAAAACTGGTGCATCCTGATGACCGGGAAAAGACATTCACCGCATTAGCCCTGCTGGTCAAAGGAAAAAATAAAGCAAGTAATTACGAATACCGCATCCTGCACAAAGATGGCTCTTACCGCTGGATTCTGGACATGGCCAAGGTCGTCTCCAATGACGATAAACCTCCCCGCATTGTCGTCATGCAAACGGATATCACGCGGCAGAAGCAAAACGAAGATCTGCTGCGCGAAAGCGAAGAAAAATATCGCATTCTGCTTGAAGAATCCAACGACCCGATATTCACTTTTAATCCGGACTGCACTTTCAAGTACGCCAACCGGGCGTTTGCCAAAGCGGTGGATATGGATTCCGAAAATGTTATCGGGCAATCCGTCTGGCATATGTTCACCCAGGATGAAGCAAAGAAAATTTACACGACGGTAAGCGATATCTTCACCGGCGGCAATCACAAGGTGATTGAGGTGATGGTTCACAAGCCGGACGGTAATCGGTATTACATGACCAGTATCGAACCGATAAAAATCAGGGACGGCCGCGTCGGGTCTGTCCTGTGCGCCGCCAAAGACATTACCGAGCGCAAGAAGGCCGAAGAGGAACTGCTCAAAAGCCGCGACCTGACGTCCAAGGTATTCAGAAACTTCCCGGTGGCCGTTTACATGAAAGATTACAAGAATAACGGCCAGTACGTTATCGTTAATAAGATGTGGGAAGACCTCCACAGAAATTCACCCATGCTTTCCCGTGTGCTCTCCGAGTTTGAGGATGCGGCTTTCAGCACCGGAGCCGCGGTCATCTTTGAACACACCGTCCCCGCTAAAGACGGCCCTATGAAAACCATGAAATCCAATCTGATTCCTCTATATGATCAACATGGACGGTTGGAGTATCTTTTGGGAATGTCCGAAGATATTACCGATCTCAAAAAAATGGAAGCCGAGCTCGCGGTAAAAGACGCGGCCCTTGCCCATGCCTCAACCGAAAAGGCCATTTCCGCCCTGGTGGCCGGCCTGAGCCATGATATCAATAATGCGCTCGGTGGCATTACCGGCGGACAGGATCTCACCAGGATGTATTTAAACAAGATCGAAAAAGCGCTTGTCAAAATAAACACGGCGCGCAACGAACTGGTTCAAACACTGCAGAAAGGGAAAACAACGGGCAGGCTCAACTTATCGGAAAACGGGAACAATGATCTTGTTCGCCATCTGGAAAATTTTCTGGACGAAAAGCTTCCCAATCAGCTTGCCGAGTTGAAGACAAACCTGGACGCCTCGCGTAAATATCTTACCTATGTGGATAACGGCGGGTTGGTGATACGCGACGTTACCTCGGGGATCAGGGACTACGTCAAGCACGACCATTCCCTGGGGAGCTTTAACATGCGCCCCGCCATCCGCGGCGCGGTATCGCTTTCCAAGGGCCAGTACAAGCCCATGGCTCAGGATCAGGGCAAAACGGTTTCCGTAGTCGTCTGCGACGCTTCGCCTGCTGTCACCGTTTTCGGTAACGCCGGTGAGTTCATGGGCATCGTTGTTAATCTCATCAACAACGCGGTTGCCGAGTTCAC
>CAYULE010000127.1:0-7275 GCA_964445385.1 uncultured Smithella sp.
GGCACGCCAAAGCCCACACTGAGTCTTACCGGAACCTTGCCGGCAGGCGTTACCTTCAATGCGGCAACCGGTGTCCTGAGCGGTACCCCGGCAATTGGAACCAGTGGTACCTATCCATTGGTGTTCACGGCGACCAACGCCTTTTTCCACCCGACGCAGAATTTTACCCTGACGGTAACTAAAGCAACCGTTACCCTCTCCAACTTTCAAAACGCCAGCGTGGTGATCGGTCAGCCTGATTTTGTTTCCATGGCTGTGAATCAGGGCGGTGCTGCCGGAGCCAACACGATTAATGATCCATATGGCAATCCATTGTTCCATAATGGCATCCTGTATATTCCTGATTATTCGAATGACAGAGTTCTCGGCTTCAATGGTGTGCCTGCGTCCAACAACGCAAACGCTGATTTCGTTCTGGGCCAACCGGACTTTATAACTACCACCGGCAATTCCGGCGCAAATCAGATGGATGGTCCGGAAACCGTTAAATTCCATAATGGGAAAGTTTTTATCGCTGAATATAGCAACAGTCGCGTGCTGATCTGGAATTCGGTTCCCACAACAACCGCTCAGCCGGCAGATGTTGTTGTCGGACAAACCGGTTTTGGATTGAGCGGCTGGGACTGTTCCCAGATAAGAATAGATGGGCCGGAATCTATTGAGGTCGCCGGAGGAAAGCTGATTGTAGCTGACTCCGGCAACAACCGGGTGCTGATCTGGAACACCATTCCGACGACCAACGGCGCGCCGGCGGATGTGGTGCTGGGTCAGGGAGACTTCACCCATAATGCGGTTAACGACAACAACCAGGATGGTATTGCGGACGCCGCACCTACGGCGCGAACCCTAGACTATCCCGCAGGTATCTGGAGTGACGGGACACGGCTCATTGTAGCTGATGCCGATAACAACCGCATTCTTATATGGAACACCTTCCCGACCGCAAACTTTACCCCGGCGGATGTGGTGCTGGGTCAGGGCGACTTTACCCATAATCAGTATAACGATGACAACCAGGATGGCGCTTTTGAGGCAACACCCACGGCGCGGACCCTTTACTATCCGTATTATCTCGATTCCAACGGAACACAATTATTTGTGGCAGATTCCTATAATAACCGTGTTCTGATCTGGAACAGTATTCCGACCGCAAACTTTACCTCGGCAAATGGGGTGCTGGGTCAGGGCGACTTCACCCATAATATGGATAATGACGACAACCAGGATGGCATTAGTGACGGCGCACCCACAGCGCGGACCCTCAACTATCCCGCAGGCATTCACGTGTTTGGAAAAACGCTGATCATTACAGATAATATAAATAATCGTTATCTGATTTTTAGATAACCATAAGATGTTTTGGAAGAACGTCCTGAAACAGCCGCCGGGTCAATGCCCGGCGGCTGTTTAACATGTTTACGCAAAGCATCAAAATCTTTACCAGTCTATATTTCAGTCTATATTTCATTGACATGCACGCCCGAAATTCCTATACTTACCTGCCGTGAAAAACATATTTTAATCAACCACCTCGCAACAAGCTATCGAGGTATGAAATGAATGTTATATTTCGCGGTAAGCTACGGAGAACTAACGCTCGTCCCGCAGCAGCGGGATCAAACGTGTTACTCATAGGGCAAAATTTCCGCGTAATACCGGAGTAAAACAGTAAAAAAACAGAAGGAATGAAAAATAAAAATGCCAATCACAGAAATTCTTACCCGAAATGCCGCCCTGTATGGCGAAGAGATCAGCCTGGTTGAAATCAATCCGGAAATCAAAGAAATCACAGCAAACTGGAAGGATTACGAGCTTGTCGAAACCAATCCCGAAAAGAGGTACCGTCGGGAGATGACCTGGCGCGAGTTCGACGACAAGGCAAACCGCTTTGCCAATTTTTTGCTGGGAAGAGGTCTTACAAAAGGCCACAAGGTCGGCATTCTGCTGATGAACTGCCTGGAATGGCTGCCTGTTTATTTTGGTATTCTGAAAACCGGCGCCATCGCCGTGCCGCTTAACTATCGCTATACGGAAGATGAAATTAAATACTGTCTTGATCTGGCCGAATGCGATGTTTTGATCTTTGGGCCGGAATTTACCGACCGAGTCGATGCGATCCGTGAGCAGATTCCGAAAATTAAAATAAAGCTTTTTCTGGGCGTGGATCGCCCTGCTTTCGCGGAAAGTTATTACGCGCTCACCGCATGCTGTTCCTCCGTGGCTCCGAAAATCACGCTTTCCGACGATGATGACGCAGCCATATATTTTTCATCAGGCACGACCGGTTTTCCCAAAGCGATTCTTCACTCGCACCGCGCCCTGATGATATCGTGCGAAGTCGAAATGAACCATCACAAGCAGACGAGAGAGGACAATTTTCTCTGTATCCCGCCGCTCTATCATACCGGCGCGAAGATGCACTGGTTCGGCAGTTTCCTGGCCGGAAGCCGTGCCGTTCTGCTGCGCGGGGTCAAGCCGGAATGGATCATCAGAGCGGTGTCCGAGGAGCAGATAACGATCGTCTGGCTGCTGGTTCCCTGGGCGCAGGATATTCTGGATGCCATCGAACGCGGGGATATCAAGCTTTCCGACTACAAACTGGATCAGTGGCGGCTGATGCACATCGGCGCGCAGCCCGTTCCACCCAGCCTGATCAAGCGATGGAAAAAATATTTTCCAAAACATCAATACGATACCAATTACGGCTTATCGGAATCTATCGGTCCCGGCTGCGTGCATCTGGGCATCGAAAACATCCATAAAGTTGGCGCGATCGGCAAGGCCGGTTACAGTTGGGAATTGCAGATTGCCGATGAGAACGGTCATCCCGTGGAGCAGGGCGCGGTAGGAGAACTTTGTGTAAAAGGTCCCGGCGTGATGAAATGCTATTACAACAATCCGGAAGCCACAGCCGAAATACTTAAAGACGGCTGGCTGTTTACGGGCGATATGGCGAAGATGGATGAAGACGGGTTTATCTATCTGGTCGACCGCAAAAAAGATGTCATTATCACCGGCGGCGAGAATATCTATCCGGTACAGATCGAGGATTTTCTGCGTACGCATGACGCGATCAAGGATGTGGCGGTGATCGGCCTTCCCGATCATCGTTTAGGTGAAATCACCGCCGCGATTATTGAGCTGAAGCCGGGCTTTTCCTGCTCGGAAGCCGAGATAGAACAGTTCTGCGCCGCACTGCCGCGCTACAAGCGTCCGCGCAAAATCATCTTTGAAAATGTTCCGCGCAATCCCACCGGAAAAATCGAGAAACCGAAGCTGCGTGAAAAGTATTGCGGCAGCGGCAGCCTCGTTGAGATGGAAACGGAGAGTTCGTAAACAAAAAAACAGGAAGGCTTTCCTTCTGCATCTGGTCGTCATTAAAAAGAGGTATCAGCCGGATGAACCTGTTTGATGGATTATATCCTGATAGAGACTTTAGGATGCAATTACGGATATGAATAACAAGAATATTTCAATCATTGAGTGGAGTGCTGTCGCGCGTCGGCATCCTTCCGCGTTTCTGCTTGCCGCTCAACTGATGAGCCTGGCGCTCTATGTGGCATTGGAAGGTATTCCGAGCGGGCCCTTTCTTCTCGGTGCTTTCGGAATGCTGATACTCCTTCTGGTGGTCTGGGTCATCATCCACAGCCCTGCCATCAACTGGATTGCATGGATTATCGCAGGTATGGCGGTTTTAATCTCGCTATGGTCATGGCTTGCGGGCAATCCGACCCTGTTGTCATGGGCCACTCTGCTGGAGGCCCTGTTATACTTTTACGGAGCGGGCAGTTTGATCACCTATATGATGGGGGATGAGCACGTCACAACCGACGATTTATTTGCCGCCGGCGCTACCTTTACGCTGATTGCCTGGGGATTCGCTTACCTGTATCTGGTCTGCCAGGCCTGGAGCCCGGGAGCCTTTATCGGTGGAACGCACCCCAAAGAGCCGCTGACTTTTATTGAGTTGCTGTTTCTGAGTTTCGCCAATCTTTCGGCTACGGGCCTGAGCGACATTGTGCCGGTCAATTCATCGTCGCGGGTGCTGGTGATGCTTGAGCAGTTTGCCGGTGTTGCCTACATTGCCGTGGTGGTCTCCCGGTTAATCGGGCTGACGATCACCCGTCATCAGGATAAGGAAACATCCTGATACCGGATTCAACAATAACTATTCCAGGAGTTCCATTCATGCAAGATCGTCAGTTCGGGCGGATTCGTTTTGTCAGCGGGGATAACGGGGGGAAGTATCCTTTCAACCATTCTTTGTACCTGCAGGGGGACAGAACCCGGGTGATTATCGATCCCGCCTGTTCTCTGCAAAAGCTCACGCATCTGAAAGAAGAAGGCGTGGATGCCGTCTGGCTTTCACACTGGCATGAAGACCATATCCGCTATCTCGATCTTTTTGAAGGCTGTCCGTTATGGGTTTCAAAACGGGACTTTCCACCGTTGACGGATATTGATGTTTTTTTGGACTGGTATGATATCAAACTTCCGCAGGAACGCGCCAACTGGAAAAAGATCATGCTGGACATATTCAATTTCCGGCCAAGGCAGGAAGCGAAGTTTCTTGCTGATCATGAGACGGTCGATCTGGGAGGTCTTACCGTTCAGGTCCTTCCCACACCCGGCCATACACCGGGGCACTTGTCTTTCTTTTTTCCGGAAGAAGAGCTTCTTTTTTTAGGAGATTATGATCTGACGTCGTTTGGTCCCTGGTATGGTGATGTATATTCCAGTATTGAAGAAACCATTCACTCCATCCACCAACTCAAGGCTGTTTCCGCCCGAAGGTGGGTGGCCGCGCATAATACCGGTTTGTTTGAAGAAAATCCGGGCAGCCTCTGGGATGATTATGAAAATGTTATCGATCAGCGCGACAAAAAAATTCTGGCATTTCTGAGTCAGCCCAAAACGCTGGCCGAGCTTTGCGCCGCCTGGTTGATTTACGGCAGACCGCGCGAGCCAAAAGAGATGTATGAATTCAATGAACGGGTTCTGGTCTGTAAGCATTTGGAATATCTGCAAAAAAATGGTAAAATATTTTTGGAAGATGACCGTTATGTGAAAGCCTGATTCCAGATTTAACTTGATAAAACAACGGTGGAATTGTACAAAAGAAGCGAACCATTTCTTGCTGGTGCATTAGAGGAGAAAATAATGATTGCATATCAGCTTTCTGTATTTGCGGAAGATAAACCGGGAAAACTGGCCCATGTCACGAGCGTTCTGGCCGGGGCCGAAATCAGCATCCGGGCGACAACCATATCCACATCCGATACGTTCGGCGTGATCAATTTGATTGTCGACAATCCGAAGCGCGCGGAGCAAGCGCTGACCGAAGCCGGTATGACGGTACATCTTAAAAATGTTCTGGCGGTGCTGATTCCCGATCAGCCGGGTGGTTTGGATAAGTTGATGCAGCTTTTGTATAAAGAGGGATTCAATATCAATAACGCCTGCGGTTTTGTGCTGGAACGCGCACAAAAGGCGGTCTTTGTCGTCGACGTGGATCAGATTGAAAAAACGGAAAAGCTCCTGGAAGAGAACGGATTTAAAACACTGGATACTGAGGCGCTATCCAAACTGTAGGGAACGATCTTGCCACCCCTACCCTGTGCGGGTGGAAAGACCATTCCCATTTATGAGGATAAAATTATGACGCATCTGGACAAAGGAAAATATTTCACAAAACATCCCGAAGGCACAAAGGTGGGTGAAGACTTGAAGCAGGAAATTCTCAAAGCCGCCAAAGACAATAACATCGCCTGCAAGGCGGCGGAAAAAATAGCGCAGAAAACCAACGTGCCGCTTAGCGAAGTCGGCGTTGGCATTGACCTCGCCAATATCAACATCGCTCAATGCCAGTTGGGGCTTTTTGGTTTTGACGGCAAGCAAAAGCGGGTGCCCGCCGCCGCAACGGTCGCGCCGGATCTGGAGACCGCCATCCGGGCGGCGCTGGTCGCAAACCGGCTTTCCTGCGCTGCCGCATGGATAATCGCTGATCAGCTGGGCATCAAGCGCCTCGAAGTCTGCGCTGCCTGCGAGAATCTCAAAATAAAAGTCAAACCCTGTCAACTCGGCGCTTTCTGATCGGTAACTTGCCCGGGTCATTTGTTCCAACTCTTTGATGGCAAACTTTTACAAGGCTGAAGGTTATTGATCCTTTTGGCGCATGAAAGAAAGGAAAATGGATATGATCCTTGACTGGCAGGACACTTACAAAGCAAGACTGACCGACGCGCATACCGCTTTATCGCGAATACGGCGCGGGGCGCGGATCTTCATTGCGTCCGCCTGTGGAGAGCCGCAGTTACTGATGAAGACGCTCCTGGATATGGCACAGGATTTTGCCGACGTGGAGATCATCCATTTCCTTGATCTGGGACTCACCGACTATACAACGAAAATGTATACCGAGCATTTCCGGCATAACGCGCTGTTTATCGGCGCCAACGCCCGCGCGGCCATCAAAGAGGGCCATGCCGACTACACGCCCATTTTTCTTTCGGAAGTTCCTCTGCTCATGCAACGGGGCGCCATGCCCATTGATGTCGCTCTGATTACCGTGTCGCCTCCGGACCTGAATGGTTATGTCAGCCTGGGCATTTCGGTCGATATCACGAAGACGGCGGCCGAAGTAGCGCGATACGTTGTGGCGGAAGTCAATCCCAACATGCCCCGGACGCTGGGTGACAGCTTTCTGCATGTGAGCGAAATTACCGCATTTGTGGAAAACGACACGCCCCTGCTGGAGTTTGCCCAGAAGTCGCCGGGCAATATTGCCCAGGCGATCGGCCAGCTGATTGCCGATTTAATCGATAACGAATCCACGATCCAGACTGGTGTGGGTAAAATTCCCAATTCGGTATTCCCGTATCTTCTCAACAAAAAAGACCTGGGCGTTCATACGGAAACATTTACCGATGGCCTGATTGATTTGATTGAAAGCGGCGTGGTGACCTGCCGGAAAAAAACGCTGCATCCGGGAAAAATTGTTGCGGCCTTTTGCATGGGCACAAAGCGCCTGTATGATTACGTGAACAACAACCCGCTCTTTGAGTTCCGTCCGTGCCAGTATGTCAACGATCCGTACGTGATCGCTCAAAACGACCGGATGGTATCCATCAATTCCGCTCTCACAGTTGATCTGACCGGCCAGGTCTGTTCCGATTCGCTGGGCTTTGAATTTTACAGCGGCATCGGCGGGCAGGTGGATTTTGTGCGCGGTTCGTCCATGTCGCATCGCGGCAAATCGATCATGGTGCTGCCCTC
>CAYULE010000128.1:0-7223 GCA_964445385.1 uncultured Smithella sp.
GCGGCACGGGCCGATTCCACCGAGACCAGCGGATCGACAACAATATACCCCGTTTTCCCCTCGATAAAAGTGATGTTGGAAATATCATATCCCCGCACCTGATAGACGCCGGCGGTAACCTTGAAAAGGCCATGGATGGCATTGCGACGGGCATGACGCCACAAAGCGGGATTCACCGTATCCGGCGCGGGTGCGTATCCGGCCAGGAAGTCGTAACGTTTCATATCCCAGACCGGTTTATTATTTGCGGTACGGATGTCGAGTTTCGGGTCGGAAGCAATCAGACCTCGAACAGCAAACTCGTTTTCTTCCCGGTCGTCGGAAAGCCCCTGCGGAAGACGGCTGTTCATTTCGCGTGTTGCCGGATCGGCGGCCTTCGGATCGGCGGCATTCGAAAACACGGAGCCAATTGACAAAAGAGCCGGCATCAGAACAATGAAAGCAAGCGTCGTTATTCCAAATCGTTTCATAAAATCATCCACCTCACTGATTAAGGTTTTTGTTTTCCCAGGAGCCTCTTTTTCTTCCACGGACCCTTCTTGTAGTAAAGCCAGTTCAAGACGACGGCCAGCACGCTGCTCATCACCATGGCCATCCAGATACCGTCCTGCCTAAAACCACCGGGACCGGCCAGCCCATAGGCCAGAGGAATACGGATGACAAACATGGCAATAAACGAAAGCGCGAATAGTGCCATGGTATCGCCCGCGCTGCGCAGCACCCCCTGAATGGCGAAGATGATGGCGAAGCAGGGAAAAATAAACGCCATCCAATGATAATACTCGCTGACGATCGCAAGTACCCGGGCGCTTTCCGCCGATTCCTTGAGGAAAATAGCGCCGATGTATTGAGGGAAAGCAAACAGCACGGCGGTACAGACCAAGGCAACGGCCAGGCCGAAATAGACCGATATCCGCAGGGTTTCGAAAACACGTTCTATCTTTTGCGCGCCAAGATTCTGGCCGGCAATCGTTGTCGCCGCCATTCCAATGGAGATAAAAGGGATCGCCGCCAGCATATCGATCTGCATGCCGATACCGAAGGCCGCGGTTACTGCCGTACCGTAACGGTTGACCAGGGCGGCGATGATGACGATGGAAAGATTGAACACCATCATCTGCAGCGACGCGGGCACGCCAATAACAAAAACTTCCCGGATGATATGCCAGTCCAGACTGTAGTCCCATTTGCTCATATCAATGTAGGGATTAAACCTGAGCAGGTAGATATAGCCGATGATACAGGTGGCCACAGCCGCCAGCGCTGTGCCCCATGCCGCACCGGCCACACCCAGAGGCGGCAGAGGACCGACACCGTGAATGAACAGCGGGACGAAAATAATATTGAATACAGCCAGCATAATCAGGATTTTCACCACGGTTGTGGCATCACCTAACCCCCGCAGCATACCGGTCATCCAATTGATAAAAAACTGAAAGACCAGTGTGGCCATCATGATGGTCAAATAGGACAGCGCCATCTCCTGAATTTCCGCAGGCGCATGCACCCATTCCAGCAACTGTCGGCGGAACAGCAGGCCAACGAGGGAAATCAGCAAACAGAACAGGATCGAAGAAAAAAAGGAATTCGACAGAATTTTCTTAAGCATTTCCTTATCCCTGCGGCCGAAGGCCTGGGCAATCAGGACATTGGTGGCCATGCCCAGGCCGATGAGAAACGCGGGCATCAGCATGATAATCGGCAGAGAGGCGGCTACGGCAGCTACGGCCTTATGCCCCAGGAGCCTGCCGACCCAGATCAGATTGATAATGCCATAGACGGACATCAGCACGTTGCCGAGCATGATCGGCAACGTGAAATCAATTACCTGTTTGGCAATATTGCCTTCCGTAAAATCCTGCATGGGGTTCCTTCTGCTGTTTCAGGGAATATCGACGACAAGAAATGCATATGATCGGTATTTTGTTTTACTATCAAAACAGTCACATCGTATTTAATAAATTTTATTACAGGGGTGAACTATATGGAAAACTATCCAGCCTGTCAAATCATATCCTACCCTTCAATGATTGGTGTCTGAATACGTTGATGGTGACATCCTTGAGTAAAGAAAGGTTAACGTTCATTAATGTTTTGAATGTTTGATCAGCGTCAACAGGTACCTTGATTTAAACTGTTTGCTTGCCAGCATCTGTTTTGCCGGCGGAAGCTTGAGAATTACACCCAGAACCGCCGCCATCGCCCGATGGCTCAACAATAATTGATTATCAAAGAGAAGATTCTGAAACTTTCCTCTCTCGATAGCCATCAGCACAATTCGATGGACTGAATTTACCGGTGTAATAACCCGCTCCCGACGGGATTTTAATTGAAGAGCGTCAACCTTACAGCCTTTGAGACAAACGCCGCAGCCAAGACATTGATCATGATCCAGTTTGGCTTTCTTTTTCCCCGGTTTTTGCGGATCACTTGCGGTAACGAGTGTCATGGCTTCAACCGGGCAAAGCGACACGCATTTCCCGCAGCCGGTACATTTTTCTTCCATGATTTCCGGAATAAAATTTGTTGTGTGAACAGGGTTTAGAAATCCGAATTTTCTGGCGGCAATCAACGCTTCACAACAGCATCCGCAACAATTGCAGATAAAACTTACCCTTTCCTGAACATTTTCTCCAAACTGAACAAGATGATGATCCTGTGCCTTGTGAAGTAAGTCGAGTCCTTCTGCTATCCCGATTTTTCTGGCGATTCCGTGACGAATCAGAGATTCTGCCGGAGCATTGAACGTCAGACAAATGTCCATTGGCGCATTGCAATTTTTGCCAACATGTTCCATCTTGTGCCGGCAATAGCAGACACCGACACCGATTTGTGAAGCTGTTTTCACAACTTCTGACGCCCTTTCGTAATCCAGAACATGGAGTGCATTCTCGTTGGTCAAGACGCTCTCGTTGACAAAAGTCCTCCCCAACTGTGTTTCGCCAGTCAGGAAGAGATCTTTGATAAAATCTTCCTCAACATTCAGATACTGGTAAAGCAGTTCGGCAAGGACTTTCTGATCGATATCATTCCGGTAGCGCATCATGGAGAACTCAAAAAAACCCGCCATGGGCGGCGGTAAAACATAAGTGGTGTTGCCCTCTTCCGCGTAATCGAGAAGAATTCCACGGTCGGCAAAATCGTTTAAGATAACCCTGGCATCATGGAGATTTAGTTTCCAGATTGCGGCAGCCTGCTGATCGGTAAAAGATTTGATGGGAAGAAGAGAAACCAGTTTGGCTTCCCTTTCGGAAAAAAGGATTTTAAGAATTTTAAACAGCAGCTCTGTGGGCGGAGCACCCTGGGGGAACACGTTTAATCTCTGAGCCAAACTGTGATAGCTGCCGGTCTTGATTGTATTGTGATGCGCCATCTCACACTCATAACGATCAATATTCCGAAAGTATGAGAGAATATTACCTTATTTTTTTATTGATTGCAAATTGGAATCATCGTGCAGGCTGAGATTCAATAATTTCATGGCCTCCCGGGCGACCCGGTAATCATAGATCAGACCGGGACAAATGTGTCCGTGAAATTCTACACACCTTTTGAGATCCTCCGGCATCATCCCTTTCCTGTCTGTCTCCGGCATAAAACTTCCTCCGTAAAATCCATATCCGTACGGTACCGCTCATTTAATGATTCATCTGATCATTGTACGATTATACAAGCTCCGCCACGGCCCTGATCCATCCTGCACTCGCCCCTTTTATTTTCACCGGAAAGCAGTAGAACTTGAAACCTGTTGACGGCAGCAGGTCCAGATTAGTGAGCTTTTCAATCTGGAAATAACCTTTTTCGATACCGGCAAAATGTCCCTCCCAGATAATCGCAGCATCCTTCGTCCGGGCAAATTCTTCCGCCTGAAAAAGCAACGGCCTGTCCCAACTCCAGCCATCCGTCCCGACCACGTGCACACCGTGGCCCAGAATCCAGAGCGTTGCCTCCCGGCTGAACCCGCAGCCTTTCACAAGATATTCGGGTGTGCCCCAGTAAGGCGCCGCCCCGCTTTGCGCCAGAAACACATCCCCCGGACTGAGGGTATGACCGATCTTATCAAGTTTTGTTTTTATGTCTTCAACGGTGATATTGTATCCATCGGGATAATCTGAAAAGTCGAGTTTCACGCCCTTCCCCACACCCCACTCCAGCGGGAACTGATCAATCGTCAGGGCCGGCTTGCCTTGATCCTGCGTGGGGTGATAGTGCCAGGGCGCGTCCATGTGTGTGCCGGCATGCGTCGAAATCTCCAAAATCTCAAGTGCCCAACCAAGACCTCCCGGCAGGTCGTCTGTGGTCAGTCCCGGATAAAATGCTTTCATGCTCTCAGCTCCAAGCGCATGGTCGATGCAAACAATCTTTGGAATCATCAATGGCGGGTCGCTGGGCAACCCGTTTTCAATAGACACGGAAAGGTCAATGAATCTGGACATGGTCATTCATCCTTATAGAGTATTCAAAAGGGGAGCCATAGAATCCCCGGTAAACATCCTGATGAATTAATCCCGCTCTTTCAAAATAAATGATGAAGAGAGTTTCAATGCCGTTTGATAATCTGGGGAGGTTGACCTTCCTGCTTGGTGACAACACCCGCCTGTTGCAGAAGATTCATAATATTTTGAAGCTGGTTGTATAAAACAACCGTGGCCTCCGGTGTCATAACAATGCGACATACGGGAGATTGTATGGCCGTCGGCTGATCGGGCGGATTCGGCGGATCCAGGCGGGTAACACACAATTCCAGACGGGTAATGCCATCGAAAGTGACAACCCCGAGAGAATCAACAAATGTTTCGGAAATTTCCGGACGATCAACATAGCGGATTTGGCTTTCAGGCAATTTCATTTTCTTCTCCTTGGGGAAACTTTATTCCTTATCGAAAATTGTTAAACTTAGTATCCATTCAATATGGATGATCAGGGATAAACCGGCGGACGATTTTCAAAAACAGTCCCGTCAGGCATGACTTCCACAGCCTTACCGTTGAGTTGAACAATCTTTGTCAGTGTGGCGGGGATATGGCGCTCCCGCGCGGACGCGATGGCTTCCTCAACGGTCTTGAACCGGGCAAGTTCTTCAAGGGTAATGATCTGGGGCAGCACCATTCCGATCCTGCCCGCCTTGTAGTCCGCAAGCGCCACGGAAGGCCGAAGCCAGTTGAGATCCGTCAGTTCCACGCCGTCGCAAACCGCGGTCTGTCCGGCCGGAACCCATGTCATGAAGAAACGAACATCATAGCGCTGTGGTAAAAATTCAGGTGTAATCCAGTGAGAAAAGTAATAAAGACCGTCTCCATGAAGGACAAGGTCTTCCGCTTCCAGGATCTGAGCAAATTTCATTTCCCTCTGAATAAGCGCCCGCCTGTAACCGCCAAACCGCTTGCGTTCCTCGTCTGTCTCAATGGTAACAGGGCCACCGTCCATTTTTCGAGCGATCAGTATGCCTACTTCCTCAAATGTCTCACGGATTCCCGCCACCCAGGCGCCCAGTGCTTTTTCAGAATGTGACATATCTTTAAGCAGCCGTGCGGCCTGTTGCCTGTCCATGCCACGGATAAAGCGGTCCATGCCGGGTTCATAATCTTCCGTCTCGAGAACGCCGCCGGGAAATACGTGATAGCCGGGCACAAAGCTGCTCTTGCGATTCCGCAGTACCAGGAGCACCTCGATATCCTGGACGCCTTGATCCGGGCAGGGCCTCAGGAGCATCACCGTCGCGGAATCAGCAGGAATTGAGCTCATACTGTTGTCCTTTCTCTAAAACACTTATGATCCGCGTTTCTTTTTTACCACCCATTGCGGACATAATTCTGAACAACCCGGCTCATAACTGCGGCAAACCAGGGGTCTTGTCTCATAGATGGAGCAGAGCCAATCATGTCCGGAACTACACAGAAAAGGGCATTCTCTGGGAGAATCGCCGGTTTCCGAGGAAATCATCCTGTCACCCGCCCAAATGAGATGGCGTTGCTCAATGATCTCCAGAATATCCTGCCGGTTTTCAGTGTGCCAGCGCTCAAAATCATTGGGCTCTGCATAAGCGGTTAAATCAACAAAACAACATTTGCCGCATCGCAGGCAGGTAAGCGGCTGTTCCATAAATTTTCTCTCTTTGTCTTATCATAGCGCATAGGGGGATACTGATTCAGTCCTCCTCTCTCTTCCATGATTCTAAACCCGGAATCTATTATTATTCTATCCAATGGACGATTTCATCGAGCTTCGCCCTGTTCCGTTCAAAATTATTAAGAGGAACAGAGGGATCAGGATAACCCAGGGCGATTCCCACCACAATTTTTTTATCATCGGGAATTGCCGCTATTTTTCTGATCTCGGCGGGGTAACGCGCGGCCGCCGCTAAAAGACAGGTGCCCAGGCCTTTGTCATGAGCCATCAGACAGATGGTCTGGGTGATAAGGCCGATGTCCAGCATCTGGTACTCGACAAGATTATCACGGGAAATACAGGCCAGAATAAGGCAAGGCGCGTCAAAAATGGAAACCATATCCTGATAGTATTTGTCACGCGCATCCTTATCATCTCTTTTAATGCCCTGCACACTTAAAACAACCTTGCCCAACTCGCCATACCGGGCTTTCATAGCATCAGGCCAATTCGTCAGCATGGGCACATCAGAATCAATTGCCGCCCCGGCCAGCGTCTGTTCGAGATTCATTTTTTTAAATTTTGCCAGTGCCTGACCCGTTAATACATATAAAGTCCAGGGTTGTGTATTCCCCCAGGACGGCGACCAGCGCGCTCCCTCCAAAATCTCCGTAACGACGCTTTTGGGCACATCCTGCGACGTGAATTTGCGAATACTTCTTCTTCCTTTAATAGCATCAACTAACTCCATGGTAACCTCCTTTGCGGAATCATTCCGTTTGTTATTGGTTTAAGTATTTCCACTCCAGATAACTTTGACGCATTATATCAGAATTAATACTTACAATACAGACCCAACCCCGTTATTTTTTATCCACAACTGGTAACCGGTCTCCATTGGCAATCGGGTAATAACAGGTAATATGTTTTGCGTTTCTCAAGAAATAGATCGATGAACATCAGAGATATTTATTAAAAAAAGAAGAGTAGAAACGTTGTATGAGATGTTCCTACTCTTCTTGAATAATTCTGAAAGGGTTAAGCTAATTAGAAATCCCGCGGCAGTTCTTCCAGCTCGGCCAGTGAGAACACCGGGCCGTCGGAGCAGACATACT
>CAYULE010000129.1:0-7210 GCA_964445385.1 uncultured Smithella sp.
TGTCCCGGGATGATAGCTTTCCAGGTAGGCTTCTTTCGTCTCCTTGTCGAACCGCATGACGGCCTTGTTGGTGATGATCACCTGCGGGCCGGTATCCGGCGGCAGCCCCCACCGCTCGCGCGCGCCCGGACCATCAAGATAACCGGGCGTTGTTATAAAATCGACTTTTTCGGTGAGGGTCCTGACATTGTGCAGAGCAATGATGAGTACCCTTTTGGCCAGCGATCCGATGGGGTTGGCTCCTCCGGAACCGGGGAGGCGGCTTTTCGGATGATTGTATTCGCCGATCGCCGTGGTGTTGATATTCCCGTACTTATCGATCTGGCTTCCGGCAAGAAATCCCACATCGACCCAACCACCCTGCAGAAACATTCCCATCACATCGATAAGCCCGCCGATCATCGCCGCGCCGGGATTAAGACAGGGGTCTCCCACGGAAAGAGCCGGCCTTGCCGGCCGCGCATCGTACACGCCCGATTCCTGCATCAACATGGCGCGAGGCGCGTGCGTATAGCGGGCGATATTGGCCGACATGGCGGGAAAGCCGGTACCCACGACCACGATATCACCGTCCTTGATTTCGCGGGCGCCGCAGCAGGCCATTAATTCCGGTTTGATGTAATGGTCAGGATGATTGCTCATGAGTCTATCTCCCTTCTCAGTAAGCGTAAGATACAGGATAGCCGTAATCAAATTTGGCCTGAAGCCGCTGATACTGCGCGTATCCGAACTTCTGAATATAGTGATTAACGTATTGGGTGCGATCCTTCTGACCGAAGACCCATTCATCCAGAAAAGCCTGGAAGCCCTCCACCGTGTTCGACGCCTCCTTGTAAAGGTAGCCGTAAGATAAGTCCGCGTCATAAAAGCCCGGTGTATATCCAGGATGGGCGCCGAAAGGCTCCTCGGTAACGGCAACAACTTTAAACGACGGAACGATGGTGCGCGACGGGTCCTTGCCGATGGTCTCGCGGCTGACGATCCGTTCGCAGCTCACAATCACTTTTTTTGCCGCGTTGGCGCCCCACTTGCAGTCGCCGCCGATGCCCCACATCTGGGCGTTGCCGTCTTCATCCGCCTGCTGCACATGGATGATCGCCACGTCCGGCCTCAGCGCCGGGACCAGCATCACGGGACTGCCGTCAAAAGGGGATTCAATCATCTTGTATTTGTCATCACCCATAAAGGATTTAACATTCATCAGGTCGGTCCCCACCATGTCTTTTACCGGGACAAAGGGCATCCCCAGCGCGCCGGCCATCAGCATGAGGGGAAGCGACAGGTTGGTGTATTCCTCCAGTTCTATCTTGTGTGGAATCCCCTGCTCGATCGACCGCCGGTAGCAGCGGGCGAGGCCATAGAGTCCCAGCGAGATAAAGGTGGCAATGAACCTTTTTACGCAACCCGCGCCGATCAACATATCGAAATCATCCGCGGCATTGCTCCTCGTGATCGTAAGATCCCGTTTTTTCTGACGGATGATCTCATGGATCGCCGCGAACGGCGGCCTGCAGATATATCCGCCGATGAACAGAAATTCGCCGTCGCCGACATATTTCTGTATCGCATCCGCAGTGGTCATCACTTTGCCCATACCCATCCCCCTTTGCTTGTGACTTGATTTCTCCGGCGTCAGCCGGGCTGCAATGGCACCAGAACTCGTTCAGGGACGTATTTCGAACTCGGTCCTGCTGATAATCTCGTCCTGGGCGATCTCGCTCAGACCAGTAAATTCCGCTGAATAACCGCTGACACGAACGAACAGGTCACGGTGTTTCTCCGGATGCAGCTGCGCCTCCCGGAGAATGGCCGAATCCACCATATTGAACTGTACCTGTGTGCCACCGCCTGTAAAATAAGTTTTGATCAGAGTCGTGAGATGATCCGAGCTGATCTTCTTCCCCTGAAAGCGCATATTCAGATTGACGCCGTTTGTCACCCGCGTCACAGGAAGCTTCACGACGGAATTCATGATGGCGGTCGGACCCGATATGGCGTTCCCTGTCGTGGGCGTGATGCCGTTGCCCAGCACATCTCCGGCGAAACGACCGTCCGGCGTGGCCGCCGTAAAAGCGCCCATCGTGATATGGAATCCGACCGAGAAGATACCCGGCCAGAATGAGCCTCCCCGGAAGTTCCGGTGGCCGGACAGAACGTCACAGTAATGATCCATCACCCGGACGGCCAGCGCATCGACCTCGTCATGGTCGTTGCCGTATTTGGGAATGCGGTTCAGAAAATAGGCGCGCTTGTCCTCGGCATCCTGCCAGTCCTGCGACAGCCACGAAGTCAGATCGGCCATGGTAAAGAGCCGATCTTCGAAAACGGCTTTTTTTACCGCGTACAGGCTGTCCACCACATTGGCAAATCCCATGAACTGCACACCCGTGGAATTGTAGAGAGCGCCGCCCCGCGTAAGATCCAGGCCTTTTTCCAGGCATCCGTCGATCATCGCCGATGCAAAGGGAGAGGGAACGGCTTCGGCAATTGCCCGGTCGAGCACTTCCATTCCCCGGACCATCTGATGGATAAAATGCCGCATCTGCTGATCGTAGGCGCTCCAGAGATCCTCGAAATTTTGAAAGCCGGCAGGGTCTCCCGATTCGATACCGCTCGGATACCCGAAGATGTTATCAATCCCGTTGGCAAGTGCCAGTTCGACACACTTGATGCCGCTGAACTGCACCGCGAAAGTGGATCCGAAAGTCTTCCCCTGCGCATTCGGCTCCAGGCAACCCACCATGCCGTAATCGCGGGCATCTTCCAGCGTATGGCCGCCAAGCAGCAGCGACCGGATGATCGCTTCGTCATTGAAAAAATGCATCAGCACACCGTCGCGGTCGTACTCGACCGCCCGGCGCATCAACTCCGCGGGGCAATCGGGAGATATCCGGACGCCGAAATTGGGCTGCACTGTCCTCACGTCGGCATAGGCGTCGAGGGCGATATAGCTCATGGCGTTGGTCGCGTCCCGCCCGTCAGGTCCCACGCCGCCCACGGTGACATTCTGCGTCGTCTTGCCCTCAGTGCCCTCCCCCCCGGGAATGAAGGCCTCCTCGAGGACATTCCAGATCTCATTGGTCTTGATAAAAAGCATGGCCACGAGTTCCCGTGCCCGCCCTTCGGATCCCTTTCGGGCTTCCACTTCTTTTTGATAATAAGGAAACAGGATCTGATCGATCCGTCCCAGGGATATGGAGTTTCCTCCCGATTCAATTTGACTGGCCAGGTGGATAAAATAAAGGCTCTGAACCGCTTCGTGCAACGTTTCGGCCGGATGCTCCGGAACCCGGCTGCAGACGCGGGCCATTTCGCGCAGCTCTGCCGCCCGTTCACGGTCGGCCTCCCCCGCAGCCAGGGCAAGCGCAAGTTCGCTGTGACGCCGCGCAAAGGAAATGACGGCATGACAGCTTCGTATCACCGCCTCGTAAAAAAAGCCTTTTTCATCGTTTCTTTCATCCGGAGAAAGGCCGGCCAGTTTACGCTGCGCCTCGTCGACGACATCCGTAAGTCCGTGGGACAGCACCCGCTTGTGGTTCATGGTAAAATGGCCGATCCCGTAAGTAATCTCGAGCATCATGGTGAAAATGTACTTGTCCATGTCGGTCAGGATGTCTTCCGGCATTCGTTTCTGCATGAGTTCTTCCACGGTTTTCCCTTTCCAGAAGGGAAGAATCGCCGTCGCCAGTTCATTTTTTTCATCCTCGGTGATCATAGCCCGCTGCAGGACCCGTTTATCGAAATTTTCCAGGTCGCCCTCAATCCATAACGACTTGTTTTCCGGAAACAGGGGAGCGCCTTTGAGCTTGGATGTGCGGCATCCGACAATGACTTCGTCATCGCGGATGATGACGCTGATGTTCTTCAGGATATGTTCGAAGGCGAGGCTCATCCTGGTTGCGGGATGCTTGTCCCAGTGAAGCATCATCGCTTCCGTGAGGTAACGGGCGCGTTCGATGCAGACTTCCTGAGGCGCCTCGATGATCTTCCAGCGCAGCTTCTCCACGCGGGATTGCGTCGGGGTTTGACGAAGTGCTTGCTCAGTGCTCATGGTATCCCTCCTCAATACATCAAACTTTAATATGCATGTGGTTGACCAGGATCGCGTCTCTCACCGACCGGGGGAGAAACTGATTGAGCCACAGAAAGAAGCTGCTCATAAAATCGATCTGATTGAACAGAGCCGGCTTTTGCGCTTCGATGACTTTCATAATTTTCCGGGCGGCGACGGGCGGCGTGGGCGCCGTTTTGATGAGCTCATCGTCGCGCTCGATAAACCGCCGGGCCCGATCCCGGTAGACGGAATTTTCCGGCGGCAGGACATGGATTTTAGCCGCAAACGTCGTCGAAACCTGCGCCGGCTCGATCAGGGCCACCTGGATGCCGAAGGGGGCCACCTCATACTTGAGGGAGAGCATCATCCCCGTAACGGCAAATTTGCTCGCGGTATAGATGGATTCAAAGGGGAAAGGAATGCGTCCGACCAGCGACGACATGGCGATGAGTTTGCCGGCACGGCGTTTACGCATCGAGGGAAGGAAAGCCTGAAAAATCGCGGCCGCGCCGATGACATTGATTTCGAGGCACTTGAGCGCTTTCTCGAGATTGGCTTCTTCAAAGGGACTGAAAAACCCGATTCCCACATTGGAAAGCACGGTGTCGACATGCCCGAACCGGGCCAGGATCTGATCACGGAATTTGGTAATCGCCGGACGGTCGATAATATTGATCGTATCGAGCAAGTGATCGCCGCCGATTTCGGTAAGCTCCTTCTTCAGGGATTGTATCCCCCCCGCATCGACGTCAAATCCGGCTACGGTATGGCCGGCTTGAGCCAGCATTTTGGCAACGTGACGCCCCATTCCATCCGCACACCCCGTAATAACCACAATCTGTCCCATCGTTCACCTCCAGTTTATTCATACGGACAGGCGTTGCTCCGCCTCCGCACGATACCACTCCCCCATCTGCTTCATGGATTCCCTGAAATCAGGATAGACCATCCGGTATCCCAGGGCCTTCAGTTTGCTGTTATCGACTACGTAATCAGCGTAAAGATATTTGACCGCATCCAGTTCCAGGTCCGGTATCCGCCCTTTGCGCGCGGAGACCGCACCGTCAACCCTTGCTACCGTCTTCACCAGCCAGAGAGGCAGGTGCAGCTGCGGCGGTTTTGTTCCGAACGCCTCCGCAGACATCACCAGCGCTTCCTCCAGTGTCGGATGCGTGTCTTCAGCAAGGTTGAAGGCCTGTCCGACAGCGGCATCGATGAAAGAAAGATGGTAGACAGCGGCCGCCACATCTTCCGCCCGTACGTTGGACAGGAGCTGTTTGCCGTTTCCCGGGATCGCGCTGATGCTGGAAGGACGCGAAAAGGCCTTGCCGGCGCCGTCATTACAACGGGGCCCGTAGACCGTGCATGGTCGTGTAATAATCGCCGGGAGGCCTTCCTTGATGCGGCCCCAGATGACATCTTCGCCGTCGCGCTTGCTTCTGCCATAGCAATCATGCGGATCGCGGGGGGAGTCTTCCTGAAAGGGTGTGCCCCGGTAATACCCGTACACACTGGTGGAACCGACGTGAACATAACGTTTTACGCCGTTTTTCAGCGCCAGTCCGGTGATGCACTTGACGCCTTCAACGTTCGTAGGACAAAGGGATTCATAAGGTGTGGAAAAATTGCAGATCGCCCCCAGATGGAATATCCGGTCGACCCCACCCGCAAAGAGCGGGGGCAGTGTTTCCGGCTTCGTCAGGTCGGCGGGGACATATTCGACGCCCAGACGGTCAAAAAAGGACGTGTCCTTTCGGGGACGCGCGGTTGCTCTTACCCGGACTCCTTTTCGGACAAGAAACTCAACAAGGTGACTTCCCATAAATCCGGCTGCGCCGGTAACGAGGGTGATGCCTTTAAATTCCATGGTTCCCCCTGCCGAAGCTGATCATGATAAAAATTATTTCAGGTTTCTTTTCTGGACCGACTCCTTCATGCTTTTTTCTATTTCCGTGCGGGCGTGGCGAAGCCATTCCAAATACATTTCGTTCTGAGTGACGCCAAGCTCGGCAAGCAGTCGCACATAAACGCCCTGACGCTCCCATCGTTTATGGTTGATCTGTCGCCGTTTCAATTGAGCCTCAAATACTTCTATCTGTTTATCCATAATTTTCATGGCCTGCTCATCATTTCCGAATCCGAAAAAGGCAAACTTGAGCAGGAAGGGGTCCCGGATGAGCATCGGTTTCTGCGGAGCGGCGGCCAGCCACTGCGAGAATTCATCTTTTCCCTTTTGAGTGATCGAATAGAGCTTTTTATGGGGTCCGCCGTTTTCCGATGGCGTCAGCTCCATCATATCGATCAAACCGTCTTTGTTCAATTCTTTCAAACCGGGATAAATCTGTCCGAAATTGATCGACCACATGTGGCCGAAATTTTTCTCGATATGCTCCTTGATCCTGTAGCCGTGCATATCCGAATAATTAAGGAGTCCCAGAATGGCGTATTTAATCGACATCGATTTTCCTCTTTTTGTACCGTTTTTCGTTTTCACCACTATATACATTTTATATAGTTGTCAATAATTATTTTTCATCTCTGGCTTTTTCCCAAAATAACATCTTGTAATTATTTGTTTTAAATAATGTTGCCGAGGATGGAGAACAAGAAGCGGAATTCAGTATTTGATCAGGATAGGACACCCGAAGCCGGCGCTACGTAACGATTTAATCCTGATTGTTTAACTTCGCGGCGACAGTCTATATTGAAGAATGACCTCTGCCCGGACCTCAGGCAGATCCCTGCAAATCAGATCGCCGGACTGCAGGTTCTTTTGGGTTCTGCCTGAGGCGGCGAAAATCGTTTTAATCCGTTCCATTTTCTCATGAACGATCCGTCAGATTCATTCAGAGACGGGCGCTAGTGATATGCGGGCATCCGCCACGTAACAGCCGAAGCCGCTTTCCATCGCCATGATCGGGTTTAAGTCCATTTCCTGTATCTCGGGAATATCTTCTATCAAGGTTGAGATTCGAAGCAGGAGTTCTTTGATAGCAGCGATATCTGACGGAGGAGCGCCTCTCCAGCCATCAAGTATTTTTCGCGATTTAAAAGAATCAATCATGTCCTGCGCATCAATATCCGTCAAAGGATGAATTCTAAAATTGACATCTTTAAAGAGTTCCGCGTAAACGCCGCCTAATCCAAACATGATTA
>CAYULE010000130.1:0-2330 GCA_964445385.1 uncultured Smithella sp.
GATAGCCGAAATTTTTCATACAGCCGAACATTCCGGAAAATCCGCCCGGATCCGGTAGGGCGGCGCCCACCACAGCGACGGATTTGGCATGGGCCATGACATCAAGCGCGGCACGAATTTCGGCTGACCGCTTTTTAAGCACACTTTCGCCAACTTTTTCGTCGGCGCGTTCTGCCTTGCGTTCATCAAGCACAATCAGAGCGTCAACAGCCACCACCTTCCCCTTCGGAGTAACAATCAACGGATTGATATCCACTTCCCGGATGTCGGGCTGCTCCATACCCAGCCGCGATAAACCGACGAGAACCGCCGCCAGTTGATCCATATTCGCAGCCGCTTCACCACGAAAATTCTCCAGCAGTTTGCGGGAATGGATTTCTCCAATCATCTGACGGGCTTGTTTTTCGTCAAAGGGCGCAATACGGAAGGCTGTGTCAGCCAGTGCTTCAGTAAAGACGCCCCCCAGTCCAAACATGATCACCGGGCCGAACTGGGCATCCCGGATCAGTCCGGCGACAAATTCCCGACTACCCTGGATAAAAGGAGCAATGAGACACCCTTCCCAATCAACGCCCGCGGACTTTTTAATGACACGAAACGCCTCGCGGATTTCGCCTGCGGATTTCAGATTTGTTTTCACCAGCCCGCGTTCGGTTTTATGGGTAAGCTTTGCGCCATGTCCCTTGAGAACAACCGGAAATCCGATTTTTTGCGCGTGGGAAACAGCATCCCTGGCGTTAAAAGTAACCTTATCTTTAACAACCGGCACACTATAATCACTCAGCAGTTTTTTCGATTCGGCCTCCGTCATGGACAGCCGCCCTTCCGCTCTCATCCGTTTAATCAGTCTATCTGCGCCCATCATGTTCATTCTTTCTTTCCTCTGCTTTTTATGGTCATTGCCTCCGCGATCAGCCCTTCGGCCAGACGGAGTGTATTTTCTTTCAAATGTTTATTTTTAAGTTCATGGCACTTGGCGTCTTCCAGCTGGATAATACCCACCAACATGCCCCAGATCACATCGGCCATTTCGTAAACATTCACCTTTTTGATGAGGCCTGTCGCCATCCCTTGACTCAGAAGTTGCCGGCAGAGAATAAAGTTGCCGCGGCCCTTGTCATTAAAGGCGTCGCGGACCTCAGGCCGTAATTCGCCCATTAATCCCTGCTGCTGAAACAACTGAATAATCCGGAAGGTTTCCGGCAATATCTCATATCCGTGATAAAAGGCTTTAAAAATTGACGTGATGAGGCCGGCCCCGTCGCGGATCTTTCCCGCCAGGAGATTTTTCTCTACCTTTTGCAGTTGTTGCCGGATATCATCGATCAGGGGCAGCATGAGGGTAAAAAAGAGATCATCCTTGGCCTTGAAATAAAGATAGATGGTGGGTTTGGTGACCTCCGCCGCAAGCGCTATCTCATCCATCGTTGTCTTGATATAGCCTTTTGAGGCAAAGACCTTCTGGGCGGCCTCCATGATGCTCTGAATCCGCTGCGCTTTCTCACGGTCGCGCCGCAGTTGACATATTTTTTTATGTTGATCCTGTGGAATCAAATCCGGAAGCTCCATGAAGACTTTTTTTCAGTAATCGCTCATAGGCAAACACATGACTGCATTGAACTTACTGATGGTAATACAGTTACCATAAGGAAAGACTCTTGTCAATGGGTAATCAACCACATGGCCACAAGCTCTCAAGGCATGAAATGAAGGTTATGATATCGCAGCAAGCTGCGGGGATTAACTCTCGTCCCGCAGCAGCGGGATTGGATTAATCATTCTATCGGTTCTCCCGGTGAGAATGCGATCCCAAACCATCCGCTGCCGGGAATCATAATATTATGTTGACTCTCACCGTGATTCTTCTTATACTTCGTGACACTTAAATAAGTTGTCATTCCAACCTCTATTAACAACCGGCGGGCCGAATAAGCACAGGCCTGCGGAAAGGGACAAGTCATGTTTGGTTTTTCGCTAACACCTGCCCTGATCTGGGCGGTCGCAGGCCTGCTTCTTTTGATCGCTGAACTGGCCACGGTCAGTTTTATCCTGTGTTTTATAGGGCTGGGTGCGTTGATTGTCGCATTCACCACCTGGATCGGGATCACGTCTTCATTCAGCAGTCAACTGGTCGTCTTTTCGGTATCGTCCCTGTTGCTGTTGTTGCTGTTACGCAAGACAGCCAAAAAACTTTTTGCGGGACATGCCGATATGCCGCCGGATTACGCGGGGGAGAAGGTGAAAGTCATCAAGGATATTCCCGCGGGCGGTGAAGGAGCCATTCAATATCGCGGTTCGGATTGGATAGCTTTTAGTGATACAGCCCGGGT
>CAYULE010000130.1:2430-7169 GCA_964445385.1 uncultured Smithella sp.
TATTTTCCATCATCCAGCTGGCGCAAACCACCATGCGCAGCGAAGTCGGCAAGATTGATCTGGATAAAACATTTGAAGAAAGAAGCAGCATTAATTCCGCCATCGTCAGCGCCATCAATGACGCTTCGAGAACCTGGGGGGTTAAAATCCTTCGTTACGAAATCAAAAACATCCGGCCGCCCGATAATGTTCTGAACGCCATGGAAAAACAAATGCAGGCAGAGCGGGAAAAGCGTGCCGTTATTCTGCAATCGGAAGGTGAAAAGCAATCAGCCGTCAACGTGGCCGAAGGCCAGAAACAGAAAGTCGTGCTGGAATCGGAAGCCGTGCGTCAAAAACAGATCAATGAGGCGACCGGCCAGGCGGAAGCCATCCGCGCGATAGCCGGCGCAACGGCAGACGGCCTGAAAGCAGTGGCGGAGGCCGTCCAGGCGCAGGGCGGCATGGAAGCGGTGCAACTGCGCGTGGCGGAAAAACTGGTCGAGCAATTCGGTCATCTGGCCAAACAGGGCAACACCCTGATTCTGCCGGCCAACTTCGGAGACATGTCGTCGCTGATTGCCACGGCGATGAGCGTCGTCAAACAGTCAAAGTAAATTGCAGGAAAGCGGGTGGGAAAATCCCCGCCCGCTTTCCTCTTCCCACTTTTCATTTTATCAAAACATAACCCGCAACGTCTCGTTGATCATCCGTCCGCCACATTCTTTTAACCTTTACGGCCGTGAATACGGAGTTTCATCTTGTCAGTGAAAGACCTACAGGATGTCCAATAATCTCCCACGGCTAATTCGGACTATGGCCGATACCTCAAACGATTTCAAAGGTGTATTCAACAACAGTTTTCCGGTGGAAGAACTCTATGTTCAATGACGGGGTAACCCATACAGGGAGTTCACCATTGAATGAATTACTTGAACAGGTAATCTAACATGAAAGATGTACAGGCAGAATATCAAGCGAAGTTGATTGCGGCGGATGAAGCGGCAAATCTCGTCAAGTTCAACGATAAAATATTCTACAGTGAATTTGCTTTATTTCCAGAAGTTCTGGATGAAGCGCTATCCAGGAAAATTCATCTGTTGAGAAGCATCGATCTCCGAAGTGTCGGCTTCTCACGGGTGCCTAAAATCGTGGAAGCTGACCCGGATAGCGAGGATGTGGTGATGAACGACTGGCAATTCGGGACAGTGTCCCGCCATCTTCACGGCAGGAATATGTGCAATGATATTCCCCTTTGTTATCATCAGGGTCCCCGAACCATCCGTAAATACCGTAATTTTGATGTTGCTTTCATCACGGTTTCCGGCATGGACAAAAACGGATATTTTAATTACGGTCTGTCTAACTCTCTGACAGCCGCGGTACTGCACAAATCAAAAAAAATTATTCTCGAAGTGAATCAATCAGTCCCTTATTGTCACGGCGGGAACAGCGAGTCGATTCATATATCCAAAATAGATCATATCGTGGAAGGAAACCATACCCCCCTGTCAGAAATCAAACCCGCGCCGCCCCGGAAAGTTGATCGGCGGATAGCCTCGCATATCATGAAAGAAATAGAAGACGGCGCCTGCCTCCAGTTGGGAATTGGCGGCCTGTCGACCTGGATCGCGCAGATGATTGCTGAAAGCGATCTTAAGGATCTCGGTGTCCATACGGAAATGCTGGGGGATGCCTTTGTTGATTTATATAACGCCGGCAAAATCACCGGCAGAAAAAAATCAATTGATCATGCCAGGATGGCTTACACCTTTGCCCTGGGCACAAAAAAACTCTATGATTTTCTTGACGGCAATCCAACATGTGCCTCGTATCCCGCAAACTACATCAATGACCCGAAAATCATTGCCCGGAACAACAAAGTGGTGGCGATTAACAACGCCATGGAAGTCGATCTGTACGGGCAGGTTTGTTCGGAATCCTCAGGGTATGAACAAAAATCGGGCACGGGCGGGCAACTTGATTTTATTCTCGGCGCGTTCATGTCCAAGGGCGGAAAGGGAATCATTGCTCTGAATTCCACGTATAAAGACGAAGACGGTAAACTGCACTCGCGAATCGTTCCGACCGTTCAGCCGGGCTCCATTGTCTCGGTGCCGCGGTCCACTGTTCAATACGTAGCCACGGAATACGGAATCGTTCAGCTTAACGGCAAATCCACGTGGGAAAGAGCAGACGCTCTGATCAGTATTGCTCACCCTGATTTCAGAGAGGAGCTGATCGGTCAGGCCGATAAAATGAAAATATGGATAAAAGGGTGGTAATGGGCATTTATCCTCACCCATCCAATATTCTGCGACCCGTCCGTTTGAGACGCGGCAGACGGATGCTCCTCAAATCTTCTCATCATGATAAGCTAACGGTAAAAACTTAAAGTACCTCCCGGCAAAGCATATACCAAATTGAACTCTTACTGAACATGTGTTAGTGATACTTGAACATGGGTAACATAAATATAACCTATCCGTTGGGTAATCATTTTTTAACTTGACGAGGTGACAAGTGTATCCGGGCAAAATGTCCAAAAAAGAGTTGCTGGAACTGGTGAATCATCTCCAGGCGGAGCGAGCCGTCATCAATACTCCCGCGTCACCTGGAGAGGTGGGGGAAGACCTGTACAAAATTCTGGCGCAAAGCTCACAGGTGGGCTTCTATATCATTCAGAACAAACGCTTCCGATTTTGCAATTCCCGCTTCATTGAATACTCAGGCTTCAGCAAAAAAGAAATATTCAGCATGAATCCCTCCTCCATCATCCTGCCCGAAGACCGGCGCAAAACGGCCAAAAACGCAATCATGCTGCTCAAGGGACAGCGCTTTTCGCCCTATGAGTTTCGCATTGTCACCAAAGACGGACGGATCAAATGGATTATGGAAACCGTCATGTCGATTACCTACAAGGGCAAACAGGCTGTTCTGGGTAATTCCATGGACATCACCGAACGCAAGGAGGCTGGACGCCGGCTGGAAGAACTCGAAGCACTGGAATCATCCATTCTCGACGCCATCCCGCAGGCCGTCCTCGGCCTGCATCAGCGACGGATCAATTTCGCTAATAACGCGGTCAAGGTGATCTTCGGCTGGCACCGGGAAGAACTGATCGGCAAGAGCATCAAAATCATTTATCGCAATGAAGAAGAGTCGGATAAAATCGGCGATATCTTTTATGCCAGCCTTGAGCATCAGCGGACGTTTGAAACGGAATTTCCCTGTCGGCACAAGGACGGCCGGGAAATTCTCTGCCGGATGAAGGCCTCGCGCATCGGGGAAAAACTGCGCGAAAAACGCATTGTGGTCACCTACGAAGACATTACCGCGCAGAAAAAAGCGCAGGAGGATCTGGAACGTTCGCGTCAGGAATTGCGGGATCTGTCCACGCATCTGCAATCGGTGCGCGAGCAGGAAAGCACACGCGTCGCGCGCAAAATCCACGATGAGCTGGGACAATCGCTGACCGCTCTGCAAATGGACCTGTCCTGGCTGGAGGGCCGCCTGCGGCCCAATAATAAAAGCATCCGGGAAAAAACACGCAGCATGTCGGCTCTGGTTGACTCGACCATTGAAAGCGTGCACAATATTTCGACGGAATTGCGTCCCAGCCTCCTCGATGACCTGGGACTGCCGGCGGCCATCGAATGGCAGGCGGCGGACTTTCAAAAGCGTTCCGGCATCCGCTGTCAGGCGCAAATCCATTGCACAGAGGGCGCCATCGACAAAAACATGGCCACAACGATTTTCCGTATTTTTCAGGAAACCCTGACCAATATCGCCAGGCATGCCCAGGCCTCGCGCTGCAAGGTCATCCTCACGGAAAACGAAAAAGAATTGTGTCTGGAAGTAACGGATAACGGTATCGGCATCACGCAGTGGCAAATTGACGATTCCCGATCCTTCGGCATGATCGGCATGCGTGAGCGCGCCCACCTCTGGGGCGGAACGGTTCATGTCCGCAATGCCAAGCCGACCGGAACCACCGTGAGAGTTATGATTCCGCTCAAATATAAGGAGAAGCAAACATGATACGCATACTGGTTGCTGATGATCACGCCGTGGTGCGCCAGGGCGTGATACAGATTCTGGCAGACGTCCGGGATATTCTGGTTAAGGACGAAGCGCAAAACGGCGCGGAGACCCTGGATAAAGTTCTGAAATATGATTATGACGTCGTTCTGCTGGACATTTCCATGCCGGGACGCAGCGGTCTGGAAGTTCTCGAAGATATCAAAGCTCAGCGGCCGAAGCTGGCTGTCCTGATCTTAAGCATGCACCCTGAAGAACAATACGCGGTGCGGGCGCTGCGCGCGGGCGCGTCGGGTTATCTCACCAAAGCCAGCGCGCCGCAGGAACTCATCGGCGCCATCAGGAAAGTGGCTCAAGGCGGGAAATACGTCACGGCGTCGCTGGCGGAAAAACTGGCCGACGAACTGGAAATTGACACCCAAAAGCTGCCCCACGAAAGGCTTTCCAACCGCGAACACCAGGTGATGTTGATGCTGGCTTCAGGCAAGTCTGTTTCCGATATCGCCAATGAACTTTGTTTGAGCGTCAAAACGATCAGCACCTATCGCACCCGCATTATGGCCAAGATGGGAATGAAAAAGAATGCCGAACTCACACTCTACGCCGTCCATAATAAGCTCATCAACTAAGGAAGAATTTATTACGAGGTTCCACGGTCACGATAGCCACTGCTTGATCTGTCACCTGCGCCGGGAAATCTGCATCTCCCCTATTCTGCC
>CAYULE010000131.1:0-7151 GCA_964445385.1 uncultured Smithella sp.
TGACGCAGGAAAAAGACGTCTATGACACCTTGTTTTCCAAGCGTTTCGACGGCATTCTCTGCCGGGTTATGAAAACGGATGCAGCCAAAAGAGCGGTAAAAAAAGGTTTGAGCTGGCCCGCAGCGTTTTTCAACTCTCAGGATATCGCAAAGCAACTGGGAGTGCCCTATTTCAAACTATTTTTAGGTGTGCTGGCCTCCGGTTACGGAAACGCAAAACAGCTGGCGTTCATGGCCAACGCTTTTAAGGCCATCAGAGTCGCTACAGAAAATGGTGATTCGAAAGAAGGTGTGCTGCCGGTCGGCCAGGTCCAGGGGTTGATTCATGACATGCCGACAGTCGCCGAGCTCTTTGAGCGAATCGTGAAAGAAACGAAAGCCGCGCAGGCCAAAGTAAACGCAGCTCTCGAATAATCCGGCATTGCCCAAAGACAGCAAAAAGGTTATGGTGCGCGCACATAAAAAATTGAAGGGAGTTTTTTTATATGTCTATTGCATCGGTATTGAAAGATATGGAACCGCTTATCGGAAAAGAAATATTTCTTTCCGATTGGACCCAGGTAACGCAGGAGCAGATTAATCAATTTGCCGACAGCACCAGGGATCATCAATGGATTCACGTGGACCCGGAAAAAGCCGCCAAGGGACCGTTCGGCCAAACCATCGCTCACGGATTTCTTACGCTTTCGCACTTGCCTTTTTTCAGCTATCAGGCGCCGCTGAAAATGGAAGGTTCCAAGATGTCCATCAACTATGGTCTGGATAAAGTGCGCTTTCTCAATCCCGTGATTTCCGGCTCGAAAATCCGTGATCGGATTATTCTTTCCGCGCTGGAAGAAAAGCCCGGGAATAGAGTGCTGATGACACAAACCCACACCATTGAGATCGAGGGACAGGATAAACCCGCGTGCATCGCTGAAGCTCTGGCCATGATATTTTTCTAATGCTGCAGTGTAGGGAGCGGCCAGCCGTTCCCTACACTCATTTACCAGCTAAAACTCAAAGGTTTTTGGCGGCTGTCCGGAAAAATCCGCGATCGAGGCTGATCCATGTTCCATAAAAAAAGCTTTGAATATCGGGTTGTCCGGCGTTTGGTAGATCGACTTAACCAGCGCATTGCCCTCGAGGATTTTCTCTTTCACTTTTTTATCCTCAGTAAATTGTATTCTACCGCGAAGTCTCACCCAGGCCATTGTTTTGTCCACGGAGGAGAACTCCACCTGCGGCGTTTCCATCAACTGCCGGAAAGCCTCCTTGGTGTTGTTCGTGCAAAAAAAGAATTTGCCATCCTCCTCATACATGAACCCCCATGGCCTGACCCTCGGCTCACCCTTCGCTACGGTTGCCAGATACCCCATCGGATTTTCTTTTAAAAACATTGTAACTTCTTTCATCACACGCCCTCCTTATGGTTTGATATAAAACTATAGAGTCAAAAAAATTTAAAGGTTATGATCTATCTTTTGCAGAAGAATGGCCAGCGTCTTCTTTTCCTCTTCGGAAAATCCCTGATAAACCGCTGACAACAGCTTTTTGGAAATTTCCTCAAAATCTGTTTTCAACTTTTTTCCTTTATCGCTTAAAGCTACCAGCACCATGCGCGTGTCAAACGCGTCTCTTTCCTTTTGAACGTAACCCTGCGCAATGAGTTTGTTAATCAACACCGTCACCGTGGATTTATCTTTTTCTATTTTATCGGCTATTTCTTTCATGGTCAGTGTTCGCTTCTGGAAAAGTGCAACAAGAATATCCCCGTGCGATGTCACCAGACCTTTCATTTTCCGACTGGCCATTTCACGCATGATCAGCTTGTTGGATTTTGCGCGTATCTTTGATATGAGAGAAACAATATTATCCATGACTCTCTTATAGTTTTATATAAAACTAATGTCAAGTGTTTTTTAGGAATGGTACAGGGGGTGGATCAGCTGCGGATAGCACGGAAGGTGATGATCTTCTGCCGGGTATTTCTTGTAATCCGTCCTTCACCTTCCAGATAGCGTAAATGGGCAATGGCTTCTCCTGTGGCAAACCATTTCTGGGCAATGGGAAAATCTTCCCAGGTCTCACAATCGATATCCCAGGTCATGCCGGCGGCAATGTCATAGGCGTTCAGCGTTTCGTTTCCCAGGACATCCATCGTTTCGTTGGCACGATCGCGGTGATGGACTTTCAATTCATCAATTCTGCCTTTCAGATCTTTAAAGAAATTTCTGTGTCCGGGTAAAACAAGGTCAACCGGCAGGTTGTATACTTTGTCCAGACTTGCCATATAGTCAGCAAGAGAATTCGTGATATAGGCCCACGATTCGATATGCGGTGTGATATCAAAAAGAACGTGATCGCCGGAAAAGAAGATTTTTTTATCCCTTTCGTACAGGCAGATGTGCCCCGCGGTATGTCCCGGCGTGGCCACACATTCCAGACGGTAACCGCCGCATTCAATGACGTCACCGTCATCCATCAGGTGAAATTCGGGAATTTTCTCCGGACTGTATTTAAAACCGGGATGGCTGTTAAGCGCTTTTTGCAATTCATCAGCCGGAAATCCATTGCTTTCGGCAAAATCGATCATGGGTTGCCAGCTCGCGTCTTTGTCGAAAACCCGCGCGTCAATCCGGCTGAAAAAAATCCTGCTTCCTTCCGTTGCCAGTCGCGACACAAGCCCCGTATGATCGGCATGCATGTGGGTCAGCATAAAATCGGTCTTGTTTAAATCAATCTCCAGCTGGGCCACTCCCTGCTGCATCGCTTCATAACAGGCAGAGCGATTGAATCCGGTATCGATGATCAGATTACGGTCTTCGCCTTTGATGACGTAGGAATTCAGGTCCTTCAGCGGGCTCGCCGGCAACGGGACGACAATCCGATAGAGGCCTTTTGCGATTTCATCCACCATAAACACGTCTCCTTATGCGCCGCGATGACGGGATATCTTTTTCAATGATTCTTGTCCTATTCTTCCGGCTCATCCGGCGCCGGTTCCGGTGCGAACACATCACTGTCCAGTTCCACCGGATAAAATTCATCCGGCAGGGCGCTGACAATCTTCATCGGCTTTACAGGGAAGCGGGGTGATTGGGGGCGCGGCATCGGGGGCAGTAAGTCCATCGACGAAGCATCCAGCACAGGAGCCTCCGGCGGCGCACTTTCCGGTAAAACACTTTCCGCTGACGCCTCAGCGGATTTTCTTTTCCTGTGCCGTGGACGGCGGCGACTTTTCTTTTTGGGGACTTCTTCGGCGCTGCCGACCTCCACATCAGCCTTCGTATCAGAATCAGCGTCGAGGTCCATTTCCGTATCTTCGGCCAATGTCAGCAAGGGAACATCCGGCATCGTGTTTACTTCCAGCGTTTGATCCTTAATGGATTGCTGAATTTCGAGTTTGTCCCATGCCATATCCGGCTTTCCTTCAATATGCAGACAGATGCCGAAATTTGCTTCCAGCTTCAGCAATTCACTTCGTTTATTATTCAGGATGTACAAGGCAATTTCGTGTGGCAGACTGATTTTCAGCTCGGAATAGATGCCCTTGACCGCTTCCGATTCTATTTTGCGAAACGCACCCAGAGACGCATATTCCAGGGAGGGCCTGAGCCCGCTGCCTTTGCAGTAGGGACAGGTGATATAACTGATTTCCTGAATGGTGGATTGCTTTTTCTGCCGGGATAATTCCAGCAGACCGAACTTGGAAATACGGGAGAGTTGTATTCTGGCCCGATCCATACTCAAAGCCTTTTTAAAGGCTTTTTCCACGTCCGCGATATGCTTCTTATCAATCATATCAATAAAATCGATAACGATCAAACCGCCCAGATCGCGCAACCTCAGCTGACGCGCAATTTCATCACAGGCATCAACATTGGTTTTAAAAGCGGTTTCTTCGATATTTCGTTTATTGGAGCCGCGGCCGGAATTAACGTCAATGGTAATCATGGCTTCCGTGGGATTAATGATAATGTAACCACCGGATTTCAATTCCACGCGCTCCTGGTAAATCACCCGTATTTGTTCTTCCAGTTCATACCGTTCAAAAATCGGGACTTTATCTTTATAATTTTTTAAGATTCGTAAATGGCGTGGGGCGACCGCTTTCAAATAAGCGCGCATTTTACGGAAGGTTTCGACCTCATCGACCAGAATTTCATCAATTTCCAGCGTTAAGTAATCGCGGAGCGAACGCACGCCGAAATCCGTTTCCTGGTAAAGAAAATAGGGAGCGGCAACACTCTCGGCTTTTTTGAAGATATCCTTCCATAAACGCATGAGAAATTGATAATCGCGCTGAATCTCCGGTTTGGTGCGGTTGATGCCCGCCGTGCGGACAATAAAGCCCATATCTTCGGGAACTTTGATCTGCTCCATCAGCGTTTTGATCTTCTGCCGGTCTTCTTCGCTTTCAATTTTACGCGATATACCGCCGCAAAGTTTGTTGGGAAGCAATACTAAATATCTGCCGGGTAAAGAAATGTAGGATGTGAGCAGCGCGCCTTTATTACCGGTAACTTCACGGACGACCTGTACGATGATTTCCTGTCCGGATTTGAGAACCGGCCTTCCACCGGACTGACCGTTTTCCGGTTCAGTCAGATATTCCGGACTGACATCCCGCAGCGGAAGAAAGCCATCCTTTACTCCACCGTAATCGACAAAAGCCGCCTGCAGACCGCGTTCAACTTTCAGCACTTTCCCTTTGTAAATATTCCCGTTGATGGGTTCGCGCACCGTCATTTGAATGTTAAATTCAATGAGCTTGCCTTTTTCATCAACGGTGGCCATGCGCATCTGTTCTTTGTGCACGGCATTAACGAGCATAATATGTTTCATAATTGTCCTTTTCGGCTGCATACATCATCACGCGTTCATGGAGGGACCGAATGACCGACCGACACGCAACTTGCGCGATACAACCTCATATATATTTTAGATAAAGGCGCTTACGTCGCCTTTGCCAATTCTAATCAGTTCGATCGTGTCATCAACCAGACTGATGACACTGGACGGTTCGGGAACAATCGTTCCACCGTCAATAATTAAATCGACGATACGTCCGAAATATTCGTCGATGAGCGATGGATTACCGAGGTCTTCTCCGGCTTCCGTCTGAACGCTGGTGCTGATAATCGGCTGCCCGAGTTCGCGTATTAAGGATAGGCAAATCGGATTGTCCGGTACGCGAATCCCCGTGGTCGGCCTTTTCGGTAAGATGATTTTCGGAACAAGGCGCGATGCTTCCAGAATGAACGTATAGGGCCCCGGCAAATGTCTCTTCATGGTTTTATAGGCGTAATCCGTAACCAGAGCGTACTGACTGATATGTTTCAGATCGGAACAGACAAAACTTAAGGGTCGTTTCTTATTTCTTCTTTTAATTTCGTAAATTCTTTCAATGCCTTTTTTATTGGACAAATCGCAACCCATTCCATAAACCGTATCCGTGGGATAAATAATCACGCCTCCGTCCCTTAATATATCCGCCGCTTTCTTAATGAGGCGCATTTGCGGATTTTGGCTGTTAATCGATAACACCGTCTGGCTCCAGTTTTCCAATTGCCATTTTCATCGGCTATTTATACCAGCAATTCGAAGATTTAGCAATGGCTGCAAACGGATTAAAAAATCAGAGTAAAATCATTTCTTTTTCTTATCTTTGCTGAGCTTGTATTCGATACTGTCGATCAGGGCCTGCCAGCTCGCCTCAATAATATTTTCAGAAACGCCCGTGGTACTCCAGAGCTCAGAACCATCCGTCGAATCCAGCAAAACCCGGACGCCCGCCGCCGTACCCTCCGAACCTTCCAGTGTGCGAACTTTAAAATCAACCAGATGCATTTCCTTGATTTGCGGATAGAATTTGGTCAACGCCTTGCGCAAAGCATGGTCAAGTGCGTTAACCGGGCCATTGCCTTCGGCCGCTGTCAATTCTTCTTCGCCGCCCACGGATATTTTGATCGTCGCCTGGGAAAGGCAGGGATTTTCCAGCGTTCGCGATGTGACCACGCTGAAACACTCCAGGTTAAACGGTTCCACAAATTCACCAATCGCTTTCTTCATCAAGACGGATAAAGAACCGTCGGCAGCGTCAAACTGATAACCCTTGTCTTCCATCAGCTTAACCTGGTGCACAACTTTACCCAACGCGTTTTTCTTATCCAGATCGATTCCCAGGGCCTTGGCTTTATAGGCAATATTGCTTTTGCCCGCCATATCGGAGACCAGCACGCGCCGGCTGTTGCCGACGAGCTCGGGCTGCATGTGTTCGTAAGCCAGCGAATTTTTGGTCACGGCGCTAACATGCACACCGCCCTTGTGAGCAAACGCGCTCCGTCCCACAAAAGGCCGTGCCATCAAAGGCGGAATATTGGCCACGTCACTGATATACAGGGAAAGATTGGTGAGTTGTCGGATGGACTCCGTTGGCAAACAATTCATTTTCATTTTGATTTGCAGATTGCCGATCAATGAAATCAAATCCGCGTTCCCGCATCGCTCGCCATAACCATTGATGGTGCCCTGAACCATTTTCACTCCTGACAGGACCGCCGTGATGGAATTAGCAACAGCCAGTCCGCAGTCATTGTGAACATGAATACCGGAAATTTCCGGCGGAATGATGGAGGAGATCTTGCCGAGAATGGCGCTGACTTCATAGGGCATGGCGCCACCGTTTGTATCGCAGAAAACAATCTTATCCGCGCCGGCGTCCAAAGCCGTTTTTACAACCCGCGTGGCATATCTGGGATTATTCTTATAACCATCGAAAAAATGTTCCGCGTCAAAAAGGACCTCCTTGCCCCTGGACTTTAAGTAAGCAATCGAATCCCGGATCATCGACAAATTTTCTTCCAGATTTATTTTTAGAATATCAGTAACATGCAGGTCCCAGGATTTCCCGAAGATGGCCACGGCCGGTGTTTCGGCCTTAATCAGCGCTTTAAGGTTCGGGCAGGCTTCCGGGCGGATGTATGGTTTTCGTGTGCTGCTGAACGCGGTTAATTTAGCGTTTTTAAACTTCTCCGTTTTCGCCATTTCAAAAAAGCGCAGGTCTTTAGGATTGGAACCGGGCCAGCCGCCTTCAATATAATGGATATGAACATCGTCCAGCCGCTGGGCGATGCGCAGCTTTTCTTCAGCGGAAAAGGTGACCTGTTC
>CAYULE010000132.1:0-7121 GCA_964445385.1 uncultured Smithella sp.
TCTCTTCTTCAAACTGATCATCCAATTGCTTAACAACCTCATCAGGCAGGGCGCAGGAGTAATATCGATTCATGGATCTGCAGCGTCCGTCCCATGCTTGGCGATAACGCTGATTTACACCTTCAATACATTTATTCACATTTTCTTTGGCAGCGTCTTTTTCTAATTCTTCAGCAATTTTATTTTCTGTATCCTCCCTTTCTTTCCGTTCTTCAAGCGAGGGATCCCGGTAAGTTTCCTTTAATATACATTTCATTCCGTCTTGAGGTAGGCTGCTAATGATTTCCCTGCCACTTTTATCAATACAAATGTACAATTCTCCCGCATGAGCAGTGGCTATAAGAACAAAAAAAACACACGGTATTAACAGAAATCGCATTTTATCATACCCTCCCGTTGACATTCCTGCTTAGCACAATATATTAATAATGATTTCAATCTTGTATGTCAATAAAATATATCTGATATGCCCTCTTCGCTCAACGCAACTTCTGCTTTGCCGCCTGTTTTTTATACTGCTTCTGGCCAAAAATCAGGTCCTGTTTTTTTATGAAAACCTCTGTATCCTGTGGCACGGAATGAGTTAGCCAGACGTTACCGCCAATCACTGAACGCGCGCCGACAACGGTATCTCCACCCAGAATCGTCGCATTGGCATATATAATGACATCATCCTCAATAGATGGATGGCGTTTCTTTGATCTCAAGCGTTTGCATTCCGCTTTAGATAAAGACAAAGCCCCGAGCGTAACCCCTTGATAGAGACGCACGCGGTTGCCGATCATACAGGTTTCTCCAATAACAACGCCTGTGCCATGATCAATAAAGAAACTCTCACCGATATGCGCTCCCGGATGAATATCAATACCCGTGCGGCCATGAGCGTATTCCGTCATAATCCGCGGCATGAGCGGAATACTTTGGTGATAGAGCTCATGCGCAATACGGTAAACCATGATCGCCCAGATCCCCGGATAGCTGAAGATAATTTCGTCATAACTTTTGGCAGCCGGATCGCCATCCAGTGCGGCGCGGATATCGTTGGCCAGCATCTCGCGCAGTTGAGGGAGCTTCCGGAGGAATTCCACGGCAAGCTTATTTCCCAACGGTTCACAATGGACGCAGGAGAGGTTCTGGCGGATACAATCGTGGCGAATGGCCAGAATGATCTGTTCAGAGAGGACTTCGTAAAGACCGACGATCTGCTGCCCCAGATAATATTCCAGATTGGTCGAATCGAGTCTCGTGCGAATAAAATAGCCGGGATAAAGAATCAGCGCCAAGCGCCGCAGAATATCAATTATCGATTCGCGATAAGGAATCGGTTCGGCGCTTACGTGATCAAAACAGCCTCCTTTGCTGCATGAAGCGACAAGTTCATTTACAACTGCCGGAAGCTCGTCGCGGTAGTGTTCAGCCGATTTGATTTCATTTTTGCATTTGTTACCGTTCTTTAAATGTTTCATTTATTTTTTGCCTTTTAATGTTCCAGGGGCAGGGAACGGTTTAAAACCGTTCCCTGCCTTTTTCACTAAATTTACATGATATGCTGTTAAGGCACAGTTTCAAATACCGAAAGTGTTCCCGCAATGTTTTACTGCTTACTGCAGGCCTGCTCCTTTTGATTCCAGAAAGGCGACATGCCGCGCAGCCGTTCGATGATCGCCGGCATCTTCTCAATAACAAAATCAATCTCTTCTTCCGTATTGAAAATGCTCAGGCTGAAGCGAATGGAACCGTGCGCCATCGTGAAAGGCACTCCCATCGCGCGCAACACATGCGATGGTTGCAATGATCCCGACGTGCAGGCCGAACCGGATGAAGCGCAAATACCCAGTTCATTCATCAAAAGCAGGATGGCTTCACCTTCAACAAATTCAAAACTGATATTTGTGGTATTGGGCAAACGATGTTCAACATCACCATTGACACGGCTTTGCGGAATTTTCTTTAGAAGTTCTTTCTCCAGTTTATCGCGCAGTTTTCTAACGTTGTTATTTTCCTGTGCCATATTCTTAGCCGCCAGTTCGCAGGCCTTTCCCAATCCGATAATGCTTGGTGTATTTTCCGTGCCGCCCCGCCGCTCTTTTTCCTGATGGCCGCCGATCAGGAAAGGCGAAAATTTGGTGCCGCGGCGGATGTAGAGAACACCGATGCCTTTAGGGGCATGCAGCTTGTGCCCGGAAATTGAGAGCATGTCAATGACGTTATTTTTCATATTGATGGGAATTTTCCCTGTTGCCTGAACCGCATCCGTATGAAAGAGAATGCCCTTTTCATGCGCCATCCTTGCCGCTGCCTCAACCGGAAAGAGCACACCCGTCTCATTATTGCCCCACATCAGACTGACAATCGCGGTATCGGGCGTCAGGCTTTTTTCCAGATTTTCCAGATCAAGAATGCCATTTTTATCCACGGGCAGCTCCGTGATCTTATAGCCCTGCATGCCTAAATGCGAGCAAAGAGTGCGAACGGCCGGATGCTCTACACGACTGATCACAATATGTTTTTTATCAGGCCTTGTGGTCAGGGCCGATCGAATCGCGGAGTTGTCACTTTCGGTTCCGCAACTGGTGAATACAATTTCTTCCGGGAGCGCGCCCAGAAGCGCCGCCACCTGCTCGCGCGCGGCGCGAATTCTCTGTCCGACCTGACCGCCGAAGGTATGCATGCTGGAAGGATTGCCGTAAAGATCACGGAAATAAGGCATCATGACGTCCAGCACTTCCTGGGCTACCTGCGTTGTGGCGTTATTATCAAGATAAATCGTTTTCATTTGGCGGCCTCCTCAACGGTAATGTCCGGTGATACAAGTTCCTGAAGTCTGTGCTGGACAAAATCCTTCAGCGTGATTTCCGATGCCTTACAGGTCGAACACGCGCCGCGCATCGCTACAATCACCCGATTGCCGATAATATCGATAATCTCGATATCCCCGCCGTCCTGCTTCAGCGAAGGCCGGATCTCCCGTTCGATGGTTTCTTCAATCAACCGGATTTTCTGAATATTGGTGAGCTTGGGCTTGTTATCCATTTTCGGCTCCGCCTTCACGCGTTCGATGATTTGAGCAATGGCCTCCTGACATCCCCCGCAACCACCGCCGGCTTTGGTATAATTGGTGACATCTTCCACTGTGGAAAGATTATTTTCGCGAATCGCCCGCTCAATTTCTTTATCGGTCACGCCAAAGCATTCGCAGATGATTTTTGCGCCCGCCTCCAACGCAGGAGCACCCCGGTAATTTTCCACCGCCTTTTCCAGCGCCTGCTTGCCCATAACCGAGCAATGCATCTTTTCATCCGGCAGACCACCCAGATACTGAGCAATATCCTGATTGCTGACTTTGAGCGCTTCATCAACGGTCATCCCCTTGATGATTTCCGTAAGCGCCGAAGAGGACGCAATGGCGCTGGCACAGCCGAATGTTTTGAATTTGGCGTCCTTGATGCGCTTGTTTTCATCAAGTTTGAATGTCAGCTTCAGCGCATCGCCGCAGGCCAGCGAGCCGACTTCGGCTACACCATCCGGGTTTTCTATTTCGCCCACATTATGCGGATTGAGAAAATGCTCTTTGACTTTGTCCGTATATTCCCACATAAATACTCCTTATACCTGATTTGAATTGACCTTTTCCTCTTCACTTACATTCTACATTCATTAACTTCTATGGTTACATGCGCTAATTCATGAATTTTATTTAATCGCGCTTTATATGCTTCAATGGAATAATTTCTTGCCGTTACTAAAGACACAATACATGCATATTTATTTTGCGCAACTTTCCAAACATGCAAGTCACTTATTTTTGAATCTCCGTCGGATTCAATTTCCGTTTTAATTTCATCAGCGATAGGATTATCGATTTCGCGTTCCAGCAAAATACTGCCGGTGTCCTTCAACAATAAGAAAGACCAGCGAATGATTAAACCAGCGCCTACAATCCCGATAAGCGGATCAAGCCAAACTAAATTAAAATACTTTCCCCCGAGTAACGCTATAATTGCCAATAGGGATGTCACAGCATCTGCCACGACATGCAAATATGCCGATTTCAAATTCAAGTCTTCATGGTCATGCTTAGAATGTGAATGTTCATCTTCTCCATGATGATGGTGCGTATGTTCATGGGCATGACCGCCACTGTTAAGGATGATTGCACAAACAAGATTTACCAACAATCCCAAAATGGCTACATACAATGCTTGATTGTAATAAATGTTCAGGGGATTGATCATTCTTTCAACAGAAGAAAAAATCATGATCGCGCCAACCATGCCAAGCACAATTGCACTTGTGTAACCCCCTAGAATTTCAATTTTCCATGTTCCAAATGTAAAGGTTTCGTCTTTTGCATATTTTCTGGCCATCATGTATGCGATCAGAGATATCCCCAGAGCGAAGGCATGTGTTCCCATATGCCAGCCATCAGCCAGTAATGCCATGGAATTTGATATCCAGCCAAACAATATTTCAGCAATCATTGTGACAAAAGTAATGATCACAACAATTAAGGTTCGCTTTTCTATAGCTCGTTTATCAACGTTAAATAGGTGATGATGCTGCCATAGTTCTATTTGTTCATTGTGCATTTTGTAATCCATCTATAATTTCTATCAGGTCGTCTGCTTTTATTTCGCCGCCGGCTATAACTTTCGCGAAGATTCCCTCTCTGGGCATGACACAATCGCCGACGGTATAAAAGATGTTGCACCGGTTATGGCAGACCTTACCAATCTGAGAAATCTCCAGAAGAACTTCAGACCCGACTTTCAGCCTTGTGCCAATCGGCAGCGCTGGGAGATCAATGCCTTTGATCGTAAGATTCTCAGCGAAATCTCCATAATTCACATCCAGGCCCTTCGCCCTGATCTTATCAATACTTTCTTTGGCCAGGAGACTGACCTGCCGGATGATGCCGGCTTGGGCATGGGCGTCATTCTCCAGTCCCAGATTTTCCAAAAACAGGCCGCAATCGATGGTGTTCTTTTTTTCACCCTTTTTTTGCGAAATATTGACAGCCAGAACCTTCCCACATCCTTTTTTCATTTTCTGATAGCCTTTCGTTCTGTATTATATATTAAAAAGTGACAATCCGCTCCTTAAATCAGCCTTTCTTCTCCCGAATAGACATATCCGGATTTTTTTCTCACATAACCCAAAAGCGTTACATTGTATTGCCGGGCAAGATTGACGGCGGCGGATGTCGGGGTTGATCGTGAAACGAGAACGGGGGCGCCCATCCTGATGACCTTGGTAATGATTTCCGAAGATACCCTTCCGCTCACGAACAATATCCCCTTCTCCACAAGATTTAATTTTTGGTTTCTCAGGAGTACGCCCGCTATTTTATCGAAACAGTTGTGCCTCCCGATATCCTCGTTAAAAACGGAAATTTCATCATGTTGAAACCATACACTGTGAACGCCACCAACGGTTTTGTATATTTCGGAGAGCTGCTCAAAATCATTCATGGACTGCATAATTCCGTGAAGAGAGAATTGGTCATGACCGGACAACACAATAAATTTATCCTGCTTGAGCGGATTGATGTAGGTGAAGCATTTGCCGCATCCGGATGTGACACTGCGCAGACTTTCGCACTTCTCGACGGACTTTCCTGCAGCAAGATTGATCATAACGGCAAAGAGACGCTCGTTGTAGGAAATGGAGGCAACATCGTCTATTGTGTCGATGACACCTTCACTATAGAGAAATCCCAGGGCCAGTTCTTCCGTTAGTTGATTGAGGCACAGAAGTGAAGCATATTCAACGCCATTGATGTATATCTTGAGAGATATTTCACCAATAACCGGTTTTTCCACTTCACTTAAAGTGGTTTTACCATCATGACTATTAATCTCTTTAATGAAAAAAGAGTTGTAGATCGTATCTTCCATTTATTTCATCTTTACATAATTTGTAATGGCACGTCATACAAGTTATTCGTTAAAACAAAGACAGCGTTCAAAGCAAACAGGTTCGGCCAGAAGCGCACAATTTCCTTTTCACCCAGATAATGAGCTTCCACAATCCGGATATTTTTTTCCGCGCAAAAGTTCTTAAAATCCGTAATACTTAAAAAACGCACATTAGGCGTATCAAACCAGAGATAGGGCAATGATCCCGTGATGGGAGATTTCCCCTGGAAAAACAGCATGAGCCGCGATTTGATGTAGGCGAAGTTGGGAAACCCGACAATGACCTTGTTGCCGATGCGCAAGGCTTCCTGAATGACATAATCAACCTGCTTCACTTCCTGCATGCTCTGATTCAGAATCACATAATCAAAGGAATTGTCGGGGAATTCGCGCAAACTGTTCTCAATGTCATCGTGAAAAACACTCAAGCCCTTTTTAACACACTCCTGGATGGCCTTATCGTTCAACTCAATCCCCTGAGCCCGAACGCGCTTATCCCGCACAAGGGGATACAGGAGCTCTCCCTCGCCGCATCCCAGGTCCAAGACGCGTGAATTCTCCTTAACAATCGAGTAAATAACCCGATGATCCAAAGTAATATTATTAGGTTCCATCATTACCTGCCACCAGATACCCGCTAAAGGTCTTATCCAAAAAATGTTTGATCAGTGTTGTCTGTTCTTCCACCTCAATCAGAAAAGCATCATGACCGTAAGTGGAGGTCAATTCGCAATAGGTGGCATCCACGTGCCTTCTTTTCAAGGTCCGGACGATTTCCTGCGACTGATAGGGAGGATAGAGCCAGTCTGTCTTGAAAGAGATCACCATGATTCGTGTATTGATGGCCTTTGCGTGCGCGATGAGTTTTCCCCCCGACAGATCAAAGTAATCAATTGCTTTTGTAATGTAAAGGTAGGAATTGGCATCGAAGCGCTTCACAAAATTAGCGCCGCGATAGCGCAAATACCCTTCCACTTCAAAATCAGCGTCAAATCCGAAGCTGAATTTATCGTTTTTCAATCGCCGGGAGAATTTTTCTTCCATGGACTGATCGCTCATAAAGGTGATGTGGCCGATCATACGGGCCACGGACAGTCCCTTCTCCGGCTGACCATACGCGTAATAATTCCCCTCCCGCCAGTCAGGATCAGCCATGATGGACTGCCGGATCACTTCGTTGAAAGCAATCTGCTGGGGAGAATG
>CAYULE010000133.1:0-7115 GCA_964445385.1 uncultured Smithella sp.
CCACATCACCGTCATTGAGGGCTTTGAGATGCTTCATATTGCCGACGGCCTGGCGCGCCAGGACCATCAGCGGATGTCCTTCCTCGGCTTTGAGCATTTCGATGCTGATCCCCACGAATTTGGCAAAAGACAGATTCATCAGGCGTTTCACGAGGAGGGCGCCCTTGATGGCGTCCACCACCGGGAAACCGCGCTTCATCATCGCTTCAGCTTCTTTGGTTTTCAGCACGCGGCCGTCCATACCGTCAAACACGTTGTCATAGAGGGTATCCTGCTCGGTTGCGTCAATGCACAATTTTTTAAAGTTATCGTGCACCATGCTTTCCTTGACGACCATGAAACGGCTGCCCATGGAAATGCCGTCCGCGCCTAAAGCCAGCGCTGCGGCGAGGCCCCGTCCATCATAAAAACCACCCGCAGCGATGAGCGGAACCTTGACCATGGAAGCAACAAGAGGAATCAAAACCATGGACGTGGCCGCCGCGCCATGCGCCGCCGCCTCATGACCGGTAACCACCAGCGCGTCGCAGCCCATTTGCACGGCCTTGGCCGCGTGCTTGGCAATGGCGATGGTTCCGACAACTTTGCCGCCATAGGCATGCACGTCATTCACAAACCAGGGTTTCCCCAGCGAATAATTAATGATGGGAACTTTCTCTTCGATGGCCACGGCGATATTTTCCTTCGCCCCCGGTCCGACCAGAATCTGATTGACCCCGAAAGGTTTATCCGTCATTTGGCGGATCTGCCGGATATTTTCCCGCGTTTCTTTCGGGTTGCAGCGCGCGATCGCCAAAAGTCCCAACCCGCCTGCGTTGCAGACTGCGGATACCAGTTTGGGTTCGGTGATCCAGTTCATTCCGGCAAGCATAATGGGATGCTCAATGCCAAACATTTGCGTCATTCTTGTCTTAAACATAATGATCTCCCTATCGGTAATTTATTTATTTCTTAATGTATTTTTATCTAACCTTGCTTTCATGGGAAAGCATAAGAGATGAAGGGATGGATGTCAAAACAATTTTATCGGGCGAAAAAGCGGTTGTATGTTTTGAACAACAGCATAAACGTGATTCCCTCTGTTCTTCCCGACAATTGTTTGACCCAGAGAATCCCGTTATTGACATTGACGCTTATTCTGATAAAAAAAGCCCGTATTTTATTTCATGTTGATTTTGAATGGGAGACAAAATGAAGCTGATCACTTCCCGGATGGTGGATGAGTGGATCGCCAGAGCAGGCGAGACCAAGAGGCTCAGGACGAATTACAACATCCACGAATCTTTATCCGACCCCGTCCAGCGCTTATTCATCGCGGCCGGTCGCTCCTCCTATTTTCGACCGCACAAACATATCAGTCAAGGCGAGTTTGCCATTGTCATTCGCGGTCTTTTTGATGTCTTATTTTTTGATGACGAGGGTGTTTTAACCAGTCGGATTTCCGCAGGGCCGGGAGTGGATATATTCGCCATGGAAATCCCGGCAGGCATTTACCATACGTGGATTCCCATGGCGGAACAATCCGTATTTTTTGAGGTGAAAGAGGGACCTTACGATCCCGCAACCTCGCTTGTATTTGCGCCCTGGTCGCCTGAAGAAGGCGCGGCTGCGGTTGCCGAATTCCAGTCAAAGCTCATCGCTTTAAGCGCAGGCGATCGGGTTTTATAAATACCGATGAACAACCCAATACAGCCCTGTCTGGAGCCGATGCGTTAAACTCTTTCAATTTCTTTCATGACGGACATTTCGGGCTTTCCGCCGATGAAGGCGGCGCTGGCCACAAAAAACTCCTTGAAGTACGGCGTGGCAGAATGAAATTCCAGCGCGGCTTTGTCTTTGTATTGTTCAACGACCACCAGGGTATTGGGATTGGCTTTGTCCTGATTGAGGGAATAAAGAACCGTGCCCTCCTCCGAAGCCACTTTGGATATTAACGTTTTGAAAGCGGCCATGGCTTCATCCATCTTTCCCTCTTTAATTGGCAACTTGGCGATGACTGTCAGCATTTTTTTTCTCCCGTCTGTTCTTTGTTCTGTATTTGAAACTTGCTGACTTATAACACAACACGGTCATGCGGGCAAGCGGTCCCTGCCGGTCCGTCCCTGCGGTCTGCATGAATGTTTGTCTCTGTGCGAGGCTCATGAACAGTGTGAGGGCGATACCCGGTTCAAACGGCGCGAAGCAAAAAACAGCTGAATACGAACTGAACTTATGGTATTTCTTATTCAAAATATATTTCCAAAGGAGATGAAATGAAAAAGATCTTTATCCCCTTGGGTTTCTTGATGCTCGCCCTTGCGGGTTATATTGCCGCCGGACCTTTTATTGCCATTCATTATATCAAATCGGGAATTGAGCAAAAAGACGCAGAGCAGCTGTCTGAATATGTCGATTTCCCAGTGTTGCGATCCAACTTAAAAGAGCAGGTTTATGCGCTGTTGATGCAAAAATCGGTAGCCGGACTGAAAGATAACCCATGGGAAGCGCTGGCGATGGGATTTGCGTCAAAACTGATCGATGGCATGGTCGACATAATTGTCACCCCCAGCAGTCTGGCAAAACTGATGGAAGGTATTCAGCCCGATTCTTCTCCCCTGAACGACGCAGAGCGTGGAACCTTCCCGGTATCCAGACCGCAGCTTTTCAAGAACGCAAACTTTACTTATGACCGTACGGATAAATTTTCTGCCTGGATCAAAGGTGAACATGGAGAAAAAATCAGATTTGTCTTTACACGCAACGGTCTGTCCTGGAAGCTCAGCAACATCATCATTCCCACACTGGCGGGGTTACCCGTGCGAGATACCGGAAAGCAAGAACGCAAGGCTATTCAGGAACAGCAACCAGGGAACGGGCAAACGGTGTCTTTGATCAGCGGTCGGGCGTTTCAGGGGTTTGAACATTGTCAGATGAGCCCCGAACTGTCCGGTATGGCTGCCCGTTTCATTGCCACGGGGAAACCCGGGATGAAAAAGGATGACGCCTGGACGTATGCTGTAAAAAGTGAAGTTCTGGATATGCCGGTAAAAGCAGTGATGATTGGTGTTTGCGACAATACGGGAGCAAGGGATTGCGGCTGGGGATCTTACTTTGCCGTAGTCATTGAACGGCCGTTCCATGAGACGAAAAGCTATCTGGAGAAAAAAACAGGGATCGATTTTACAACGGAAAAAAGAGATCCTGAAACGCAAATCACCTTGCGGCCGGTCTTAAGAGCCGGCAATGAAAACCATGACAGTATCCTCTTTTGCGATCCCGGGAATTTATAGCGGCACAGGCGGGTTTTACTCTGGCGGGGAAAAATGGTAAATAAGAACGATAAAGAAGATAAAGATTTTAACGGATCATCAACATGATGCACACTTGAGGGAGAACGGCGCGGTAACGCGTTTGACGGAATTATTATTGAATTAACTGACCGGAGATCTTATTCATGAGTCCAAAACCCACCGATGAGGACCTGGAGCAAAGAAATAAATTCCTTGAAGCATCCATTGAGGAAATCAACCAAATCCGTCGGGCGCTTCAGAAGAGCGAGGAAAAATTTTCCGAAGTATTCCTGAAGAGTCCGGTTCCCATGGCGATTACGACTGTGCGGGAAGGCCGGTATGTCGATATCAATGATGCATATGCAAAGTTCATGGGGTATCCGCGGGAAGAACTCCTGGGAAATACTTCCGTCCAACTCGGCTTTGTCACGGATGAACGACGGCATTTTTTTCTGAATGAATACCGCCGGAAAGGGGTTATCGAAAACCTGGAGCTGCAGCTTTGCGTGAAAGGCGGCGAACTGCGGTATGGTTTGTTCAATACCTCAAAAATCATCATCGGAGAGGAAGATTACTTCCTGACCCAGGTGGCGGATATTACGGAACGCAAGAAAATCGAAGATCAGCTGCTCGAGAATGAAGAAAAATACCGGCGCATCACCGAGAATATGAGTGACGCGGTAGCCGAGGTGGATGCCCGGGGGATCGTCCGGTACGCCAGCCCTTCCCACCGGAGGATTGTCGGGGTTGCCCCGCGGGATATTATCGGCATTTCAATATTTGACGGTATACACCCCGAGGACCGCGACCGGATCAAGGATGAATTTCAGGAGGGAGTCCGCAGCAATACAGATCGCGAAGTGGAATATCGTTACCGACACACCGACGGACATTATGTCTGGCTCCGTTCTTCCAGCCATGCCATCTATGATTTATCGGGAAAGCTTTCCGGCATTATCATCAGCAGCAGCGACATCACGAAACGCAGGCAGGCGGAGGAGACACTGAGAGAAAGCGAGGAAGTGTTTACGGGTCTGGTTAATACCCTTCCGGATGTTATTGTCCGCACCGACCTCGAAGGCAAGATCCTCTTCATCAATGAATATGCTTTTCAGATCAATGGCTACAGGCGGGATGAAATTGAAGGTCAGAATATTCTTCAGTACCTTGATCCCGAAGATCAGAGTATAGCGGTTGAAAACTTTGCACTCATGATGGAAGGCAGGAGCGTTCCGCATGAATATCATCTAATCACCAAGGACGGAAGAAAGATTCCCTTTGAGATGAATGGCAATATTTTGCGGAATGAAGCCGGCATGCCATTCGGCGCAGTAGTTGTTTGTCGGAACATCAGTGAGCGAAAACAGACTGAGGACGTTATCAGAAAGAGTGAAGAACGGTTCAGACGTATCACGGAGAACATGAGCGATCTTGTGTGTGAGGTGGATGCTCAAAGTATTTTTAAATATGCCAGTCCCTCACATTTGAGAATCCTGGGATATGCCCCGCAGGAGCTGCTGGGAAGGCCGGTTTATGAAAACGTTCACCCTGAAGATATGGAAAGGATTTTAAACGAGGGCGGTCAAGGGGTGCGCGGCGGAGAAGAGCGTGAAATGGAGTACCGTTATCGTCATAAAGACGGACGCTACATCTGGCTTCGTTCCATTGGTCATTCGATTCGCAATGCTGCGGGGGAGCATACCGGGGCAGTGATCAACAGTAGTAATATCACCGAGCGCAGGCAGGCGGAAGAATCGCTGCGAACCAGCGAAGAGCGCTATCGAACGATCTTTGAAAGCACGGCTACTGCTAATATTATTGTCGCCGAAGACGCCACGATTCTGAAAGCAAATAACAACTTCGCCCGATTGGTGGGGTATACCAAAGAAGAACTGGAAGGAAAACTGAGCTGGACGATATTTGTTGTAAAAGAAGATCTGGACATGGTGAAAAGCAATCAGAAGAAGCGGAGCATCGATCCGGAATCCGCGCCGGCTTCCTATGAATTGCGAGCGGTAAACCGGAAGGGAGAAATCCGGGAACTTTTTATGAGTGTTGCGGTCATTCCGGAGACGAAAGAAAGCGTTGTCTCATTAATTGATTTAACGGAAAGAAACCAACTTGAAAAGCGATTCATCCAGTCGCAGAAAATGGAATCGGTCGGACGTCTGGCCGGCGGCGTCGCTCACGATTTTAACAATATGCTCAGCGTGATCATCGGCAACACGGAAATGGCCATGAAACAGGTCAAACCTTCCGATGCCGTCCATAAGCCGCTCCAGGAGATCCTTAATGCCGGGACCCGCTCTGCTGATTTAACGCGCCAACTTCTGGCTTTTGCCCGCAAGCAGACCGTCAGTCCCCGGGTGCTGAATCTGAACGACACAGTAGCCAGCATACTCAAGATGCTTCAGAGGCTCATCGGCGAGGACATCCATCTGACCTGGAGTCCGGGCATAAAGCTCTGGCGCGTCAGGATTGACCCGTCGCAGGTTGACCAGCTGCTGGCCAACCTGGCGGTCAATGCCCGCGACGCGATTGAAAAAACAGGAAGGATTACGATCGAAAGCTTCAATGAGACATGTGACGCAACCTTCTGCAAAGACCGCCCCGAATGCGTTCCCGGGGACTATGTTGTTTTGACTGTGACTGACAGCGGATGCGGGATGAGCAAAGAAACGCTGGCCAGCATTTTCGAGCCGTTCTTTACCACCAAGAAAGAAGGTCAGGGGACGGGACTCGGGTTGGCCACCGTGTATGGGATCGTCAAACAGAACGGAGGCTTTATTTCCGTGCAAAGCGAGCCCGGCCAGGGCGCCGCGTTTTCGATTTATCTGCCCCGCTATGTGGATGAGGACCGGGAAGACATCGATCTTGAAGAGGAAGCCTGTGTGCCGGGCGGGACGGAGACGATTCTGGTCGTAGAAGATTCGATGACGGTTTTGCAAATGTGCAAGACCATGCTGGAAATCCTGGGCTATCAAGTGCTGGTGGCCAATGGCAAAGATCAGGCGTTCAAACTTGTCCATGAATATGAGGGTAAGATCGACTTGCTGCTTACGGATGTGGTGATGCCGGACATGAACGGGAAAGAACTCTCGGAACGGATTATTGCTGTCAAACCGAATCTTAAGTGTCTGTATATGTCCGGGTACACAGCGGATGTCATCGCGCGCCAGGGGATTCTGGAGGAAGGGATAAAGTTCATTGCCAAGCCATTTTCCATGCGGGATCTGGCGGCCAAGATCAGAGATGTGCTTGGTTAGTGATGATCATTCGTAAGGAATTTCTCGTGATGGTTAAGGGCGCTGATGAATTGCGGCGCATGGCAAAAGGGTATTTCGGCAGGATGATTAAATCTTACTATGCGCCGGAACCGGGTGGGCCGGGTTTAAACCGGCCAGTCCGGCACGTCCTTTTTTTTGCCAAACCACTTGAGCGTGGCATAAAGCATATCCTGATGGCGCCAGGCGGTCTTGAGCCGGACAAATATGCTGGAAGACGTGACACCGCGCAGAAGGTCATCGAATTGATCAAAGCTCAATGTCCTCATTTTTTGGATCGTGACTTTCTCCAACTCATTCTTTTCGTGTATATATTTTTTAAGTTTTTCTCCATAGGCGGCAATGCCGCTTTCGCCTTCGCGGATGGCTGATACGGCCAGAACACCGCTCAAACAGGCCATATCGATTCCGCCGCCGTGCAGAGCGGAGGTCAGACCCGCGGCGTCGCCCGCCAGAATAATATGATCGTATCTCAGGCGTGGCAGTATTCGGCACACGCCAATCCCTCCGCCTCGTTCCAGCACCGTCGCGTCCGCCAGACCTTCCGCGCACACAACATCCG
>CAYULE010000134.1:0-7068 GCA_964445385.1 uncultured Smithella sp.
TTTTTAGCTTTGAGCACATCATAATAAGAGGACGCCACCGCGAGGACAAAATCCGATTTGGCGGCAGTAAGATCATACTCACTTTTCGTAATAGACTGTCCGGCCATCTTCAAAGCGTCGAGCTCACGAACGGAGAGAGAAAAAGACTGGTCCGCGCGAACTCCCCACGTCCCGGCCTGTTCCGGCTGCATCAAAACGCCGGACACCGAATACTTTTGCTCAGAAAAACGATTGTAGGTGCCGTATGCCGTTACCTTGGGCATTAAAACCGCCCAGGCTTTATGTTTGCCCACTTGCGCAATATAGAGATTTTCCTCGGCAAATTTTATTTTTTCTGAATTTTTAAGCGCCTGCTGATACAGATCTCTTAAGGCATATTCCTGCGCCATCGCATCAGACGAGGATATAACGCCAAAAGCAAGAAGAATGATCAGGCCCAACCCTACTCTTTTCATTCCCAAAATCCTTTCTATATTTTTTCACTATCGGTCAATGACACCCATCGCTCTTTGCAGGCGGGCATAAGAAATATGATAATCCGCCAGAGCATTGGCATACTCTGATTCGGCCTTTGTGAGCAGCGTCTGGGCGTCAAGCACTTCCGTCGAACGCGCCACCCTTTCCTGAAAACGGGCTTCCGAAATCCGGAAATTCTCTTGTGCCTGATCGATCACTTTTTGCGAAACAGCGATCTGGCTCTCTGCTTCCTGTAAGAGCAGATAGGCATTCTTGATCTCCAGCGCCACCTGGTCATTCAGCTCTTTAGCTTGATCGATGGCCTGATTTTCCATGGCTCTGCCGGCATCCACCCGGAATTTCGTTTTACCCCATTCCCAGAAATTCCAATTGGCCACCGCCATGACCTGCCAGCTTTCCATATCTTTATATTCGGTGCCGGAAACGGATGGTGTATCGCCGAACCGGGTATAATTACCGATCAGGCTGACCGAGGGGAAAAATTCACTTTGCGCCGCCCGGACCATTTTACCTGCCTGCTCGGCCCTGAGTGCAGAGACCTTAAGCTCCGGCCGATGCTGCCTGGCCGTCTCCAGACAATCCTGCAGGGACTGATTGAGCGGTTGATAGTCGAGAACGTCAACAACCTCCACGGGCGAAAATAATTCCCGTTTCAAAATGGTATTCAATCTTGATTTCGTCAGTTCCACGGCGTTTCGCGCTCTGATCAAAGCCTGCCGGCCATTGGCCAGCGCCACCTCGCTTTGCAGGAGATCATTTTTGGGGATCAACCCGACCCGGAAGAAATTCTCTGCGAAATTACGATGCGCGACCAGCATTTCCACCGACCGCAGTGACGTGTCATGGAGCCTTTGCGCCCGTAAAATATTATAATAGGCAATTTTGACATCCTGGACCACATCCTGAGATCTGGCCGTTTGTTCAACAAGGGCGGCATCTTCAGCAATTTTACTGGCCTGATAGTTGGCCAGAATTCCCCCGCCGGCAAAAAGCGGCTGACGGGCCTCGATGATCCAATTGTAATTATTGATCGTTCCGGCAATCATCGTAGACGCGGGAATCGGAGGGAGCCCCGGAAAGTAGAAACTGGGCTCTTCATTAAGGCGTGTATAGCTGTAAGATGTACTCAATTTTGGCAGAAATCCCGTTATTGCCTCCCGTTTCCTGGCTTCGGCTCCCCGGGCGCCTTCTTTGGCGATGTTAATCACCAGACTTTTCTTGAGCGCAACAGAAATACTTTCTTCAAGGGTTAAAGGCCGGGCCGCTTGAACCGCTTCGGATTTATCCTGCGCTTTAACCTCCAATATTTTGTCATTTCCAGCCAGAATCGCCGGGGATTTTTTTACCGGTGCGGTGGAAACAACGGCTGCCGGCGCAACCTGTTTTTTCAGGGGGTCTGCGCTCCGGGGCGCGCGGGCTGACAAATCCTTAGCGGTCCCCGCTTTATAATATCCGCTATCTATGGCCTTTTGTTCCGAGTCAAAATAAACCCGGTGATATTGATTGACTTTATTGTAAAAGGGCATGCCCGGCAAATGATAACGTTTGGTGTCTTTATTACCGATAATTATTTTTTGGGCAGGCGGATCTTCCGTTTTTGCCAAAACGGGAGAAAAGGAAAAAAGACACGCAAAAATGGCTGCCGTCAATACCAGTGTGGACCAGTGTTTAACTGTCATGTTTTTTCACTCCATTAAAAAAAATATCAAGAATCATTTCTTTTTTGGAAACAAGCTTGTCTTTAGATGGCATGATGATCCAGTCAACAATAGCCGCCCGGATTAAATGCGACAAAGCAGAGGCTATTTCATGTGATGGAAGACTACGTATTACACCCTTTTTTATACCGACTTTTAGTATATTTTCGATAAAAGATAAATGATTAAAATAATCTTCTTTCAGCCGCTCGCGCAGGACATTCATTGCGTGGTGCGATAGTTCATTTTCTCCCCTGAGAAAAATCAGGCAGAATTCAGTATTCTTTTCGACAAATTTCAACTGTGTGTCAATCAGAACCGACAGTTTTTCATTCAAATTTTTGGCTGATTTTACTTCCCGCTCGATCGATACATACATCATGGTCAATTTTTCAATGATCATGGTTGTATAAAGATCTTCTTTACTTTCAAAATACTTATACAGAGCCCCTGTGGAAAAACCGGACACCTCGGCGATTTCGGCCACAGTCACGTTGTGATAACCTTTGACTGAAAATTTTTTTTCCGCCTCGGCCAGAATTATTGCGCGCCGCACCTTAAATTCACGCTCTTTTCTTTGTTTTTTTTCCATGAATTACGACCGGATTTCTTGAACGAGTATTCATTATTTGAACGTTCATTCACATTTATTCCGGCATTTGTCAAGAATTTCATAGGGCCAAAGCACGGAACCTTCGGGAATTCAATGGTTGAAGAATCCGGTAGAATATGCCATAAAGATCGCACATTAAAGATTGCTTCAAAGGTCCATGCAAAAGTCGCAGCTGTGAACATGAATCAACCACCTCGCAGCAAGCTACGGAGAATAAACTCTCGTCCCGCTGCAGCGGGATTAAACCATTAATGAGTGATCTGTGAAAAAAGAAAAATTAAAAAATTTACCGGATATTGTGCCGGATATCCCATCCCTGCCGATTGTAGCTTCCCGGATTCTCCATATCATTGCCGATGAAAATTCTTCACTGGAGGATCTCAAGAAAGTCATTTCAATGGATCAGGCATTTTCATCCCGCCTGCTCAAAGTGGCCAATTCCCCTTATTACAGAGTCAGCAACACGATTTCCGACATTACCGACGCCATCACCCATATCGGTTTCACGACTGTTCAGGCTCTTGTCTTTGCCATATCGTTGAAAGATCTGCGCCGCCCGCTGAATCAGACGGACGTCCTGTTGTGGGAACACTCCCTGGCCGTGTCCGTCGCATCGCGTCTGATTGCTATGAATCTGGGCGTAATGTCGTCGGGTGAAACATTCATTTACGGTCTTCTACACGACATCGGCAAAGTCGTGATCAACCTCTCGATGAAAAAAGAATTTGCGGACGTCGTCCGTACCGTCAAAGAGCACAACATGCCATTTGTTGAAGCAGAAAATAAATTACTGGGATTTGATCACGGCGACATGGGCAAGTACGTGGCCGATCAATGGCGGCTTCCCGCGAATCTGGCTTTTGTCATCGCGAATCACCATGAAACCGACATTCTGGATTGTGATGAGAATAGCGATCTGAAAAAGAAAACTTTGATTGTGAAGGGGGCCGATGCCTTGTGTTCTTCACTGGACATCGGTCTGACTCACAGCGGAGACCTGACGGTGGAGGAGTGGCATTTTTTAAAACTCTCCAGTTCTAAAAAACGGGAAGCATTGCGCGCTATCATCAAGGAAGAATACCTGAATTACCGGAATTTTATCACCGGACAAGGTACTCATTAAAAACCGGTTTTTTTATTATTGTAAAGGTCAATATGGATATACCTCAGGATCAAGGACGCCAGGAAATCCTCTATCACTATGCAGCGAAAAAGGCCCTGCAGGATTTGCGAAACAGGGAGTCCCTGGACACCGCTCTGCAGCAACTTTTAAATGCTTACCCTCTCTTCAACTACTGCCGGATGGAAATAAACGAAGAAGACAAACCCATCCTCAAGGATATTGCCTTGTCAAGCCGAAACGATCTTCTCCTGCGGCGTTTTGCGCTGAAACTGTTACGCCGGTTCGAAGATCATCAAGACGTAAAAATTTTCTTCCGTGAGATGTGGGAAAAATCATCCGAGCATGAAATTAAACTGGAAGTCCTGTGGAGTCTTTTAAGCTACCCGGACCTTTCCGAAGACTTATATGCCGATATCGGCAAGCATTTCGATGCCGCCAACTGGGACAAATGGCTGCCTTTGATTGTGGAAAAGCTGGAAGGCGACACGGAAGAAAAAGCCCAGGTTAAAGAACTGATGAAAAGATACTTCAATCTGTAATGCCGCGTCGAGCAGCCTCGCCAACAAATTTCTTTGTTTTTAAGGAGATATAAATAGCCATTCTGTTTTCAACAAAGCTGGTGCATTAATTCGTTTTTCCAATCTTGCAATTTCAGCCTAACCTTGCTATTCATTGTCGCCAAAATGTTTTGAAAGCAGAAAGGGAGCCCTTGATGCAACTTCATTTCCTCATTTTTATTATTATTCTGGCGATCACTGCCATTGTAAGCTTTATCTATACCATCTGGCGGGGACACAATGATGGACAAATCCTTCGAAACATAATCCAGGGTTCTCCTATTCCAACTTTCGTTATTTCAACAGATCATAAAATCCTTCACTGGAATAAAGCACTGGAGGGGCTGAGCGGTATCAAGGCGAAGCAAGTCATCGGCACAGACCAGCAATGGCGGGCCTTTTACGCATCGCCCCGTTCCTGCATGGCTGACTTGATTTTAAGCGACAGACTGAACAATTCTCCCAGTCTTTACTCTGGAGAGGTCACCAAGTCCAAAGTGCTTAAAGATGCATATGAAGTAACGGAATTCTTCCCGGAGCTGGGTGAAAAAGGAAAATGGTTCCGGATCACCTCGGCGGGCATTCGGGATTCAAGGGGAAATATGTTCGGCGCTCTGGAAACCCTGGAAGATATCACGGATCAGAAAACGGCGGAAGAAGAGCTCCTCAAACGAACAAAACTCGAATCCCTGGGCACGTTCGCCGACGGCGTGGCCAAAGATTTTGACAGTTTACTTTCGGCTATTCTGCGCAATGTTTTTCTGGCCAAAATTTCCGCCAACGAAGAAGATAAAATTCTGGAAAACGGCCTCGCGGTAGCGGAACGGGCAAGCCTGCAAGCCAAGGAACTGGCGCACCGGCTGATTACCTTCGCCCAGGGTGGATATCCTGTAAAAAAAATGGAAAGGGTTGGTGAATTAATAAAAGAGACGGTCCAGAAAACCTTGGCCGGCTCAAACGTGACCTGCCAGCCGGTCATTGCTCCCGATCTCTGGCCAACGGAGATCGATGCGATGCAGATAAAACAGGTCATTGAAAACATGGTTACCAACGCAAAAGAAGCCATGCCGGACGGCGGCATCGTGGAAGTTATTGCAGAAAATACGGCAACAGGAACCAATATCCGGACCATGGGCAAGGGCAGTTATGTCCGCATCATTATTAAAGACCGGGGGGTTGGCATTCCCCGCGAAAACCTGTCGAAGATCTTTGATCCTTATTTTACAACAAAAGAAAAGAAAGAACGCGGCGGGATTGGCCTGGGGCTTGCCATCTGCGATTCCATTATTAAATACCACAACGGCCTGATCACCATGGAATCGACTGTCGGCGCCGGCACATCCTTTTTCATTTATCTGGCCGCGACTCCCGATGCTGACTTGGAAGTTTAAAAACAACTAAAGGCAGGATTCACGGTCTTTTTTTACACAATCCAGCAAATCCTCGATATTGCGCAGACGTTCCTGAAACGTGGCAATGCCCAGGGCCGACTCCCGAGGATGCAGATTTTCAATCTCGGCGAGCCGGGTGCGCAAATGGAGAATAATTTCCTCCGCCAAACCCAAAAGAAGAGCGCGTTCATACCTTGTCATGACCTGGGCACCATCACTGATAATTTAACCTGAACTGAATTCCCTACTCCCGCGTGGACTTCCACGACATAAACGCTTTCTTAATGGACTCCGCCGCGCTTTCAATGCCGACATTCTGCGTGTTGACCATCATGTCGTAGTGTTTAGGATCGTTGATGTCCTCGTTAAAATACTTCCGGATAAACCCAATCTGGTCGGTGTCATATTTTTTAACATATTCCATCGCTTCCTGCTGGGACAGTTTCCGGTCTCGCATTAACTTGTCAATCCGTGTTTCCAACGGCGCGACAATCCGTACGCGAAACGCCTTGTCTTTCAGAATAAAACTGCCTCCACGGCCGATGATGATGATGTTGCCATGCTCCGCGTTGGTGTGCATGACCATCGACAAATGGCGCAGATATTCATTGGGCCAGATATGGCGCGCTTCAAAAAATGAACTGATGAGGCTGTCAAAAAGTGAGATGCTTTTTTCATCCAGTGACTTGATTACCTTGTCGCTCATGTGGGCGCTCTCGGCAACCTTATGGATCAATTCACTGCCGACAATATTCATCTGCAGTTCAGTGGCCAGGATACGGGCCACCCAGCCGCCGCTCGCACCGGCTTCGCTGGAAAGCGTGATGACATGTCCCCGTTTTTCCTTCTTCTCCTTCTGCCAGCGCATCACCTGATCTTCAACCAGTTTATCGACATCCTTATCCCGTAATTTGATGTCCCGGGTGTAGTCAGGGCAATTGACATCAAACAGGGCATTGGTTTTGACCCGGTAACGCTTCATACAGTTTTCACGCCATGCGCAGATAACGCAAATCCTTTTGTCCGATCCTGTTGACATACGCCAGTCCCCCTTTCCTGATAAAAGTTATGATGCCTCTTCCTGCAGCGCCTCAAATCCGGCAACGATATCAAGAAGCTCCTCGGTGATGGTCATCTGTCGCGTACGGTGAAACTGCACGTGCAGATCCTGTAACTGCTCTTCAATATTTTTTTCGGCGTTCTGCATGGA
>CAYULE010000135.1:0-7063 GCA_964445385.1 uncultured Smithella sp.
CACCCCGCCCCTCCCACAAGGGGAGGGGAGATCAGGTCCGGATGATCGCGTGGGAAGTGACACGCAGTTGTAATCTCAACTGTGTCCATTGCCGCGCCGCGTCTCATTTGGGGCCCTATCCGGGAGAGCTTTCCACGGACCAGTGTCTGCGTCTGATTGATGATATTGCAAGCGTGTCACAACCGGTGATCATCCTGACCGGTGGTGAACCGCTTTTGCGGCCGGATATCTTTGAGATTGCCGCTTATGGGACGCAAAAAGGTTTGCGAATGGTCATGGCGACGAATGGCACGCTGGTGGATAAGGCCGTCGCGCGCAAGATGATCGAAAGCGGTATTCAACGTGTCAGTATCAGCATTGACGGACCGGACGCGCAAAGCCACGACGCTTTCCGCGGCGAAGCGGGTGCATTTGAAGGCGCGATGCGCGGCATCGATGCGATGAAATCCGCGGGGATGGAATTTCAGATTAACACAACGATTACCACCGCTAATCTGCACCAGATCAAAGAAATCCACGATCTGGCGTTGAAAATCGGCGCGGCGGCGCATCACATCTTTTTACTTGTGCCGACCGGACGGGGCAAGGATCTGGCGCAAGAGGCCATTACCGCGGCTGATTATGAAGAGACGCTGCTGTGGTTTCATCAGGAAAGCCTGACCTGTGAAATTCAGCTCAAAGCCACCTGCGCGCCGCATTATTTCCGCATCATGCACCAGAATAAGCCAAAAGGGGAAACGCCTGTCAGAAAAGCGGGCGGCCATTTTCATGAATCCACCAGGGGATGTCTGGGCGGCATCTCGTTTTGCTTTATTTCCCATGTCGGACAGGTGCAGCCCTGCGGGTATCTGGAACTCAATTGCGGAAATGTGCAAAAGCAGAGTTTTGGCGAGATCTGGGAAACATCGGAGGTATTTTGCAATCTGCGTGATTACAGTAAGTACAGCGGTAAGTGCGGCCGTTGTGAATTCATCAAGGTCTGCGGCGGCTGCCGCGCGCGGGCGTATGAAGCGACAGGCGATTATTTATCTGAGGAGCCGTTGTGTTTGTATCAACCCAAGATATGACATGTCTGAAGTATGACATTCTGGTTAAAAAACTAGTGAGGCAGGTATTTCCCTCTCCCTTCATACCCTAAAGGGCACGTGTGGGAGAGGGAGAGGGTTAGGGTGATAATGGGAGTTGTTGTGATTATTTGATTTCCCCCCGCCCCTCTGTCTCCGCCCACCGGGGGCGGGGAGGGTGAAAGAAGGTACAATGGACGCAATCGATAAAAAAATGCTCAATATTCTGCAGAAGGAATTTCCGCTGGAAGAGCGGCCGTTTTTGATTGTAGCCGGGCGGTGCGGCATCAGCGAGGATGAAGCGCTGGCCCGCATTAAGAAAATGAAGGACAAAGGGATCATCCGCCGCATCGGCGCTGTCTTTGACGGAACCAAGCTTGGGCGTGTGAGTACCTTGTGCGCGGCGCGTGTGCCGGAAGATAAAATTGATCATTTTGTTCAAATTGTCAACGCCAATAAAGGGGTCACACATAATTACCGTCGTAATCATGAATACAATATCTGGTTTACTGCAAGCGCCGCGAGCGCCGGAGAGCTCTCCGCTTTTCTTGATGATGTCAGGGAAAAAACCGGTGTGACGGATATTCTGAATATGCGGGCGGTCCGGACATTCAAAATTGATGCTTCATTTGACATTTAAGCAGGGAACAGTTTCAAACCGTTCCTTACGTTATCGTGGCAACAATAGATTGACGGAAGGTTGTAACCATGAGACACATGCTCCATAATAATGTCAATTTTCCCAAAACCAAAAAAGGAGGAAGAAAAAATGGACCCGAAAAACATTAATTTTGCAGCCATGCCTCAGACCGCGATCAATGTTATTACAAAACCCGCGGAATTTTTTCAGGGAATGCCAAAAACCGGCGGATTTCTGGAGCCGCTTGTTTTTGCCGTCATCATGGGGCTCATTGTCGGGATTATTCATGCGATACTGGGCATCATTGGTCTGGGGTACGGCGGAGGTTATGGAGGAGGCATGATGGCCGGTTTCGGCGCTATTCTCTTTATGCCTATTGCTGTTGCTGTGGGCAGTTTTATCGGCGCCGCCATCCTTTTTGTGATCTGGAAATTGATGGGGTCGCAGGAAAACTATGAAGTGGCTTATCGTTGCGGTGCCTATCTGATGGCTTTGTCTCCCATTACAGCAATCATCAGTGCAGTGCCCTATGTCGGTGGTTTTGCTAATATGGCCATCTGGGTATTTTATATCGTAACCGTAAGTATTTGCGTGCATAATATTCCGTCACAGAAAGCATGGCTGGTTTTCGGTATTATCGGTGTGATCTTTGCGCTCATGGGGGTTTTTGCGGAGCATAAAGCCAGAAACATGGGATCGGAGATGGAAAAGTGGCGCAAGATGGGCGAAGACATGCGCAAAGAATATCAGGACAATGCAAAGGATGTGGGTAAATCTTCTGAAGCCATGCGGGAGCAGGCCGAGAAAATGGCCGAGCAATTCAAGGGGAAATCTGCTGAAGAAATGCGGGAGCAGGCCGAAGCCATGGCTAAACAATTCAGGGAGCAGGCTGAAGAAGCGAAGCGGCAAGCTGCACAAAATCAATAGTATTTTAATTTAAAAGTGCGTGTCTGTTATGGTGTCATGCCTGACAGATACGCACTTATTTATTCTAAAATCGGAATTATTTTATGACTGAGCCAAACAAGAAACCTCTGCTGGCGCTTGTGGACGGCAGCAACTATCTTTATCGCGCATACTACGGCATTCCCGCGCTGACCAATTCCAAGGGCTTCCCCACGAATGCGATTTACGGCTTTACCACCATGCTGATGAAACTGCTGCGCGATCTCCATCCGGATTACATTGTTGTGACATTTGATATGAAAGGCCCGACCACCCGTCATGGGGAATTTGAAGATTATAAGGCCACCCGCAAACCCATGCCGGATGATTTGATTCCCCAGGTTCCGTTCATTAAGGACGTTGTTCGCGGCTTTTCTGTTTGTGTTCTGGAAAAACAGGGGATTGAGGCGGATGATCTGATCGGTACGCTGACCATCAAGGCGAGCGAAAAGGGATGGCGCACGGCAATCATTTCCGGCGACAAGGATTTGATGCAACTGATTTCCGATTCCGTCACGATGGTCGATACGATGAAGGATAAAACGTATGATGCGGCGGCCGTGAAAGAAAAGTTCGGCGTGGGTCCCGACAAGGTGGTGGAAATTCTGGGACTGATGGGCGATACCTCCGACAACATTCCCGGTGTGCCCGGTATCGGCCCGAAAACGGCGCATCGGCTGATCGATGAATATGGCTCGGTGGAAGCGGTCATTGAAAATGCCGAGAGGCTGCACAATGTGAAGTTGCGCGAAAGTTTCCGGCAGCATGCCGAACAGGCGAGGATGAGCCGTCAGCTCGCGCTGATTCGCACCGATATTGATATTGATTTTAATATTCAGGACGCGGCGCGCCAGACGCCGGATAATGATGCTCTTGCCAGGCTTTTCAGTGAATTTGAATTTTCGTCACTGCTGCAGCAAATAAAAACCAACGCCGTCAAGCCGCTTAAAGACTGCCAGGTTGTGACGGATAGCGCAGCCCTTTTTGCATTGGCGGCAAAGCTGCAAGGCAGCGCGAAAATCGCCTGCGAAATCATCTGGGAGAAAAATCCTCCGCAGGAATTAATCGGGTTAAGCATCAACACAGGTGACGAAGTAGTTTATATTCCACTGGGTCATACGAATGCTAAAATCCAGTTGGCTGCAAACGATGTGTTTGGCGCACTGGCGGATGTTTTTATGAATACGAACATTAAGAAATATATTTATGATTTGAAAACGGCACTTGTTGCGCTGCGAAATCTTGATATCCACTCCGGTGAAGACCTGCAACTGGCCGTCTATTTACTCAATCCGGCCAGACACTCCTATGAACTCGATGAAATCGCCTGGGAGTACCTTCATGAGCGTATTCCAACGCCTGCTGACATAGCCGGTGGCAAGGGAAAGACGTATCCGCTGGCGCTGGTGCCCGCCGATAAGATGGCGGACTACGCAGGGCAGCGGGTAGAAGCGATTCTGGCACTTGCTTCCGTGCTGGCTGATAAACTAAAAGAGGCGGGCGCAAGCTCTCTCTATCATGATGTGGAAATGCCGCTGCTGTTCACCCTGGTCGCGATGGAGAAAAAGGGCGTATTGGTGGATACCGCGCTTTTAAAGCAAATGTCCGAGGAACTGGCGCAGCTGCTATCGATCTCGGAAGAAAAAATTCATCGCCTGGCCGGAGAAAAATTCAACATCAACTCCCCCAAACAATTGCAGGCGATTCTTTTTGAGAAGCTCAAACTTCCCAAGGGTAAGAAAACGAAAGAAGGCTATTCCACGGATGTGGATGTACTCTCCGACCTGGCCCGCAGCCACGAATTGCCCGCCGAGATTCTGGCTTACCGCTCTTTGTCCAAACTCAAATCTACGTATGTGGACGCGCTCCCCGCGCTGATCAATCCGCAAACCGGCAGGATTCATACATCCTATAATCAGACCGTGGCGGCCACCGGCCGGCTGTCCAGCAGCAACCCCAATTTACAGAACATTCCCATCCGGACACTGGAAGGAAAAAGAATCCGTCAAGCCTTTATTGCCGACCCCGATTGTGTTTTGATCTCCGCCGATTATTCGCAGATCGAACTGCGCGTGCTTGCGCATCTGTCTGAAGATGCAACCCTGCTGGAAGCTTTTGCTTCCGGCGAGGACATTCACACCCGCACCGCTTCCGACGTTTTCGGTGTGTTTCCGGAGATGGTCAGCCCCGACATGCGCAGGCAGGCCAAGGTCATTAACTTCGGCATTCTTTACGGCATGAGCGCTTTCGGTCTGGCCAGGGAATTGGGCGTTCCCCAGAAAACAGCCCAGATTTATATTGACGGTTATTTCGCCCGCTATAAAAAAGTGCGCGCCTATCTGGACGGTATTCTGGAAGGCGCAAGGCGCGACGGGTATGTATGCACTTTACTCAACCGCCGCCGCTATCTGCCGGAGTTGAAAAGCCAGATTCCCTCCGTGCGCCAGTTTGCAGAACGTATGGCCATCAACGCGCCCATCCAGGGCAGCGCCGCCGATTTAATCAAAGTGGCGATGGTCAATATTGACCGCCTGATGACCAGGCAAAATCTTGCCGCCCGTCTGATCATGCAGGTGCATGATGAACTGGTCGTCGAAGCGCCGCTTCAAGAAAAAGAAGAAGTCATGCGGCTTGTCAAAAAAGAAATGGAAGAAGTGATCGAACTTAAAGTACCGTTGAAAGTGGAGATCGCGGCAGGCAAAAACTGGGATGAAGCACATTGAAAAAAGGTTGCCGGATGAAGGCTGATGTAAATTTTAAAAAAGAATTCTCATTTAACCTGTGGTAATATATTAAAGATATTTGAGCTTATGCGTGATAAAGTCGATATACCCATCAGGGCTCAGCGTGCTTTGATATATTTTTGTCGGCTCATTGGATTAAGGCGTTTTATTGTTAGATATTATTTTTTTTACCAATCAGGAGACTTGGCAATGAAAATTGAACAGAGGGTATGGACCAGGGCAAAAGGGTGGTCCCTCCAGAGTGGACCGGGTATTCCAGGAAGCGCTCAGCTGGTGATCCTGTTTGCCGCAACGGAGATTTTGAAAGAAAAGACCTTCTTTGCAGAAGTCAAAAGTATGTATCCGGGAGCGCATCTCTTCGGGTGTTCCACTGCCGGCGAAATATGCGGCACCAGCGTTTTTGACGATACGATTGTGGCAACGGCGATCCATTTTGAAAAGACCGGGATTATGGGCGCGCAGCTCGCTTTGGTTGGCACGACGAGCAGTTTCGAGGCAGGCCGAAAGCTTGCGCAATCGATCAAAAAAGAAGACCTGTGCCATGTTTTTATCCTGTCTGACGGCCTTAACGTTAACGGCAGTGAGTTGGTGAAAGGTCTGGCCCATGAACTTCCGCAAGGCGTGCCTATTACCGGTGGTCTTGCAGGTAATGGCGACCGTTTTGAAGAAACCTATGTTTTCTGGGATGATCTGCCTTCAAGAAACAACCTGGCCATTCTGGGTTTATACGGGAAGAATCTGAAGGTGGGCTATGGCTCCATGGGAGGATGGGACCCGTTTGGCCCGGAACGCATTATTACCAAATCGCAAGATAATGTCCTCTACGAACTGGACGGACAGTCCGCATTGGAGATCTATAAGAAGTACCTGGGTGAACACGCTGACGGGCTGCCCGCCACGGGGCTTCTTTTCCCCCTGAGTATTCGCACAAAAAGCGGCGAAGCAGGAATTGTGAGAACTATCCTGGCGGTCAACGAAGAAGAAAAAAGCATGACCTTTGCGGGGGATATTCCGCAGGGGGCTTATGCCCGTTTCATGAAAGCCAATTTTGAACGGCTCATTGACGGCGCCAACGGGGCGGCCGTCCGATCTCATGAAGGATTAGGTGGAATTTCTCCCGAACTGGCGATTCTCATCAGTTGCGTCGGCAGAAAACTTGTGCTGAAGCAAAGAACGGAGGAAGAAGTGGAAAGCGTTCTCGATGCTTTAGGCGGCTCTCCATTTCTTGCCGGATTTTATTCTTACGGAGAAATATCGCCTTTTATATCAGGCGCGCCCAGCGCGCTTCATAACCAGACGATGACCATCACCACATTTACCGAGGTCTAAAGACAAATGCAGTCAGGCAAAATGCATAGCCTTCTGAAGCGCCAGTTAAAAAGATTTTTCGGCGATTCGTTTGAAGTTCCGGATCAGTGGCGCGGTTTCATTGATAGGGTCAACAACGCCTATCATGAATCGGATATGGACCGGAATATGCTTGAACGTTCGCTCGAATTGAGTTCCCAGGAACTTTTGCAGGCCAATTCCGAAATGAGGGCTGTCTTTGAGGCGGTTCCCGACATCTTCTTAAGAATCGACCCGTCCGGAAAAATCCTCGATTGCAAGACAGGTGATTCGTCCAATCTCCTCGTTTCACGCCAGGAAATCATTGGAAGCAAAATATATGA
>CAYULE010000136.1:0-6994 GCA_964445385.1 uncultured Smithella sp.
GAATACGCAACCATGACCAAGTCCATCATCATGCTGTCGCGGGAATTGAAAAAGGTACAAAGGCGTGTGAACGCTCTGGAAAAGATATTTATCCCCCAGCATGAGGAAGCAAAAAAGTACATTTCGGACAGGATCGAAGAAATGGAACGCGAGGAGGTTTTCGTAAAGAAACTGATCCGGCAACGCCAGGCGGGATAAGAACAAACAGAAGCTCGTCTATCAGGACTGCCGGTTTTATCGTCATTTCAGTAAAATGTTTGATGAGAGAAAAACACCGAAGACGTTTGGCACCATTTCTTTTTCTTCTGTTAATTGATCCATGATGAATCATTTGCCAAAAGACATCAGACGATGATGGATAAGATAGTTTATTATTTAAGAAATATGGTAAACTGCCGATAAAAGTAGAAACAGTTCTCTTATAAATTGATTCTACCCGCAACAATAAGAAAAGGTTGTCGTTAACACAATGTTTTAATGATAGAGTCGATTTGTCAAGAGGTTATGTAACAGGTGGTCTATGAAGCGAAGAAAGCGTCCTTTTCGGTACGGTACGATCATTATTCCAGGTTTGTTGCTGATCTTTTTTAATGTATCCTGCCTTCATGCCGAACATGACACGTCGTTGCGCACGGACTTAAATTTTATTTATCAATTCAATGAAAAATTTCTATCGACATCCTACCTATTTCTTCAGGCTGACGATGACATATCGAATTACGACTATCTAGAGTGGGGAACCGGTCTGGAGTATCAGACGCCGCTTCCCTGGCTTTCGTTTCTGGCGTACTATCAACAGGGGTATTCGAAAGATGGCGATCGTCATTGGCAGCTGGAGCAGAAACCCAGTATCAACATGAACCTGAAAGCTTCACTTGCCGGATTCAAAATATCCAATCAGATCCGCTATGAACACAGAATAACGCCCGAGTGGAATGATTCCAGAATAAAGAATACCCTAACCATCTCCCGTCCTGACATCTTTCTTCAGCCTTATATCGGATGGGAGTTATTCTACGAAAACCGGGATAAGGCGGTGATGCTCAACAGAGTTAAATTGGGTATCATCAAGGATATTGTCAGTCATGTTTCCATAGGGCCCTATTTTCGGGTTGATTTTTCGAACATCAAACACCAATGGGAATGGACCCGGCAACTTATCGGATTTCAGGTTACCATTAAATTTTAGGAATAGGCTTTTCAATGCGGGCAAATTACAAAAGCGTTAGCCGGTTAGTCAAGACCACTCTTCCCCTGCGGTACCTGCGACGGTCTGTCATGGTATTGTTCTTATTCTTGTTTGTTTTATCAACAGGTCATGCGGATGACCGGATTGTCAGGGTCGGCGTCTATGAAAATGCTCCCAAAGTATTCACGAACCCATCCGGCAAACCGTCCGGTATCTTTATTGATGTTATCGAACACATTGCTAAAATCGAAGGCTGGAAGTTGGAATATGTAGCCGGCACCTGGGTGGAGGGACTGGAGCGCCTGGGGAGAGGTGAAATAGACTTGATGCCGGATGTCGCCTATACGGCGGAAAGGGAAAAGCAATTTTCCTTTCACAAAACACAGGTTCTGTCGTCATGGTTTCAGGCGTATGCTCTCAAAGGCAGCGGCATTCAATCGATACTGGACCTGAACGGAAAACGTATCGCCATTCTGGAAAAATCGGTTCAGCAGGAAGCTTTTATCCGGTTCAGCAAGGGCTTTGGATTAGATGTCCGCCTCATCGCCGTGCCGGATTATCAAAGCATGTTTGAGATGGTGGCCCGGAGGGATGCCGATGCCGCCGTTACGAACCAATTCTATGGAGCCATGCATGCCCGAAAGTATGGCCTTGCCGACACGGCGGTGGTTTTTGAGCCGTCCGCTCTGTTTTTCGCGGCGCCAAAGAACGCTTCCGGACCTTTGCTGGCCGCCATTGACAGACAGTTGCTGGATATGAAAAAAGACTCGCAATCCATGTATTATCGCTCGATCAAACGGTGGACTTCCGAAGAGGTACGGTTCAAATTGCCGTTATGGCTGCAAATTTTCGGTCTGGTTCTTGGCATCGTTCTGCTCATGAGTCTGGGGGGAAGTATTGTGTTGAAGCGACAGGTCAATGCGCGCACTCATGAACTTCAGCGGATCAATCAGGAAATGGAGCAGCGTATTGTTGAACGCACCGCCCAGCTGGAAATCGCCAAGACGAAAGCGGAATCAGCCGACCGCCTGAAATCGGCGTTTCTGGCCACCATGTCTCACGAACTGCGCACCCCGCTTAATTCCATTATCGGTTTTACCGGTATTCTGATGCAGCGGCTGGGCGGTCCGTTAAATGAGGAGCAGGACAAACAGCTCGGCATGGTTTATAAAAGCGCCAAACACCTGTTGGATCTCATCAACGACGTTCTGGATATTTCCAAGATTGAAGCCGAGCAGCTCAATGTGGTCAGCGAGCCTTTCAACCTGCGTGATTCCATAGAAAAGGTCATGAAAAGCTCACAGCCTCTGGCAGACAGCAAGGGGCTCAATTTGTCGGCGGAAATTGCGTCTGATGTGGGCACGATCAGTAGTGACTGCCGCCGGGTTGAGCAGATTCTTCTCAACCTGATCAGCAATGCCATCAAGTTTACCGAGTACGGCTTTGTCCGGATCACCTGCAACGTCCGTGACAGCAAAGTTATCATAGCCGTTAAGGATTCGGGGATCGGCATTAAACCGGAAGACATGGGTGTCGTTTTCAGCGCTTTCCGGCAGATTGAGTCCGGTATTACGCGGAAATATGATGGCACCGGATTGGGGCTGTCCATCAGCAAAAAACTGGCGCATTTGCTGGGCGGTGAAGTCCAGGTCGAGAGCGTTTGGGGCGAAGGCAGCACCTTTTATTTAAGTCTGCCCAAAGAAGGATGATGCTCGATAAGACAAGTGATTGTTTAAGAAATATGATAAGATGCCGATAAAATAAAGAGAGTTCCCGATTCCATTGTTTTTATTCATCAATAAGAGCAATGACTTGTATGATAAGAGATTTGTTAGTCGCAAAGGATTCGATTGAATCTTTTAACTTATCTTAATTAATGTAATTTGGCCCAAAGAAGGGGAAAAGGTATGAAAGGAAACATTCTGGTTATTGAAGATAATGAACAAAACCTCTATCTTGTACGATTCATTCTGGAAAAAAATGATTATCAGGTTCATGCCGCGATGGATGGACAGACAGGCATTGATATGGCGGATCAATTAAAGCCGGACTTGATTCTATTGGACATTCAACTTCCGGTAATGGATGGTTACGCGGTTGCCCAAAACCTGCGTGCCAATCCCCAACTCTCGGGCATACCCATTGTTGCCGTGACGTCCCATGCCATGGTCGGTGACCGCGAAAAGGCGATGGCGGTAGGATGTAATGGCTATATAGAAAAGCCCATCAATCCGGAAACATTTATGTCGGAAGTTGAATTTCATCTGATTAAAAAAAGATAGATCGGGAGCGACGGAAATATGAAAAAGGTACTGGTTGTTGATGATCTTGCTGAAAATCGTTATATTCTGGAAAAGCTGCTCGCGGCGCATCAATTAAATGTCGCATCCGCGGAGAATGGTCAAGCGGCTCTGGAGAAGGCTTACAGCGATAAGCCGGATCTGATTATCAGCGATATTCTCATGCCCGTTATGGACGGATACTCATTATGTAAAGCCTGGAAATCGGACGAACGCCTGAAACATATTCCTTTTGTTTTTTATACGGCGACGTATACCGACCCCAAGGATGAAGCCTTCGCGTTAAAACTGGGCGCGGACCTTTTTATTATCAAGCCTCAGGAGCCGCACGTCTTTATTGAGATGTTAAAAGATTATATTAAGGAAGAGCATAACACTCGCGTCCTGGATCATCAGCCGCTGGGTTCGGAAATGGAATATTTCAGACAGTATAATGAAATTCTCTTCAATAAACTGGAACAAAAAGTCATTGAACTGGAGCAGGTTAATCAGCGCTTGAAGGATGAAATCGAGAATCACAAACAAGCTCAGGAGAAATTACTCAGCCTCACACAGGCTGTTGAAGAAAGCCCCGTAGCCATCATTTTAACCGACCTTGATGGCAATATCGAATACGCCAATCCGAAGTTTTTACAGATCAGCGGGTATTCTGAGCAGGAGGTTGTGGGAAAGAATGTGCGCTTCTTTCGATCGCAGAATACACATTCCGGTGTTTATCAGGACCTGTGGAAAACCATTAAGTCTGATCGCGTCTGGCGGGGTGAAATATGCAATCGAAAGAAAGACGGCGATCTGTTCTGGGTGTCCCTGACGATGTCGCCGCTGAAAGACGCCGATGGCCGTAGCAAGAAGCTTATGGCCATTATGGAGGATACATCCGAGCGGCGAAAACTGGAGGCGCAGTTGAATCAATCCCAAAAGCTGGAAGGAATCGGCCAGCTGGCGGGAGGTGTGGCGCATGATTTTAACAACATTCTGACCGGCATCATGGGCTACGCGTATTTAGCGCATCTGAATATGCAAAAGGGCGATCCCCTCAGAGAGTGTATTCAAAACATCATGGACTATTCAGAGAAGGCCACCACCATTACAAAAAGTCTTTTGACCTTCAGCCGGAAACAGGCAACGTACCCGTCCCATTTCAACCTGAATGATTTGATCTTCAATTTTCAGAAGTTCCTGCGGCACTTGTTGCCGGAAAGTATTGAAATCCAGACTGAATTCACGGATCAGCATTTAGATGTTCTGGTCGATCAGGTACAAATAGAACAAGTGATCATGAATCTGGCAACCAATGCGCGTGATGCCATGCCCGAAGGGGGGCGCTTTGTCATGAAGACTCATCTGGTTGAACTCCATGATGAGTTTTTCAGCGAACATGGATATGGGAAAGCCGGTTCCTATGCGGAAATTACGGTGGAGGATACGGGATGCGGAATGGATCAGCAGACGCAGGAAAAGATTTTTGAACCATTTTTCACCACCAAGGAGCAGGGCAAAGGAACAGGCCTGGGCATGGCTATTGTTTACGGCATTGTTAAGAAGCATAATGGCTTTATCGCGGTGGAAAGCGATTCGGGTCAGGGCACCCGATTCAGAATTTGCTTGCCGATTATTCACGCTGATGAACCGAAAGACGATAAGAAAACCGAAACGATTATTTCGTCAAGAGGAACAGAAACCATCCTTATTGCCGAAGATGAGCCGGGGATTTGTGAACTGATTACCACCGTATTAACCGAACAAGGGTATGAGGTCATCAGCACATCCGATGGCGAAGAAGCTGTATCTCAATTCACTGAAAACAAAGATAAGGTGGCGCTGGTCATGCTCGACAATATCATGCCGAAAAAAAGCGGCAAAGAGGCCTGCCGTGAAATTTTATTTTTAAAGCCGGATGTGAAGGTGATCTTCATGAGCGGGTACTCACAAAATATGATTGACGTTGGAGAAACAAAGGACAAGGAAGTACACTTCTTGCAAAAACCTGTTCTTCCTTCAACGATTCTGAAAAAAGTGCGTGAAGTTCTGGATCATAAGAGCGGTGGATGATAAGGGTTCCGTGATCAGCGTCGGATGTTGACAACCTGCGGTCGATAAAGGAAAAGATTTTTGCGAATGAAACTATCCTGCTTCATCAGGTTTTCGTGGGAGTTGCAGACATAAGTAATGACGAAGTCTCTATTTTGCGCGAACTGGCGATGTTCTTTTCCCGCGTAACAAAAAGTATACGGATCGTAAAGGGGACTCGCGGGATCAACTTCGGCGATGGCATCCATGAGAACCGCAGGAGGACTCCAGGGGCCTTCGGGGCTGATGGCGGTTGAATATAAAAGTTGATTCCCCTTATTGTGCGGTGACAAATAAACCGCTGTCCATTCCTGATCCTGAGCGTGATAGCGGACGCTCATCTCGGAGACGGTGTCAGGGAAAATAATCTTTGCTTCACCTGGTTTAAAATTCTTTTGCCATACTCCGTCCCGGGTCCAATACTCAAAACAGCCTGCCGGATTGTCCAGATGGTCGATGGAAATCCGGGCCACGATATTGCCCGAGATATTGATGTTATTTTTTGAGTAACGGTAGAGAGGATAAAAATAAACGTAATCGTTATAAACAACGGAGGTCGTCGCCAGTGCTTCAATGCCGGGGGCCAGCGCATTCGTCCAGTCCAGGTAATCAACCGGCCACTGGTGGGGGTCGTTTGCTTTGAAATCCGTTATCCGGGCAATTTTATGCCCGGCGATTTTAAAATTGAAGGGCGGCGGACTGTCGGGCAGGCCGACAATGATAAGCAGGGGAAGATACAATGTGCCCCGGGCGATAAACGGGTCCTGCGGCCAGAGCCATTCCCCCTGTCCAAAGGAGGAGACAAACTTGCCATTTTTCTTTTTCAGGAAATACTGAATGGAAAATTTCTGATCGGTCGAGCAAGTGGAAACAGCCAGTGTGGTTCCCATGACAACGTCCATGTTGCCCCGGTCTTTTCTTCCCTTGTCTGCTGAAGCAAAGGTATCGCCGAAGACCCAGAGGGTGCGTTGCTCATCCAGAACAATGGAATAGGCGCCATCCCCTCCGTACCAGTCGTCCTTATCGGGAAAACCGGGAAGGCATTGGGCGGGATATTTTATCGGACAGAGCGTTGCACAGGAGACGAGTAAAAAGATCAGGCACATCAGGGCGAGAGGAACTCTGATATGATGTAGATGATTGGCATTCGCGAAAAGGTTCATTTTTTTCAATCTAGATTACCTTCAGTCGATCACCGTTAAATAAATGTTTTGTCAGGATGCGCCAAAGGGCAATAACCTAACGGTCACGCGAAAAGATTTTTCCCTGCAAATGATATTATTTCAATTTAAAACCGGCCCGGCTGTTCTTTACCTTTTCTTTTTTCTCAGGAGCAAGCGAGGGGGCTTTGACTAAAAATATCCTGCCCGGCTCAACCTTCCCCTTTTCCACCAACTGTTCGCGAATCGTCTGGGCGCGTCTGGCCGCAAGTTCC
>CAYULE010000137.1:0-6991 GCA_964445385.1 uncultured Smithella sp.
GCCAAAAGAGAATTTCAGGAAATGATGCTCCGGCGGATTGCCGTGCTGACGGTGATCTGGTCATACAGGCTCAAACAATATTACGGCTGGAGTGATGAAAAAATCAGTTCTTATCTGGGATCGTTCCATGATTTATTCGGCAGTCATGCCGCCTCGCAGGTGCAACAGGTGAAGGAGGCGCTAAACCGGCATTTAGAGCAACTGCGGAAAAGTGCCGGGCAGGAACCCTCCGTGGCGGATATCGAGCGCCATCTTGAACAGGATTATTATAACTGGGTTTCAGCGATGTTCCACAGGGATTTCCATGCCGTTTACTGTGTAGTTGCTTATCTGTGGCTCCTCTTCTATCAGGTTAAAAACCTGTTTCGCATTATGGATGGCCGGCGTTTCGGTTTTTCTGCCGAGGCGATTCTCAGTAAGTTGATCTGTCAAGCTTGAGGGCGGAAATGTTTGTAAAATCGGATATACGCAAAATGACCATTGCCGTGGAAAAGGCCTTTTACCCGGAAGTCTATCTTGCGCTCGGTAAAGCGGGCATCATCCATCTTGGCCGTTTTCAGGACAAAGAATCGGCGGTGGATACCGGGCTTCAGGATGAGGAAGCGCTGACACGCGAAATGATCGCCGGCACCGAATATGTGCTCAGTGCCTTGCGCATGACACCCGGTGAAGCTGACATCGCCGCATTGAATACTGATAAACAATCGGATGCGGCGTTGGTTTCCAAAACGAAAAAGATAATTGAGAGCGCGATACGTTTGCAGGCCGAACTCTATGAGGCATCGGCTGTTGTGGCCCGGCAAATCGAATATGGCGATGCTTTGCGCCGGATGGGCGTTGATCCCGGCGTGATTAAAAAAGCAAGGCTGGTGATGCCGGTTTTCGGCATCGTGGATAAAGTCGAAGGGGATATTCCTTCTGACGAACGTTTTATGCTGACCAGGGAGGGAAACTTTGTATTCGGCCTCACTGGGCCTGCCAATTATCCCGCGATGCTCGAATTCCTGAAAGACTATGCGTTTGCGGACAAAGCGGCTGATGTCAGTGATGTCCCCCTGGAAAGCCTGAAAAAGCGGGCTCAGAGCCTGAGCCGGCGCAGCGACGTTCTCGATGGCTACATCGATCGTTTGAAGGAAGAAAGAGGACAGGCGATCAGACAGTTGAACTGCGCTTACCGCGCGTATGAGGAGGTGCTTAAAGCCATGCGCATGTCCTTGTTTTCCGCGCGGGCGATGTTTATCACGGGGTGGATGGACATCAGGGATCAAGCACACCTGATCGAAATCCTGCAGGGGATTTGCGGCAACCGGTTTATTGTTTCCGAGCGCAAAGATCCGGCTGCTCCGGTTCGTCTTCTGAACATAAGACTGTTCAAGCCTTTCGAACTTCTGGTGAAAACCATGGGCATGCCGTCCAACAGCGAGATTGATCCCACGCCGCTCGCCGCCATCACCTTTGTCCTGATGTTCGGCCTGATGTTTGGCGATTTGGGTCAGGGGCTGGTGCTGATGATCGGCGGTCTGATCTTGAGGCAGTTCGGCAAAAAGAAAATGCAGGACGTACTCGTTCAGGCAGGCGGCATCCTGCTGGCCTGCGGATTTTCCGCTGCCGTTTGCGGGTTGCTCTATGGCAGCCTTTTTTCCAGTGAGCAGATCATTCCGGCGCTGTGGTTTCATCCCACCGCGCACATTATGAAACTGTTCACCTTCACCATTGTGATGGGGGTGGTGTTTATCATCGCCGGTCTGTGTGTTAATATTCTCAACAATATCCTCAATTCGGATTATACCGAAGCCCTCCTGGAGAAGCGAGGGCTGGCCGTCCTGGTGCTTTATACGGCTATCGTGTTTTTTGTTTTTAATTTCCAGAGGACCGGTCAGCCCCCCGCCTTATGGGCCATCGGCACTTTCATTTTTTTGCCCCTGGTTATTTTTTCGTTGCGGGGATGGCTGGGAACGGTGCTTTTTCAGAAAGATAAACCGCACAGTCTTTCCGAATATATCATTGAAACCGTCATGGACATTGTGGAAATCGCCCTCGGCCTGTTTGCCAACACGATTTCTTTTATTCGGGTGGGGGCTTTCGCGCTCTCCCACGCGGGGCTGAGCATTGTGACTTATACGCTGGCCGGCATGGCTGACCCCGCCCTGAAATCTGTGAGCGCGATCATCATCATTATTGCCGGGAATATCTTCATCATTGGTTTTGAAGGATTGATCTGCGGGATTCAATCCATGCGTCTTGAATACTACGAGTTTTTCAGCAAGTTTTTCAAAGGGGACGGGGTGGCGTTCAGCCCGTTTACCTTAAAGGCAAAAGCATCGGAGGTGTAAGATGATCAAAAATAAATTGTCAGCGTGTTTTGTCTTGGCAATACTTGTCGGTGTCATGGGGTTTCTTACCCCGGCTGCGCTTCTGGCCGCTGAGGGAACCCCGGCCAGGGCGGGAGCGGACTGGATGGGACTGGCGTATATCGGCGCGGGGCTGGCCGTAGGTCTCGCCTGTCTTGCCAGCGGTTTTGCCGTGGCCCGGATCGGTTCCGCGGCCATCGGCGCGGTGAGCGAGAAACCGGAGCTCATGGGACGGACTCTGGTTTTTCTGGGTCTGGCGGAAGGGATTGCCATTTACGGCCTGATTATCGCGATCATGATTTTGAATAAGTTGTAATATGGAAAAAATTTACATCATTGGCGACATGCATACGGTGAGCGCTTTTCGCCTTTCCGGGGTCGAAGGTGCGGTGGCCGGCCCGGATGACGCGCAGGCTAAACTTGAAGAAATTATCGGGCAAAACGATGCCGGCGTCGTACTGGTCACGAATCAACTGGCCGATCGTCTTCAGGCGCGAATCATGGAGGTCAACCTCAATCGCGCAAGCCCGGTGATCATCGAAATTCCCGGCATTGACGACCCGGAGGGTTTTCACCGGTCGGCCATGAGTTATATTGCCGAGGCATTGGGGATTTCACTGTAAGGATCGAACATGGACAACGCTGCATTGGAGAATTCTATCAGGGAAGAATCGGACCGGGCCATTGCCGCCATCAGGGAAAACGAGGCTCAGGAGATCCGGCGGCTCGATGCGGATTACGCGATGGAGATTGATCGCTTCCGTGCGCGGACCGAAGCCGAAACTCAGGCACGCATTGATCAGGAATTAGCCCGGCTGGATAACCGGGCCATTCTGGAACGCAGAAAACTGAGATTGACCGGCGTAGAGCAATTCATTAACCGCATGGTGGACGAGGTGATGAAAGGGATCAGGGATAATCCGCGTTATAGGCCTTTTGTCGTGGATGCGGCAGCGAGCGCCGTGAAGCAAATTCCGGGCGATGTGGAAGTGCGGTTGAAACCGGAAGATCTGATTTTTGAACAGGACATTACGGCGGCCATCCGTTCAGCCGGCAGCCATCAGCGTGTTGCCGTTAAAGCGGATGCCGGTGTTCAGTGGGGGGGCTGTCTTATTCTGGATGCAGCGCAAGGCCGGATCTTCAACCACACAATAGAAAGGATTTATTTCAGGGAATCTTTATTCATCCGACAGAAAGCCATGAAGCTTCTGATGGATCAAGCAGGCGATGACAAAAAGCAGCATTTACCCGGGGTGGAAGCGTAAGGAGTGAACGTGGACGAGGGTTTGTCAGGAAAGGTGATTGCCGTCAACGGCCCGATTGTCAAGGCCGTGGGACTCTCAGGCATAAGAATGTTCGACATTGCCGAGGTCGGGCAGGACAGACTCATCGGCGAAGTGATCAGGCTTGCCGGGGACGTTACCATCATTCAGGTTTATGAAGACAATACGGGACTCAAGCCGGGCGATGAAGTGATTTCCTACGGTCGTCCGCTTTCCGTTCTTCTGGGACCGGGGCTGATTGCCAATATTTACGACGGCATTCAGCGGCCCCTTGTCGGGATCTCCGAGGTGTGCGGAAGTTATATTAAAAAAGGTATTAAACTCTCTCCCCTGGATACGGCAAAGCGTTGGGACTTTAAACCGCTCATTGGATCCGGCGCGGAGGTTACTGAGGGAAGTATTGTGGGAGAGATTCAGGAAAGCCCGCTTGTCCTGCACCGGGTGCTTGTTCCTCCCGGCGTTTCCGGCAGATTAACGCGCATCGCCGACGCCGGGGCTTACACGATTGAAGATGACATCTTTGTTGTGGACACGGGCACGGGCACGTTTAACGGGAAGCTTGCCGCCTACTGGCCGGTGCGCAAGCCCCGCCCCGGCAAAAACAGAAAGAAACCTTTCATTCCCCTGATTACCGGGCAGAGAGTCATTGACACGTTTTTTCCCATTGCCCGGGGGGGCACGGCGGCTATTCCCGGAGGATTCGGCACAGGAAAGACCATGACACAGCACGCCCTGGCGAAGTGGTGTAACGCGGATATCATCGTCTACATCGGCTGCGGCGAACGCGGCAACGAGATGACGGATGTTTTGACGGACTTTCCGAAACTTGTCGATGAAAGAAACGGCAGGCCGCTGATCGAGCGTACGGTCATGATCGCCAACACGTCCAACATGCCGGTCCCCGCCCGTGAGGTCAGCATCTACACCGGGGTGACCATCGCGGAGTATTACCGCGATATGGGATACAGCGTAGCCGTCATGGCCGATTCCACGTCGCGCTGGGCGGAGGCCCTGCGTGAACTTGCCAGCCGGCTGGGCGACATGCCGGCGGAAGAAGGCTTTCCGCCGTATCTGGGCACGAGGCTGGCCGAGTTTTATGAGAGGGCGGGTCTTGTGGAAACACTTTCGGGGAAAGACGGCGACATCACCATCATCGGCGCGGTTTCTCCTCCCGGCGGGGATTTCTCAGAGCCCGTCACCCAGCACACCTCACGGTTTGTGAGATGCTTCTGGGCGCTGGATAAAACGCTGGCGGACGCCAGGCACTATCCATCGATCAGCTGGATCGACAGCTATACCGAATACCTCACCGATATTGAGGACTGGTGGAAGAACCTCGATCCTCAATGGCTGACCACCAGAAATGAAGTCATGAATATTCTGCTGGAAGATCATCGGCTCGAGCAGGTGGTGAAACTGGTCGGCAGTGACGCGCTGCCGCCGCCTGAACAGTATATCCTCTTCTGCGCCGAAATGATCAAGAACGCCTTTTTGCAGCAGAACTCTTTCGATCCTCAGGATAAATTCTGCAGCCCGGAGAAGCAGCTGAAAATCCTGGCGAGCTTGTTGATCCTTTATAAGAAAGGCCTGGAACAAGTGCGTGCCGGTGTGGCCGTCAAGGATATTGCCGCGTTGGATATTGTCTCGGAAATCGTGCGGCTTAAATCTGAAATTCCCAACCAGGAACTCGCCAGGATCGATGCCTATGTGCAGAGGCTGGAGCAGGGACTGGCAGCGCTGAAATCGCCGTTGCGAGGGGTGTGAAATGCCGGCAGAAATTGAATACACGAACCTTTCAGGAATTTCCGGGCCCTTGATTTTCGTTGATGGAATCAAGGGTGTCGGTTACGGCGACATTGTGGAGATCCGTGACGCCTCCAGTGAAATACGCATCGGCCAGACGCTGGAAGTGGATGAACAAAGAGCCGTGGTCCAGGTGTTTGAAGGGACAAGCGGGCTCTCGGTGAAGGGAACCAGAGTCACCTTTGTGGGACGGGCGCTGGAGATTCCCGTGGATCGCGACATGCTGGGCAGGGTCTTCGATGGCCTCGGCAGACCGATTGACGGCGCGCCGCAGGTGATTACGGACAGGATGATGAATGTAAACGGCCTGCCGATCAATCCGTGGAGCAGGGAATATCCGAGAGACTTTATTCAAACCGGGATATCCGCGATTGACGGGATGAACACCCTGATCCGTGGTCAGAAGCTCCCGATCTTCTCGGGCAGCGGCATGCCGCATAACCGTATTGCCGCCCAGATAGCGAGGCAGGCAAAGATCCTTTCCGCCGAGGAAGAGTTCACGGTCATCTTCGCCGCCATGGGAGTAAAATTTGATGTGGCCCGGTTCTTTATCGATTCGCTGGAGGAGTCGGGCGTACTCACCCATTCCGCCATCTTCCTGAGCCTTGCCGACTCGCCCTCCATTGAACGCCTTGTCACACCCCGGACGGCGCTGACGCTGGCCGAGTATCTGGCCTTCGAGGAGGGCATGCATGTCCTCGTGATCCTGACGGATATGACGAATTACTGCGAAGCCCTCCGGGAGCTCTCCAGTTCGCGCGGTGAGATCCCCTCACGCAAAGGCTATCCCGGTTACCTCTACAGCGATCTGGCCTCTGTATATGAACGTGCCGGACGACTCAAGGGAGGCAAGGGCTCGATTACCCAGGTGCCGATCCTCACCATGCCGAGTGACGATATTTCTCATCCCGTGCCGGACCTGACCGGTTATATCACCGAGGGCCAGATCGTGCTGGAGCGGGCGCTTTTCAACAAGGGAATCTATCCGCCTATTGCCGGCCTGCCTTCCCTTTCCCGATTGATGAAGGATGGCATCGGTGAAGGACGAACCCGTAAAGACCATGGCCAGGTTGCGGCCCAGCTTTTTGCCTCCTATGCGAAAGTCAAGCGCATTCGGGCCCTGGCGGCGATTGTGGGTGAAGAAGAGCTTTCCGACCTTGATAAAATTTATCTGAAATTCGGAACGGCATTTGAAGAAATATTCTTACGCCAGGCTTATGAGGAAAACCGTTCCATCGAGCAGACACTGGATATTGGCTGGCGGATGCTCTCGCTGCTGCCTCGCGATGAGCTGTACCGAATCGCCCGGGAAGATATTCAGCGATACTACATGCCGCAGGCGGAGGGCGTCTAATGCCGAAGATCGAACTGCCCCCGACAAAATCATCATTACGGAAGCTCAAGGAAGACCTGGCTTTTGCCTATGAGGGTTACGATCTGCTCAACCAGAAACGCGAGATTCTGGCCATCGAGATCGTCCGGAAGATTGGCGAAATCCGCAGGATTGAGTCTGATTTTCAAAAAGTTTTAGATGATCTTTATTCGGCCTACCGG
>CAYULE010000138.1:0-6907 GCA_964445385.1 uncultured Smithella sp.
CCGGCCCAAAAGAAAAAAGTTGACGATTTCCCGTCATTTGGATATGATCCGCCCGCCTTTGAATAGCAGGCATCGGGTTGAATGGATTTCTTAATTAAAATGCATTTGTTTTTATTAGTTAATTCGTCGCTGGTCTTGTGAAAAAAGAAGCGTTGAATAAAATATCCGCTGGTGATATGTACCCGGTTTATTATTGAGAATAATCTTAGATAAAAAAGGACGTAAAAGATGACAATATTGTTAACCATTATCCATGTTTTAGCCTGTATTACTTTGATATTAATTGTTTTGCTGCAGGCAGGCAAGGGCGCAAATATGGGCGCTGCTTTCGGCGGTTCCAGCCAAACCGTTTTCGGCTCCAGCGGCGCGGGTACTTTTCTGGGAAAAATGACGGCGGCGGTAGCGATCATCTTCATGCTGACGTCAATCACCCTGACTTATACGGCATCAAGAAGGACTTCGGGTGTAATGGACGGGGTATCAACGCCTGTGACCAAACAATCGGTTCCGTTTGCGCCGAAACCCGCAGCACCGCCGGCTGCACCGGCAAAGGTGCCCGGTACAGCCAATCCACCGGCGCCGGCAGCGAAGTAAGATTTGTTCTTTTCATAATCCGCAAACCTGAAAGCTCAGGGCTTTTTAAGAAGATATCAACGGGAATGCGGTACGGATATCGAATATTTATTTGTTGCCGAAGTGGTGAAATTGGTAGACACGCCATCTTGAGGGGGTGGTGAGCACCGCTCGTCCGGGTTCAAATCCCGGCTTCGGCACCATTTAATAACACAGTTTCTTTTGATGATTCCGGACGAATTCACGTATGAAGCCTGTAAAAATAACCGCATCGCGCCCCTCATCAACCCACCCCTTAACCATTCACGAAATTTTAAAAAAAGCAGAATCAGCGGCCAAAAAAAAAGCGGCGCCGAAAGATCGGCTGGCGGAATTATTTTTAATTGCGACGGATGATCTTCCTGCCGCGCACCGGGCCAAGATATTTTCTCAGGGCTTCCGTTTCCAACCGCAGGACGATCTTCTGCAGCGTCTTTTGCTGCTGGAAAAAGATAACCGCCATTTAAAATCTCTGAGCGTCACCGATGAATTAACCGGCCTTTATAATAAACGTTTTTTTAACAAGCAGTTGACGATTGAAATTGCGCGCGCGCAAAGAACCGGCGAGTCTTTCTGTCTGATTTTTATCGATCTGGATAACTTTAAAATCGTAAACGACACACTGGGACATACCAAGGGTGACGAGTTTCTGATTAAAATGTGCCGCCAGATCAACGCTCATATCCGGCCCACGGATTTTGCCTGTCGCTTCGGTGGCGATGAATTTGCTGTTATTCTTCCCGCCACTTTTCTGAGAGATGGTATTATCATCGCAAAACGCTGGCATAAGCTCTTTTTGCAGGTTGCGGATGAAATGAGCCTGCCGGTTTCTTCCTCAATCGGGGTTGATGAGTTTATTGCAACGAGCAAACTGACCGCACAGGAATTTGTGCACCGGGTCGATCAGTTATTATATCAGGCAAAGAAAACGGGAAAAGGGAAAATTGTTCATCCCGATATTGAAATACCCGATTCCAAAGCGGTAACATGGGCCGAAAAAGAAATTTTATACCACATCTTTCAGCCCTCCACGCAAAAGCAGCATGTCCGACAACCGGCAAAGGGGAAAAGGTGACAACAAAACAAAAAACTTTGATCGTGTCACTGACCAGCGGTAAAGGCGGTGTCGGTAAAACATTTATTACCACTAATCTGGCCGCAACACTGGTCCGGCAGGGTAAAAAAGTTCTGGTGGTCGATTGCGATCTGGGTTTGGCCAATATCGACATCATGCTGGGCATCAATCCTTCGCTTTCTCTTAAAGACGTTGTCTTCGGCGAGCTGCATCTGCGGGATGTCATTATGCCGACATCGGGCGGGTTTGACCTGATTCCCGCCAGTTCCGGCATTCGTGAAATGGCGCAGCTTTTGTTTGAAAAAATTCAAATGATCAAGGAGATGATGCTGGAGCTTGAAGGTTATGATGTGATCCTGCTGGATACGGGTGCGGGCATCGCGGAAGTTGTTTTACAGTTCAATCTGTTGGCTCAGCAGAATATTATTGTGATCAACCGTGAATTAACCAGCCTGACCGACGCCTACGCGATGGTTAAAGTCATGTTTCAGGTCTTTGGCCGGCAATCTTTCAGCATCATTACCAATAATGTTGCAGACAACAAGGAAGGCGCGTCCATATTTAAAAATATCGATACCATCACAAAGCGCTTTTTGGGTTTTCCCCTCTCCTGGCTGGGAAATATCCGGCAGGATGACATGGTACCGAAAACCATTCTGAGACAGGAAATACCAGTCTGCAAATTCCCCCGTTCCCGTGTCGCATTGGATTTCAATCAAGCCGGCAAAGAATTATTGAAGTCAAATAACGTCTGATGTATTCAGTTGGCGCTTCCGTCAAGAATCTGTTCGAGGTCGCTTCCATAGCGTCTGTATTTTTCTGGGGATAGAATTTCCTGAAGACTGTCCTTGTTTTGCGCCAGTTCGGCCAGTTTTTCATCCGGCAGGAACATGAAGACGGCGCAGTCCGCCTCTTTGGCTTTTTCAAAACGCCAGGCATAGAGCTTTTTGATCAATTCTTTTTGTTTGCGCTCAAACGAATAGTATCCCTTGATCTTGGAGTAGCCACGCCGGTCGAAAGTTCTTTCCTGCCAGATGGCCGTAGCAATTTTTGAAAAAGCTTCCCTGGCGGCGGCCTCCAATCCCTTTTCCCGTAAGTCGTTTCGCTGCTTTTCGTAGAGCGCCGGCAACAGGGTTACATCCTGTATGGCATATTCGAGTTGTTCATCAGACAGCGGGCGATGATCCCAGCGCGAACGCTGCATTTTCTTGCTTTTTTTCAGCTCAATATCTAAAAATTCTTTAATCATTTTGTCCAGCGAGAGCTGTCGGAATCCCAGCAGCATTCCCGCCCGATGCGTATCAAAAATGTTTTGAAATTCGAATCCATAGTCTCGTTTTAAGAGGCGAATATCGTTGTCCGCGGCATGCAGAATTTTTACGACGGATCTGCTTTTAAAAGGTTTGGCTAAAAAGGACAAATCAAGATCGGCTGTTGCATCAAGGACATAGGTAGTCGTCGGGGCGTAAATCTGGATCAAACAGAGTTTTTCCCTGAAATATCTGAATGAATCATATTCCGTATCAATACCTAATATCGAAGCCTGGCGTATATGCTCGGCGGCGCGCCTTGCAGCTTCGGGTGTGTTTACCAGTAGCCAATCCGTGTTCATGGAGAGTTACTTAACCGAAACGGTAATTTAATGCCATAAAAATGATTTTTTTTTATTCGGGAAGCAAGGGACAATACTGACCTATTTATTTAGTTTCATTATACTATTTTACTTTACAAAATATTAAGATATGTTACGTTTGATCAACGATTCGAAAAAGAGAGGTTCATGATTGCTTACCATGAGAAAACAATGGTTGCTTCTGATCATCGTCATCGTTTTAGGAGGATGTAATATGCAAAACAGATTTCTTTATTTTCCCAACGCGGACTGGCCGTCCACAAAAATGCTTGCTGCTGAGAACATGGCTCTCTGGCAGGCGACGGCATCGGATTATCGGGGGATAATCGCTGCCGGTGATGTCCGCGCGCCCCACGGGACGATTGTGATTTTTCATGGTAACGGCGGTACGGCTTTTGACAGGGGTTTCTATCTGGAACCACTGATTACGCTCGGTTTCCGGGTTCTGCTGGCTGAATATCCGCAGTATGGCGGCCGTCCGGGCAAAGTGGGAGAAAAACCGTTTGTCGCCGATGCCCTGGAAACGGTTCGTCTTGCCCACGAACAATACGGAGGACCGTTTTATCTTCTGGGAGAATCGCTCGGCTGCGGTGTTGCCGCTGCTGTCGCCAAACAAACAAAAATTCCCGTTGACGGGATTATCCTGATTACACCGTGGGATACGCTGGCTTTGGTTGCCAAATCCCTGTTCCCCTTTCTGCCGGTGAATATGCTGTTAACCGACAAATATGACAGTATCGGAAATTTGCAGACATTTAAGGGAAATATTTCCGTGGTCGGCGCCGAGCGCGACGAAATCCTTCCCATCAAACACGCCCATAACTTGTACGCGTCACTTCCCGAAGGCAGGAAGCGCATGTGGGTTATCCGGGGGGCGGGCCATAACGACTGGCCTTTTGTCGCCGATGCCTCTTTATGGCAGGAAATGACCGACTTTGTCAAAATTGATAAAAAATAAGCCGGGGATGCTATGGAAGTGACAAGACAGACGGTATTGATTACCGGTGCGACATCGGGAATTGGTAATGATTTTGCTCATATTTTTGCCGAAAAGGGTTATAATCTTTTCCTGGCGAGTCGCAATCGGGAAAAGATGGAAGGCACCGGGAAAAAGTTGGAAGACCTTTACGGCATTACCGTGACAACGATGTCCATTGATCTGGCCCAACCTTCCTCTGTTCGCAGGGTTTATGAAGAAACGGTTTCCCGGAAAATCCAGATTGACATACTGGTGAATAATGCCGGCTTTGGCATAGCCGGTGAACATACGGACATGGACATGCTCAAAGTGGAAGAAATGATTCAACTGAATGTAACCACGTTGACGGAGATGTGCTCTCGCTTCGGCAGGGATATGAAAAAGAAGCAAAAAGGCTATATTCTGAATATCGCTTCCACGTCGGCCTATCAGCCCACGCCCTATCTCGCGGTTTATGGCGCGACAAAAAGTTATGTGCTCAGTTTTTCCGAGGCGCTGGCCAAAGAGCTGGAAGATTATAATGTTGCAGTCACCTGTTTATCGCCGGGCCCCACGGACACGAACTTTTTTGATGTGGTCGGTGTTGAGGGGCTTCGAGAAAAAAAGGAGGGGCTCTGGGCGAAAAGCAATCGTATGAAGTCCCGGAAAGTTGCCGAAATCGGCGTGCATGCTCTTTTCGCGAAGAAGCTGTCGGTTGTTGCCGGAAGCTGGAATTCCCTGTTAGCTTTCAGTAATCGTCTGGCTCCCAGGAAGACCTCCGTCAGCGTTTCCAAGAAAATCATGAAGCAGGCGACCGACGAATAGCAATTTGCGATCTGCCGGCCCCCGCCGGCAGAAAGAGGAAATTTCCATTTTTATTTACCTGTTTGCAATTTCCCGCCGAATCTAATATTTAACTGGCAAAATATTTTTGTGGCAAATTCCGAAGGAGGAACTTCCTATTTATCGCCGGGTGACCTTATCGCGCGTGTTTCGAATCAGCACGCTTTTGCTCGTATTGCTGGTGATACTCAGCCTTGCCGCGCTTTGCCTGGGTGCGATCCCCATCGCTTTTACGGATGTGGTCGGAGCCATGGCGGGTAAGCTTTCCGGGGAAGCAGCCGTACCCTCCGAACAAGAACTGATTTTATTTTCCGTGCGCCTGCCGCGGATTTTGTTTGCCGGGATTGTCGGCGCGTCTTTGTCATTGGGCGGTGTTGTTTTTCAGGCGCTTTTGCGCAATCCGCTGGCCGATCCTTATGTGCTGGGCATTTCCGGAGGGTCGGCCCTGGGTGCGATTATCGGGATTGTTCTGGGCGCGGGATCTTTTTATCTGGGCGTGCCGTTTCTGGCGTTTTGCGGCGCGCTGATTACGGTCTTTCTGGTTTTTATTGTAGCGGGCGGTTCAAGAGGCATGCTGCTGGATAACTCGCTGCTTCTGGCCGGTGTCGTGGTCAATGCTTTTTTTTCCGCCGCGATTCTTTTTGCTCTTTCCATTGTCAACAGCATGGAGTTGCACAGTATCAGCTTCTGGCTGATGGGTGACCTCTCCAGTGCGTCCTTGAAAGAAATCACCCTGGCCGCCCTGTGTCTGTTGATCGGGTTTGTCATGCTTTACGCGCAGGCGCGCAAACTGAACCTGATGGTGCAGGGTGAGGAAACCGCTCTGCATCTGGGTGTCAATGTGAAGCGAACGAAATACATTTTACTGATGGTAACGTCGCTGATCACGGCTGTGGCCGTATCGCTTGCCGGGATCATCGGCTTTGTCGGCATTATGGTGCCGCATATGATGCGCCTGGTTTTCGGCTCTGACCATCGATTGCTGTTACCTGCGGCGGCGCTCTTTGGCGCTTCTTTCATGGTGGTTGCCGATACGCTGGCGCGGATCATTCTCGCGCCCGCGGAATTACCGGTGGGTGTGATCACCGCTCTTTGCGGCGCGCCTTATTTTATTTTTCTCATGAGAAGGAAGGGCCGCGGTTAATGTCGATTATTTGCGCGCAAAATGTTTCTTTTCGTTACACGGATAAACCCGTTTTAGACGATGTTTCGTTTACCCTTGACGAAGCGCGGATTGTTGCGGTGATCGGACCCAACGGTTCCGGTAAAACCACGCTGCTGAAAATTCTTAACGCCACGCTTTTTCCCAATACCGGCCAGGTGCTCATTGAGGATAAAAATACACGCCGATGGTCGCGTCAGGAGATTGCCCGCATGGTTGCCATTGTTCCCCAGGAGTCGCAGGCCGCTTTTTCCTTTTTCGCGGAGGAAATTGTCCTGATGGGACGGTTCCCTCATTTGAGTTCTCTGGCGTTTGAAGACAAAAAAGATTATCGAATTGCTCACGAGGCGATGGCCAAAACAGATTCGCTGCCGTTCGCTCACTGCCGTTTCAATGAACTCTCCGCCGGTGAAAGGCAGCGCGTGCTGATTGCCCGCGCGCTGGCGCAGGAACCGAAAATTCTGCTGTTGGATGAAAGCACTGTTTTTCTGGATTTGAAACATCAGGCCCAGTTTCTGTTGCTGCTGCGCCAACTGAACCAAGAGGAGAAGCTGACCGTCGTGTTTGTAACCCACGATGTCAATCTGGCCGCGCAAAACGCCGATCAGATTCTTTTACTTTACA
>CAYULE010000139.1:0-6731 GCA_964445385.1 uncultured Smithella sp.
CCATCCTGACGCGGTGGATGTCCAGGGTTCAAATCCCTGCTTGCCTACCATTTTTTAATGAACGAGCATATGCCGTAAATGCCAATAAAGAAAAGGGCATCAGCAAAAATGGTGATGCCCTTTTAAAATGAAGTAGAATTGTAATATTAGGCTTACTGAGTAGTATGATGAGTATAAAAGTTATTTTTCCGGATAAAAATGAGCAAACATTTTCAACAGGTGTAACCCTGAGCGAAGTGATTGGGGGCTGGCAAAAAAATGCGCTCGATTCTGCTGTTGCCGCCAAAGTCAACGGTATCTCTGTTGATTTGAGTTTTGTCCTGCAAGAAGACTCAACGGTAGAGCCGATCGCCATTTCATCGAAAGATGGCCTTTCCATCTTGCGACATAGTACCTCTCATGTCATGGCGCAGGCTGTACAGGATGTATTTAAAGGCGCCAAAGTCACGATCGGACCATCTATTGAAGATGGCTTTTACTACGATTTTGAATATTCCGAAACCTTTACGCTGGACGATTTTGAAAAGATTGAAAAGCGGATGAAAGAAATTGTCGCAGCTGATTATCCTTTTGTTCGTGAAGAACTGCCTCGCGACAAGGCCATTGAACTTTTCACGCAGAAAGGCGAAACTTATAAAGTTGAGCTCATTCGTGACCTGCCGGCGGACGTTTCTGTTGTCAGTCTCTATCAAGACGGGGATTATATCGATTTATGCCGCGGGCCACACATTTCGTCAACGGGAAAAATTAAAGCGTTCAAACTGCTGAGTGTTGCGGGAGCTTATTGGCGTGGTGATGAGAGAAACAAAATGCTTCAGCGCATTTACGGCACCGGTTTTGCCGATGAACAGGCGCTGGCCGATTATCTGAATTTACTGGAAGAATCCAAAAAAAGAGATCACCGGCGTTTGGGTCGGGAACTGGATCTGTTTCAGGTCAACGACGAAGCAGGAGCGGGATTGGTTATCTTCCATCCCAAAGGCATGTTGCTGCGATATCTTATTGAAGAATGGGAAAGAAAAGAGCACTTGAAACGCGGTTACGATATGGTCATGGGCCCCCAGATTCTCAAGGTTGATTTATGGAAGAAATCCGGTCACTTTGATCATTATCGTGAAAATATGTATTTTACAGAAGTGGATGAGCAGACATACGGTATTAAGCCAATGAACTGCCTTGCCCATATGCTGATTTATAAATCAAAGATTCGCAGTTACCGGGATTTGCCGCTTCGGTATTTTGAGTTGGGTACGGTTCATCGTCATGAAAAAACCGGTGTGTTGCACGGATTGATGCGTGTTCGCCAATTCACGCAGGATGACGCTCATATTCTCTGCATGCCTGAACAGCTTAACTCTGAAATCCGTGCTATTGCTGATTTTGTCAATTATGCGATGGGTATTTTCGGTTTTGAATATGAAGTCGAATTAAGCACCAGGCCTGAACATTCCATCGGCTCAGATGCGGATTGGGAACTGGCCACCTATGCTTTGGAAAACGCTCTGAAAGACAACAACATCACTTATGACGTTAATGAAGGCGACGGGGCTTTTTACGGGCCGAAAATCGATTTTAAACTCAAGGATGCTTTGAAAAGAAAATGGCAATGCGCGACGATCCAGTGCGATTTTACACTGCCGGAACGATTTGATCTCAGTTACATCGGCGCGGACGGCGAAAAACACCGGCCGGTCATGCTGCATCGGGTCATTCTGGGCGCGATTGAACGATTCATGGGTGTCCTCATCGAACATTACGCGGGAGCCTTTCCCGTATGGCTGGCGCCGACACAGTGTGTTTTATTGACCGTGACGGATAAGCACATTCCTTATGCCCAGACGGTATATACCCGATTAATCGATGCCGGCATCCGTTGTGAGAAGTATTTTGATAATGAAAAATTAGGTTATAAGATCCGTCAGGCGCAGATGCAGAAAATTCCATACATGCTGGTCATCGGCGATAAGGAAATGGAAGCTGGAACGGTTGCGCCACGTGTCCGCGACGGCCAGAATCTCGGCGCGTTGCCGGTTGAACAATTTATTGCTTTAGTGCAGGAAATGTGTGAAAAAAAGAAGTAGGGTCTTATGAGATTGTATCAGGAGGTGTCGTATAGCTAAGGATTTAAGAATCAACAGAGAAATAAAGTCGGCTACTGTCAGGGTCATTAACGAAGAAGGACAGCCGCTGGGTGTTATTTCGCTGGATGAAGCGATTGCCAATGCGGAAAGAGTCGGTCTGGATTTAGTGGAAGTATCAGCCAATACCGAGCCGCCCGTCTGTAAAGTAATGGATTACGGAAAATACCGTTACAAGCAAAGTAAAAAAATCCACGACGCTAAAAAAAGCCAGACGGTCATTCATGTGAAAGAAATCCGTTTAAGGCCCAAAACGGAAGCGCATGATTTGCAGACGAAAATAAAACATATCAAAAAGTTTTTAGAACAACACGACAAAGTGAAAGTATCGATGATGTTCCGGGGGCGTGAAATCGCCTTTACCGAAATCGGCCGTAAATTGATGGACCAGATTAAAGCCGCGCTGGTTGATGAATGCGTCATGGATCAGGAACCACGCCTGGAAGGCCGGAACATGGTCATGATTGTTTCACCCAAAAAATAAATAAATGAGAATAAAAAAGAGGTGATGATATGCCAAAGATGAAAACACACAGAGGAGCTGCCAAACGCTTTTCGATTACTGCCAAGGGTAAGGTGAAGCGCAGTAAGGCTTTTGCCAGCCACATCCTCACAAAAAAGACGACGAAAAGAAAAAGAGCTTTAAGGAAATCCAGTCTGGTGCACTCGGCCAATGAAAGCGCTATCAAGAGGCTGATTCCTTATCTATAGATCGCAGGTGTCATAGAAGCATTTATTATTACAGGAGAGTAAAAAGCAATGTCGAGGATAAAAAGAGGCGTTAACGCCAGCAAGAAAAGAAGATCAATATTGAAGAGAGCTAAGGGTTTCTTTGGCGCTCGCAGCCGTTTGCTCAGAACCGCCACGGAAGCTGTCCACAAGGCGTTGAGCTATGCGTATCGTGATCGCAGGGGCCGTAAAAGAGAGTTTCGTCAGTTATGGATAGCGCGTATCAACGCCGCCGCCCGGCTGAACAATATTTCTTACAGCCGCCTCATGGATGCCATGAAGAAAGCGGATATCGCGCTGGATCGCAAGATACTGGCCGAACTGGCTGTTAACGATCCCCAGGGGTTCGCTAAGATCGTAGCAGTGGCCAAAGGCGAGCAGGCGGCATGATTGCGGATATTCAACAGCTGGAAAAAGAAGCTCTTGCCGAACTGGAAAAAGCCGGTACGGAAGATTTGATTCTGGCTGTGAGAACAAAATATCTGGGCCGCAAGGGTCTGCTCACCGCTCTGTTAAGAAATATTTCCCAGGTGCCGGTTGAGGAAAAGCCTCTCTTCGGCAAGCGCTGCAATGAAGTAAAAGTTCTTCTGGAAACAAAGATTGAAGAGGCTCTACAGCAACGAACGCAGGGTAAAAAAGAAGAAACTCTGGCCAGAGAAAAAATAGATGTTACACTGCCGGGCAGAAGTATTCACCCGGGCAGAATTCACCCTGTTGTTCAAATCCGCCGTGAAATTTGTGATATTTTCGCTTCTTTCGGTTTTTCGGTTGTGGAAGGTCCGGAAGTTGAGTTGGACTATTACAACTTTGAAGCGCTCAACATGCCCAAGGACCATCCTGCCCGAGATATGCAGGATACCTTCTACATCGAAGAAAACATGGTTCTCAGAACCCATACCTCTCCGGTCCAGGTCAGGATTATGGAGAAAGTGAAACCTCCTGTACGCATTCTGTCGCCGGGGCGTGTTTACCGGCCGGATTCCGATGTTTCCCACACACCGATGTTTCATCAAATAGAAGGATTGCTGGTGGATCGCGGCGTCAGTTTTGCCGATCTGAAAGGCATTCTGACCGCTTTTCTCAAAAAAGTTTTCGGTGATGAAACGACCTTACGTTTCCGTCCCAGTTTTTTTCCTTTTACAGAACCGTCGGCGGAAGTCGATATTCGCTGTGTCATGTGTCAGGGCAAAGGTTGCCGTGTCTGCGGACAGAGCGGCTGGCTGGAAATATTGGGTTCAGGTATGGTCGATCCCGCCGTTTTTAAAAATGTTGGTTACGATGCGGACGTTTATTCCGGGTTTGCCTTTGGTCTCGGCCTGGAACGCATTGCCATGCTGAAATACGGTATTACTGATATTCGTCTCTTATTTGAAAACGATATTCGATTCCTTAAACAATTCTAGGAGAGCTTTATCTCATGCTCGTTAGTCTTAAATGGCTTAAAGATTATATTGATCTGGAATTAACAGCTTCCGAACTGGCAGATCGGTTAACGATGGCCGGTCTGGAAGTCGATGAGATCAAAACGATCGCCCACAAGTTTTCCGGCGTCGTGGTCGCTAAAATTTTATCTGTCAGGCCGCATCCGGGAGCGGATAAACTGTCTTTGTGCGATGTGACGGACGGAACCACGACCTATCCGGTTGTTTGCGGAGCGAAAAACATAAAGGCCGGCGATGTGGTCCCTCTGGCGAAAGTTGGAGCGGTCATTCCCGGCGGGTATACGATCAAGTCAACGGTGTTGCGCGGCGAGAAGTCCGACGGCATGCTTTGCTCTGAGGCGGAACTGGAAATCGGTGAAGACGCATCGGGCATTATGCAATTACCAATACACCTTGCGCTGGGCGCTCCACTGGAGGCGGCTCTGAATCTCGGCGATACAGTTTTGGATGTCAGCATTACCCCGAACCGTTCCGATTGTCTGAGTATGATCGGTATGGCCCGTGAAGTTGCTGCTCTAACCGGTAAGAAAATTAAAATGCCGGCCATCAAAATCAAAGAATCAGCTGAAGACATTTCTTCGCTTTCTTCAGTATCCATTGTGGATGCGGAACTCTGTCCGCGATATTCAGCCCGGATGATTAAAAACGTTAAAATCGGTGACTCTCCGGTCTGGATGAAAACAAGGCTGGAAGCGGCCGGTTTGCGTGCGATCAATAATGTTGTGGATGTGACAAACTTCGTCATGCTCGAAATGGGACAGCCGCTGCACGCTTTCGATTTTCGTTTCCTGGAAGAGGGACGGATCGTTGTGCGTAAGTCAAATGCGGGTGAAGCATTTGTTTCACTCGATGAGAAAAGCCGTATCCTCCCCGATAATACTTTGTTAATTTGCGACGGCAAAAAGCCTGTCGCTATCGGTGGCATCATGGGGGGGCTTAATTCTGAAGTTAAGGAAGATACACAAGTTATTTTTCTGGAAAGCGCTTATTTCAGACCGTCATCCATTCGCCGTTCGTCCCGCCGCCTGGCGATGCCGACGGATGCCGCTTTTCGTTTCGAACGAGGCATTGACCCGGAAGGCGTGATTCGGGCGCTTAATCGTGCGGCACAATTGATTGCCGAGCTTTCCGGTGGTTCTATCTGTAAAAACTACATTGATGAATACCCGCGGAAAATTGCGGTTGTGGAAAATATTCCCCTGCGGCTGGACCGAATCCGTGAAATGATCGGTACGTCCATTGCGGCCAAAGACGTTGTGCGCATCCTGAAGAGCATCGGCATGATCGTACATCAGCAGGGTAAGGGAAAGTATCTGGTGACGCCACCGACATTTCGTGTGGACATTGAAAGAGAGATTGACCTGATCGAAGAGGTGGTGCGGCTTTACGGCTATGATCGCGTCCCTACAACACTGCCTGCCGTCTCGGTCACAGAGCTGGCGGTGATTCCCCGCCTCGACATGGAGGAAAAAATCCGTCAATTGATGATCGGAAACGGCTATTCAGAAATCATCAATTACAGTTTTACAACGCCAGCCTCGGTTGATTATCTAGGTTTGCCACCGTTCGATGCGCGACGCAATTTTGTGGTTATCAAGAATCCTCTGACGGAAGAGCAGTCGGTCATGCGCACAACAATGGCCTATGGATTGCTGGAAACCCTAAAGAAAAACATTAACAATGCGTCTTTCAATTTAAAGATCTTTGAAATGGGACGAGTGTTTTTAGCGCGCAAGGCAGGCGAACTGCCTGAAGAACAGAATATCCTGGCCGGGATTTTAACCGGAAAATCATCGGAAGACCTTTGGGGATCAAAGGCGAATGTTGATTTTTACGATCTTAAAGGTTCTCTGGAAAATGTATTTTATGATCTGAAACTGGATCAATGTAGATATCGTGCCGAAATATCAGAACCTTTTTTACATCCCGGTCAATCCTGCGGTTTGTATGTCAATGAGACAAAGATAGGCTACTTAGGCCAGGCACATCCGGAAGTGATGCAGAAAATGGATATCAAGAGTAGTGCATATCTATTTGAAATTAATGTTGATATTTTAGAGAAACAGATCAACAGGCGCATCAGTTACAAAGAAATATCCAAATTTCCGGCGGTCCAGCGTGATGTTGCTTTTGTCATACCAGACTCTATGGAAGCGGAAAAGATGCTGGAAATTGTTTTAAGCCAACATGAAGATTTGCTTGAAAATGTGGTAATATTTGATATATACGCTGGAAAAGGTCTCGACGAGAAAACAAAAAGTCTGGGTTTGAGATTTTCCTATCGCGCTCTTGACAGGACTTTAACAGATACGGAAATTAATGCTATTCATGACAAAATTGTGCACAACACTGTCCGACTGACGGGTGCAAAAATAAGAGCCTAACAGTTTACTTGACGTTAAAACGGAGGAAAAGAAATGAC
>CAYULE010000140.1:0-6727 GCA_964445385.1 uncultured Smithella sp.
CCGGCCCAATCCAGGGCGTCCAGATAGTCTTCCACGCAAAGCATAGAAGGGGTATTGATGACGTCTCCGTCAAAAATCGCCTTGTTGATTTTATCGCCTTTTTTCAGGCGGAAAATTTTCGGCATCGGCCAGGGTGGCGTGTAAGATTCCAGGCGCGCAATGGCTTTGGGGCTGAGAACCATCATGCCGTGCGCGGCTTCGCCGCCCAGACATTTCTGCCATGAAAAGGTTAAAACGTCGATTTTGCTCCAGTCAACATCATTGGCAAAGGTGTAACTGGTGGCGTCGCAGAGCGACAGCCCTTCCCGGTCGGCGGGAATCCAGTCCCAGTTCGGAATTCTTACGCCGCTGGTCGTCCCGTTGGCGACAAAAACAACATCACTTTTCCAATCCACTTTAGAAAGATCGGGAAGCTTGCCGTAATCCGCTTTGATGATGGTGGGATTGAGTTTAAGCTGTTTATTGATGTCTGTTGCCCAGCCTTCGGAGAAACTTTCCCAGACCAGGACGGTAACCGGTTTGGGGCCTAAAAGCGACCACATCGCACATTCAAAAGCGCCGGTATCGGAAGCCGGCAGAATGCCCACAAGGTAATCTGACGGAATATTTAATATTTTTCGTGTATCATTAGTAGCTTTGACGATTCTTTCTTTTCCCAACGCGGAACGGTGTGAGCGGCCGACCGGCGCGCTCTTCAGCGCGTCGATATTCCACGCTGGCCTCTTGCTGCAGGGGCCGGAACTAAAATTTGGGTTTAACATAAATAACCATCCTTAAAATAAATTTTCTTAATGCTGCGCTTTCATACCAGTATTGTGGTCTATTCTCAAGAAATTTAAACGATAATCGTCGTCCAATAACCGACGATCCGGATACAGGCAGTCTATATATCCGATAAATCGGCACAAAAACAAACATAGGCTTAAGTCTATTATATTGTTAGTGGTTTTGTGCATGAAAAAGCCAAAAGATACGATCAAGTTTTCCAGCTGGGAAAAATGGACCGCAACTTTCCCTGCTTTGAGCCGGGGAATGCTTCACGCCGTCAGCATCCGGTAGATCCGGGTAATCTTTTCGGGAAGTTTGACCACATCATCGATGACCGTCCAACTGCTGTGACTGTACATGCGGGGCAGATATTCCGCGGCGGTCCGGTCCACCGTGATGCAGAAGGTCTTGATGCCGAAGTGCTGGGCCTCTTTCAGGGCCATCCGTGTGTCTTCAATCGCGTAGGTTCCAGAATATTCTTTGTCCACGGGTTTACCGTCGCTCAAAAGAATAATCAGCTTCGTTCGTTCCGACCGCTTTCTGAGCTTACTTAGCGTATGCCGAATGGCCGTGCCATCGCGGTTTTCAAAATGGTCCTCAATGGCGGAAATTCTTTTCTTGGCCCGATCATCATAGGGATCGTCGAAATCCTTGATGCGGTAGTAATCAACGTTGTCGCGGTTGTCTCCGGAAAAACCATAAATGGCGAAGGCATCGCCGACCTCGTTTAAAGCCTCCGACATGATGATCAGGGATTCCTTCTCGCGCTCAATCGTCGCGCCTCTGGTGCTGCGGCTCATGTCGACAAGAAAGGCCACGGCGATGTCGCGCCTTCTTTTCTGAATGAGGGTGTAGTTCTTCTCAGAAGGTGCGATTCCCGCTTTGCGGTCCACCATAAATTCCACCACGGCATCCAGATCAATATCATCGCCGTCATACTGGCGTTTGAGTCTGATGAAGCCTTCCGGTTTGAGCATCTGGAATTCCCGCCGGATCTTTTTTAAGAGCCCCGCGTGGCGGTCGGTCGTTTCACGATAAAAAGCAAGAGAGGTTCCCGAATGGGTCTGTTCGCGGATTCTGGTCCAGTTGCTGCGGTAATCGTGCAGATCTTCTCCCCATTCGTCGTACAGAGACGTTCCCTGTTCGCTTTGCAACTCCGTCTTTTTATCCAGGAAAGCCTCGAGGCTGCGCAAAAAAAGAAAAACATCATTCGGACTTGAAGATTCCAGCCGCCGTTCGATTTCTTTAGGCGTTATCCCTTTCTCCTGATAAACGGCCCGCAGCAGCCGCTCGATTTTCTCCGGCGCGTCAAATTTCATAGAGGGGTCCACGTTGCCTGCTTCTTCTTCATGCTGTTTCGCGCTGCCTGCTTCCTGTTTGCCGCCACTGGACGGTGCGCGATAACTCTGCTGGTCATGACCCGTCCGATGGGGTCTTTGTGCCACTTGGTCTGCCGTGGGCCTCGTCTGGGTGGGCGTTGTATCGCTTTCCGGATTGCTTTGCGATTCCACTTGCGACCCGGATTGGCTGCGCTGTGCTGATTGACGGCCCTGCAGCCGGTTCTGGATTTGCTGCGATGTCTTGCCGAAGCTCCCGATATTCTGGGACACCATGTCCTGATCCAGCGGTTTGGACAGAGGTTTAACCGCCCGGTAAGGCTCTTTGAAGGCCTTGTCGATCATAAAATATACACGGGTGGCCAGACGCGCCGTCTCGTGGACGTCCGATTCCGGTTGCCGCAGCGTCAAGGACAGATCCAAAGCCTTCCTGAGAATCGGGATGGCCGGATCATCGGTATTGTCGAACACTTTTTCGGCCATCAGGCTCTGGGCGATCATCTCTATGGTTCGCTGTTTGGGGTTGGTCATTTTTTGCGGCGAGCGGCGCTTGGCCGTCATATGGCGGTTCATGGCTAAAATATCTTTGCCCAGGGCAGGGTACTCCCGTTTGAGAATGCCTTCAATCCGGAAGTCCTCCAGCAGATTAAAGAGATCATGCGCCAGATCCGTTTCCGGAAACAGGTGGGTAAAACGGTCGATGTCGCTTTGCTCTTCATCTTCTTTGCGGGTCCCGTAGCGGGCGGCAATTTCCGGGATAGCTTCCGCCATCTTGGAGATATCAAATTCAAAACTCCCGTATTCCAGATGGGCCTCCTGATGGGTGGCGGAGACCTTGTAGAGTTTGAAGTTGTCTTCTTTGTCCTGAAAATCCTTGATCCGTTTGGGGAGATAGATTTTCCGTCCGTCCGTATAGACCGTTTCGGCTTCGGCGATTTCCACACGACGTCCCAGAAGAGCCCGCAGATAGGTGGACAGGAGATGCCGGATGGTTTTGAGCTCCAGCCCCTTGGGGATGCCCTCCATGAAATCGCTGAAGGCGGGAGAATTGCTGGTCAGGAAAGACAGGGCCTTTTCTTCGTCGTCTTTGGCCGTGTTTTCGACAAACGACGCGATCATGCCGAAGCCTTCCAATCCCACCCAGTTAATGAATTCGGGACTTTTTTCGAGAAGCGCTACGGCAAGAGCAGGGCTTGTGCGGGCCACCCTGGCGGTAATACCATAGACGCCCGGGGCAATGGCTTTGTCGCCTGCGTGATCGAGCCTGCCGATGAGCCCGGGACTCTTCTCGACTACGGCAATAGCGGCCTGCCCGTCTTTTCCTGCGATGACTGAGGCGCATTCCACCAGGACTTCCAGCCCTTCAAATCCCATTTTATCAATCACGGCGGGGCTGACATCCAGCAGGCGTTTCGCGATTTTTCCGCTGTTGCGGGCGGTCCTGATCATCAGGGCAAACAATTTCACAAGTCCTTCGGCGCCGATCCGGTCAAGCAGCGCCGGGCTTTCTTCCAGCAGCGTCGTTGCCAGCCGCCAATCGGTAGAAGCCGCATCAGCGGCAAATTCATAAATGCGAAAGACCAGCGACTCATCTCCATGCTTCAGCAGGCGGTCGATCAGATCGGGGCTTTTTTCCAGGAGGCTCACGGCGCCATAATTGTTCTGGCGGGCAACCATACGGGCCGCGCCGGCAATCTGAATCAATCCCTCATATCCCCGCCGTTCGATAATGCGCGGGCTTGTTTCCAGCAGGCTGACAGCGGTTGTCCAACTTTCAGTGCCTGTCTGGTGCGCTAAATCTTCCAGCTTTTCCAGTCCGTCCAACCCGATCAGTCGAATAATCTCGGGGCTGCGATCCAGGAGGCTCACGGCCATCCGGGCGTTGTATTGTACAATGCGCGAGCCGAGATGACAGACTTTTGTGATGAGGGAGGTATCGCCCAGTTTCAGGAGCCCGTCGATGATGGCAGGGCATTTATCAAGAAGCGAGGCGGCGGCAGACCAGCTCTCAAGAGCAAGCGATGACGCGATACCACCGATCAGCTTTAACCCGCCGATGCCGATGCGGTTGATCAGATCGGGGCTTTTCAGAAGGAGTCGTGAGGCTGTTTCCCAGCTTGCCCTTGCGATATCCGTTCCCAGGACGCTGATTTGGGTCAACCCTTCCATGCCGGCCCTGTCCAGAATAATCGGGGCGACATCCAGGAAGGAAATGGCTGCGGGTTGGCTAATGCGAGCCAATTGACCCGCCATATCCGCAATCTGCCGCAGGCCGGCAATATCCAGTCGGTCGGCAAGTTCTATGCTTGTGGAGATGAATCTCAGAGCGACCGACGAGCTTACTGCAGAAAGCTCTCGCCCCAGGTGATAGACATTTCCTGTCTGCTCAAGATTAAACCGGGTTAGCAGGCGATCAATGATCTCCGGACTTTTCATCAACAGAGCCGTGGCATTTTCCGGATTGTCGGCGGCCATGGCCAGGGCGCATTGCCAGACCGGTTCCAATCCGTCTTGTCCCAGACGATCAATCAGACCGGGGGCTGCGTCGAGAAAAGTATAAGCCATTCTGGCGCCGAAGGGTGTTGTCCTGGCGGCATGGTCGTAAAGTACGGCCAGCAGGTCTGGCCGGCCACGGTCGGTTAATCGTTTGGTAATGTCCGGAGCTTTCGCCACGAGTTCCATGGCGATATTCCAGTTGTCCTGGGCTATCACTGTTGCCAGTTGATAAACAGCAAGCGCTGAAGCTATATCCGCGCCGGCTTGTGTCATCTTGTCGATCCGGTTCGGGCTTTCTTCAAGGACCCTGATCGAATGAGCCCAACTGTGGCGGGCAATTGCCGCTCCGAAGGAAGCGACCCTGCGCAGGCCTTCAAAGCCGACCCTGTGGATGATCGCCGGGCTTTCCGTAAGAACACACATCGCTGTCCGGATGTCGATTTGAGCGATACTGCATGCCAGGGCGGCGGTTTGCGTTAAGGTCTCAAAATTATTTTCAGAAATCAGTGCCGGGCTGATTTCGAGAAAGCGCGCCGCAAGAGGAGCTCCGTAGGGGACCACCTGATTTGCCATGTCAAAGACACTGAGGACCATTTCTTCGCCTGCGGGCAGAAGCCCGTCAACTATGTCCGGCACCTTTCCCAGAAGGAGGAGAGCCGTCTGACTGTCATTTTCGGCGATCCGGGTGACTGGTGTCAGGATGGAATCGATGCCTTCCTCGCCGAAGCGTTCGATGAAGGGAGAAAAGGTGGAGCCGAAACGCGCCATCAGTTCAGCGGCTGCATTTTCGTTCACTGACCCGGCGACGGTGGCGGGGTGTGTTTTCTTGATGTTGTCTTTGAATCGGTCTTTAGGCATTCATCGATCCGCTAAAAGCTGAAATAATTTTTAAGCACTTCTTCGATGCTCTTTTTCAGGTCGCTGTCGTAGGTCAGCGGCTCGATCATGGTGGCGCGAAGCGATTCCTGAACCGGCATGCCGCTCTTGAGCAGCATGCCCGCGTATACCAGCTCCCGTGTTGAAACACCTTCCTCCAGCCCCTGATGAATCAGGTTGCGTATCCGATTGGCCGCGCGAACCAGCTTGGCGGACATTTGATCATCCACGCCGGCCTCCCGGCTGACAATCCGTACTTCCAGATCCTCCGCGGGCCAGCCGAGGTTGATGGAAATAAAACGCTGCCTTGTGCTGGGCTTAAGTTCCTTTAAAACACTCTGATAATTGGGATTATAGCTGATGACCATCATAAATCCTTCCGGCGCATGGAAGATTTTACCCTTCTTTTCCACAGGCAGATACCGCCGATGATCCGTCAGAGGATGAATGACGACGGTGACGTCCTTGCGGGCCTCGACTACTTCGTCAAGATAGGCGATGCCGCCTTCGCGCACGGCCATCAGGAGAGGGCCGTCAATCCATTCCACCTCATCGCCCTTGATGATGTAGCGTCCGGTCAGGTCGTTGGCGCTGAGGTCGTCATGGCAGGCGACGGTATAAAGAGGCCGGTTCAGGCGCCAGGCCATGTGTTCCACCAGTCTGGTCTTGCCGCTTCCCGTGGGTCCGTTGAGCAGAACCGGCAGCTTATTGGCATGAGCTGCCTCGAACATCTCTATTTCTTTGCCCTGGGGGAGATAAAACGGTTCCTTGGATACTCTGAAATCGCTATTTTCAATTTTACCGGATTTTTCGTGCTTGGACATCTTTTGCTCCTCTCACTTTTAGTAAGAACTAGTTACAGGCTGAACGCAGAATGTTAAACGCCCGCGACCCGTCAATATAAATACATTTCGTCATTGTGCCGTAGAACGCTGCTTTATCATCCGCTTTTCATGACCATGTACTTGTTGCTTTTAACATATGTACGATCGGAAAAATATCAAATCCTCCCAGCGTGTTTCCCCGGGGACATCGCAATACAGTTTTGACTTAAGTCAATTACAATGTTAATAATTTAAAATATAAACACAACAAAAGATTAATGCGATATTTTCAGACTTTGATTTCAGAAAAGGAGAAAAATATGACCGAGAATATTACACAGATAGGAGACCTGACCCGGGTGTTTCGTCTGATCGACATGGCTTCCTACCAGGAACATTCCGTCGTCAGCCGGGAAATTATCCGCA
>CAYULE010000141.1:0-6713 GCA_964445385.1 uncultured Smithella sp.
CTTCTTTTTCTTAGATTCTGCCATTACTATTTCCCCCTAACCTAGGTTAATTTTGAAGTTAATTTATTTAAGCATTAACCCAAAAAGAAAGGCTTAAAGGGGTTGGCGTACAATAAGATCAGAGCGATAACCAGAGCGTAAATTGCGATGGATTCAGCCATGGCCATACCGACGAGCATAACCATCATGATCTTGCCCTGAACACCGGGATTTCTTCCAACGGCCTGGCAGGCGCCGTTTGCGGCATTACCGATACCTGCACCAGCGCCGATTGCACCTAAACCGATCGCGAGACCAGCACCAATCATTGCACCTACGGCAAAAATAACTTTAATGTAGGATTCGCCACCTACCGGGGTTGCATCCGCGGCAAACGCGAACGTACTCGTCAACAGCATAGCTGCGACCAATGTTAAAACTGTTAAAACTGTTTTTCCAAATTTCTGTGACATTATTTGTCTCCTTTCCTGACAAGTTGTTTATTATTTTTCCTTAGTTGCATAGCATATTTTCCATACCTTGCAAATAGGAATTAACACCAATGTCAATCGGCTCGACGTAACTGCACGAGATGTGCCATGGTGTCACTGAGTAAGGTGTATTTTTTAAAAATTGGATTGCTCAAAACAGGAAGTTGAAAAGAAGAGTACCAAATTTATTGAGATTCCTTAATTCGTTTCACGGACGTAGTATGAAAAAAGATTGAAAAAATAAATGTCTTGTATCAGTGAAATGAAGATTAATTTTAAAATTATAAACTCCGGTTTAATGTTTTGTTCAATCGCTTGCTATAAAACATTCAACAAACCCAATAGGGCAGAATTTATTTTTGTTCTTTACTGAAAAGGAATCCATCCACTTTTTATATTTCTGTTGAAATTTTATCACAATGTCGTTACGATTAAAAATGAATCGGCGCGGAGCTTTGAAAAATATCAAAAAGTCACAATGTAAAGGATTATCATGCAGGAACTTTTAACCGCTATTACCTATCCGATCGTCTGGCTTATTTGTGCTTACCTTTTAAAAATCGAAAGTGGTTTGGCTAAACTGCTGATCTCACTGACGGCAGCAATCCTGGTTTATGTTTTAATCGGCATCAGAAACTCGCAAAAAGAACATGATAAGGAAAATGAAGATTAAGTGACTTTGCTCTCAAAGGCATATAGACTTCTGCGTCAGGCATTGAGTATCCGTATCTGGTTGGCCAGCATTGTTGTGGTTCTTCTCATTCTCCTGCTGGCTTTGACGGTAAATAATGCCCGTGAAAAGGAGATGGCAGATTTATTCAGCCGTCAACAGTTGGCATCCGCGCAAAACGCGGGCGCACGCATGGCAGAGATTCTCTCACAGGTGGAGAGAAATGTCATCTTGTTTACCTACTTTGATCCGAACGGCAAAACACTGACCCACGAGGATTATCGTGATCTGGAGGTGCTTTATTCCGTCTGGGGGAAAACGATAGATGCCGTGCTGGTGTTTGATGCTGACGAAAAGATCAGGAGTGTTTTGCCGCAAGGCGCCCTCCCGGCCGTTGATCTGACCCGCCATTTCAGAGCTTTAAAAATTCATCAGGGACAATATATCAATTTAGTTTTATCAGACAGACTGTCGCGAGATGCTATCGCCCAAAAACAGGATTGGTATTTAATACGGGGTTATCCCATCCATCGGCAAAAAAATATTTTTGCCGGGGCCTGGATGGTGTCTTTTTCACTGGCTGCATTAGTGGATACCTGTGAAAAACAAATCAAAGATAATCAACTGGGAGATTTATGGCTGGTGAATGAACAGGGACAGGTATTACTGCATCCCCATTCGTCGTTTATCGGGAAAAATATTGCCGATCTGATTAAAAACAATCAAGGGGGAAAAATAGAATTTCCTTCGGACAGCGGGCGACATCTGGGTGCGAATATCCTCCAGAGTAATAACAAAATACAGAGAAGCGTTATTGCTTACTCCCCGTTTCAGATTGTTGGCAATAAATGGTATGTGATGGTGACGGCGCCCTACAGTCGCGTTATCGCCCCCGTCCGCACAACATTTATCTATACCATGTTCAGCGCCTTTATCCTTATCGTGGTTCTCGTTGTCGTTGGTTTTTATTTTGCTTTCCGTGAAGGCAAACGATTGCGAATGAAGGAAGAACAGGAAAGACGCAAAGAACGCGAAGCCTGGCAGGAGAAACTTCTCAGAGAAAAAAAGACGATTGACGGCATCATTGAAGGATCCCCGATTCCCAGCTTCGTAATCAACCATGAACATAAAGTCATTCTATGGAACCGCGCGTGTATGGAGCTGACCGGCTATTCCGCTCAGGATATGCTGGGAACCGACAACCATTGTAAACCGTTTTATTCACGGAAAAGGCCGATGGTCGTCGATTTGATCGTGGATAATGATATCGACGCGCTCAATCAATTCTATGGAACAAAGAGAGTCAAGAAATCGGACAAAGTGTTGGGAGCCTACGAGGCCTATGACCATTTTGATAACCTTGGCGGCAGCAGTCGTTATATGTATTTCCTGGCGGCTCCCATTTATGATGAAGAGGGCCATATCATTGCGGCCATGGAGACCCTTCAGGATGTTTCCCGTGAGGAAGAGCTGACACGTTCCCTGCGCGAGTATGCCGAAACGCTGCAAAATGAATTGGCTGAAAATATTGAGCTCAGACGGGAGATCGAAGGCCTTTACAATTACATGCAATCCATTGTAAAAAGCTTGCCCGATAAGATCTATGAGCTCGATAAAGACGGCATTATCAATTTTATCAGTTGGGGTTTGAAGAAGCCGAGAAGTGAATTCAAAGGAAGATATTTTCTGGAGTTTGTCGCTCCCGAAAATGAAAGCTTCGTCATGTCCAAGTGGGAAGAGGCAAAACAAGGGATATACACCCCTTATGAAGTTGAAACGACAAGAAAGGATGGTCGCAAAATCAATTTAATGGTAACGGTGTCGCCAGTCATCGGTACCGATCATTATATATTGGTGCAAAGAGATATCACTGATTTCAAAAATCTCGAAAAGAAGTTATACAATAGTCAGAAGCTGGCTGCACTAGGGCAGCTCTCCGCCGGCATTGCTCATGAAGTGCGCAATCCGCTGTCCTCGATAAAAATGAGTTTGCAGATTTTGGAAAAACGCATGACTCCGGAGGGCAATGATCTTAAGAGATTCAAAATTGCACAGAAAGAAGTTGAGCACCTTGAAGAACTGGTCAATAATGTTTTAGTTTTTGCCAAGCCGGTAGATCCCAAAATAGTTTCCGTCGATTTGGTTAAACTACTGGAACAAGCCATCGCTCTGGCCGAAAAAGTGATTCACGATAAACAAATCAACATTAAGCTGGAAACTGAAGAGATTCCTCAGGTCAATGCGGATGCGGCCATGATTACGGATGCCTTTTTAAATATTATCCGTAACGCAGCCGAAGCGGTTGAAGATCAAGGTTCCATTCGCATCTATGCCCGAAGTATCGGCAGTCAACCGCCTTCCGTGCTGGTTGTTGTAGAGGACAACGGTTGTGGTATCGATGAGGAAGATATGCCACATCTGTTTAATCCGTTCTTTACCAAGAAAAAATATGGTACAGGTCTTGGTCTTTCCCAGGTATCCAAGATTGTGGAATTGCATCAGGGGAAAATAGAGATTATCAGTGAAAAGGACAAAGGAACAAAGGTTTGTATTACATTGCCCTGTAGTGAAAGGCGCCGCATCGCAAGAGATTAGTAAATTCAAAAACGGATCAAGAAACTAAATCATCCTTAATAAATGGCGAAGGTTACGATTATGGCGAACATTCTGGTTATTGATGACGATGAATCGATTGTGGAAACGCTGGATTTGTATTTAACGGAAGAAGGATACACCGTCAGGACAGCATTGACCGGGACCGATGGCTTGAATAAGTACGTGCAGGAACCTTCGGATGTGGTGATTCTGGACATCCGTCTGCCGGATGTGGACGGTTTTGCCGTTCTGGAAGATCTTAAGGAAGAAAATGAAAATGTTAAAGTCATCATGATCACTGCTTTCCATGACATGGAAACCACAATCAATGCCATGAAGGGCGGCGCTTTTGATTATATTCATAAACCGGTTAATGTCGATGAACTGGATCTGGCGATTAAGAAAGCCCTGAAATCTCTGGAGATGGAGAAAAAAATCGACGGACTGCTCATGGAGCCGTCGCGTAATTTCCGGGTCGGGGATATTATCGGCACCGGCAACGAAATGCGCGAAATCTTCAAGACCATCGGCATTGTTTCCAAGAGCCGCACCACCGTACTCATTCAGGGAGAAAGCGGAACAGGCAAAGAGTTAATCGCGAAAGTGATTCATAACAATACCTCTCCCGATGAACCGTTTATCGCCGTGAATTGTTCCGCCATTGTTGAAACGCTTTTGGAATCGGAATTATTCGGCCATGAGAAAGGATCGTTCACCGGCGCTGTTGCGAGGAAACTGGGCAAGTTTGAATTGGCCAGGTTTGGCACGGTGTTTCTGGATGAAATCAGTGAAATGTCCGTTAATTTACAGGCCAAACTCCTGCGTGTTTTGCAGGAAATGGAATTCGAACGTGTCGGGGGCAAGGACCGCGTGAAAGTGCATGCCCGCATCATGGCCGCGACCAATAAAGATTTAAAAACAATGGTTAAAGAAGGCAAATTCCGGGATGACTTGTATTACCGTCTAAATATTGTTGCTATTAACCTGCCGCCGTTGCGTACACGCCGCCAGGATATACCGCCGTTGATTGATTATCTGCTTTCGAAAATCAACCTGGATCTGCATAAAAAAGTTATCGGTGTTTCCGGCGAGATGATGGAAAAATTTATGAACTACGCCTGGCCGGGGAACATTCGTGAGTTGGAGAATCTGTTGGTGAGAGCTTGTGTTGTCGCCAAAGGCCAGGTGCTGGGTGTCGGTGATTTTCCGGAACTCGGCAAAGACGATCCGTCAGCTGCAGCGCTAAAGGATGATACCGCCGATGTATTTACGCCGCATGAACCAGGTAAGTTTCTAACCCTCGATCAGGTTGAAGAACGCTACATTCGTAAAATCATCAAGGAAACGGATAAAAACAAAGGGGAAGTCTGTGAAACCCTCGGTATTTCCCGCCCCACCTTCGAACGCAAACTGGAAAAGTATGGGATCACTTTTGAGAAGGAATAGCTGTGAAAATTACTAGTGCAGAATTTATTAAAAGTGCCGTATGGCCGGCTCAGTATCCGCCTGCCATTATGCCGGAGATTGCCTTTGTGGGGCGCTCCAATGTGGGGAAATCATCGCTCATGAATACGCTGGTCGGTCGGAAAAAACTGGCCAAAACCAGCAACACACCGGGACGCACCCAGTTGATTAATTTTTTTTCCGTCAATGACAAGATATCGTTTGTTGATCTGCCCGGGTATGGCTTTGCCAAAGTAGCCCAATCTGTTAAAAAAGATTGGGGAGATATGATCGAATCTTATCTGCGTGAACGGCAAAATCTGGCCATGGTTATTTATATTCTGGATATACGCCGCGATCCCAGCAGGGATGATCTGTCTTTACGCGATTGGCTGGAATCCTATCGTATTCCTTATGTAACCATCTTGGCCAAAGCAGATAAGTTATCGAATAATCAAGCTATCGGGCGCAAGAAACTCATCGAGAAAGCGTTGGATGCCAACGCTCAGAAAAGAACAATTCTTTTCTCCGCGAAAACACAACAGGGAAAGGAAGAACTCTGGCAATTTCTGGAAAATCATTTATCCTCACTGGAGAATCACCAGCAATAAAAGCATTCCAGCGCAGTAACTTTTTTTGTCTTGTCAACGGGGACCTTAACGTTTTAAAATCAAGAATAAATTGACAACGCAGGTGATGTTCTTTTGAAGGATGCTCTCAATAACAGAGATAATATTATGAACGTTGGTCAAATATTTATGCCTGTTATTATCAATACTTAAATGCAAAATTCCAAATAAATCAATCTTCTTCGCTTGACATGATAAATAAAGTATGTTAGCGGACGAACGCCAGTCAGACGTTGTATCAGGCAGGATTTGTACAAGGCTTTTTACATACATTAACGAGGTGTAATCACGTGGTAAAAGATAACGAAAAAGTTGGTGCAGTAATGGTGGTTGGCGCTGGAATCGCCGGTATTCAGGCCTCCCTTGATTTAGCCAATTCCGGAATGAAAGTATATCTCGTTGAAAACGGGATCAGTATCGGCGGCGTCATGGCCCAGCTGGATAAAACATTTCCAACAAATGACTGTTCAGCCTGTATTCTGTCACCAAAACTGGTTGAAGTCGGCCGTCATCCGAATGTTACCATCAAAACAAGACGCACCGTGGAATCTGTGGAAGGTGAACCGGGAAAGTTCAAAGTCAAACTGACTTCCGCACCCAGGTACGTGAATCTCGACAAATGCACCGGTTGCGGCGACTGCGCGAATGTCTGCCCGATCACGGTTAAAGCCGCGTTCAACGGCGATTTAAGCGAACGAAAAGCGATCTATCGACACTTTCCTCAGGCCATTCCCAGCGGCTTTGCCATTGACAAGCTGGGAACATCGCCCTGTAAAGCCAACTGCCCGACGCATATCAGCGTTCAGGGTTATGTGGCCCTCATTGCCGACGGAAAATTCAAAGAAGCCCTGAAACTCATCAAACAGGACAACCCTTTCCCCATCGTCTGCGGACGCGTTTGTAACC
>CAYULE010000142.1:0-6584 GCA_964445385.1 uncultured Smithella sp.
TGAAATCATCGGGCTGTGCGCTCCCCGGATCAAAGAATCTTCCAGAATGATTTTTACATCCGGTTCAATTTGAATAATCGCTCCCTGTCTGTTTAATAATACACAGGTATTGCGGCCGGACGTAAAAACACTGTTGAGGTGCGTATGATATTCCCGCGTCGAAGCTTCCGTATGAAGATGAACCAACCGGTTATCGCTGCTTTTATCAATGTTCATGGGGCACAGGCCGTATTTTTCCTGAAGCAACCGCTCTTCCCGGGGCCACCAGGATTTGAGCGTGACACCCTGACGATTAACAAGAATGGCGGCATCAATGGCCGTGGAGGAAACCCAGATATTTTCACCGGCCCCGCATATTTCATGGATATTAACGAAAAGGTTGTTGGTTATTTTCCGCTGCAAATTCAAATCCAGGTCGAAGACCAGTATGGAATGATACGTTCCCACAAAAAGGTCATTTCCGGAAATCAGCATTCCTTTTCCTCCCCGGCTGTTTCCCCGGGGATTCGGATCATCCTTGATATCCGGATCGGACGGATAAAGCGGAAGGGTTTTGATAATTTTCTTTGCGGTCCAGTCCAGCTTGACCAATTCACCGGCTTCCTTCACCGGACGCTTCCTTCTGACCGTGCTGAAATAAATGATCATGTCTTGTCCCGATTTAATCCATCCATGGACTCGCAAAGGGAATCCGTTTGATGCGTGATTTGTTTTAAAGCCAATGTGGTTTCGATCTCAGCGTATTGCGCCAGAAGCGGCGGCGGGATTGCTGGCAAATCGGTTTTCAGCAGTTTTTCCGCTGTTTGAAAACCGGAGACTTCAACGGCCAGAAATCGCGCCATTTGCCCGAAAACCCGCCGGGGGAATTTCTGCAAATCATGATGATTATACACAAAGTAACGGCCGGGGTCCATTGCGCCTGCGCCTTGCAGCAGCCCGCGCATATAACTGGCGGCATAAATAACACAGCGCTGAAAATCGGATGCGGTCTGCCATAACGTGTTCCACTCCCCGGGAATTCCGGGAGGCGGTATCAGTATTCCTGCCTCGTTTTTTTCTTCCAGCCAGCGTTTATGATAGACGGGAAATCGCTTGACCGTATTGCCGAGCCGGTGCATGGACCCGGCAACTTCAAGGATCGGACGATAGACCAGGACAAACGAAGCTTTCGGGAAAAGACGCGCCAGTTGGGGCAGCACAAAAGAAATTTCCGGAGATTTCAAACACAGCCGCCACTTGTCGGAGAACTGCGCCAGGGGAATGGAATAACGCTCCAGGCCGTCATCCAATTTAGATCGCACCGAACCGGGGAAAGGGGCCTGGCTTCGGGCAACGGGTGAAAAGCCTTTTGTCTTGTCGGATGTCGCGGCTCCGATCAGGCAGTCTTCCGCAAATAAATGGCCGGCCAACAGTTGTTTCGCTTCTTCCGGGGCCAGCGATCGCGTCCTCAGTTCCCGGATCAGCCCGGTTCGGTTTCGATAATAATACAGCCCCCAGCATTCGTAAACATGGTCATCAATAGCCGTGACAAGCCGGGGATGCAGGCTTAAACTCTTCGCGGCAAAGGTTGTACCGCCGCGCGGCAGCCCGCCTACCCAAATGATTTGTTCCAACAATTCTGCCGCTTTCATCTCTGCTCTTTTTCTCCTGCATGATCTGCAAACTTATTCAGAAACCTTCCCGGCAGTCCCTTGCGATTAAAAGGACCATACTTCTGGTCAAAGGCCAGCAGGGTTTTCCGGCATTCTTCCTTGTTGTGGGCTGCGTAATCCGAAAAATCATCATTTGTCCATATCCGATCATCGCCGACATGAAAGGTCATCTGCAATTCCTTGAATACCTTGAAGCGCTTTGCTATGGAAGCCATGTTGGCAATCATCATCCGGCCGATCCAATCCGTTCCGATACAGGCCTGACCGAGCATAAACCGCGGGTAAAGATCCCTCTTGAAGATGAAACAATCCCATCCGGGATGCGTCTCACCGATTTCAGCGCACATCAGCGGGATGTCTTCCGTGTTTTTGTAATGTCCCGGAATCGTTCTGCGATTGATGATAAAGGCGTCGTACCCCTGCTCAATGATTTTTCCGACCACCCGATAAAAAAACGGCTGAAGGGCGATATCCACATTGGTATAGATTAAATAATCAGCATGGGTGGATTCGTACAGCCTGTCCAGGATATCTTTGATCAGGGCCAGTTTTCTCGGCTTGCGAAAAAAGGCGACATCCCCCACGCTGCGCGTCAAATCGCGCGTCCGGATAAAACTTTTCGTAAGCGGAAGGCGCTCTTCATCCGCATACTGAACGGCATATAACTTTACATCCATCGATTCTTTTGCAAAGTTCCGTGCAATGTCCATCGTTTCAAATGTGATAGGCTGCGCGGGGATCAGGTCGCTGCCGGTCGCCACAACCACGGGATGAATAATATGCCCGATGTGTATGCGTTTATGTCTTTTGAAAAAAATCATAGCGGAGAGCGCTCAATTATTTATTTCTTGCAGGATTGTTCGGGATCCGTTCATGGGATTTATTCATCATCCATTTCATTACCGTTAATTTTTTCCATCCGTCCCGTTTGTTCCATTTTCAAGGTTTGTTGCAAGTACTTGTCTCTTTCCTGCTGGACTCTGAAAGCGGCGGCGTCATCGATCGCATACAGACAGGTAATCCCGCCATTTTGATCCATCTGATTTAACGAAAGACTGATAAAATAAGCCATGGGTGGCAAGTCGCATTTGAAAAAAACTTGTACTAAATAGCGGTCCCCTTTTTTTATCGGCCCGGAATCATCCGTTTGCATGGAGAACCCGGCGACGGCCACGCCCCTGATATTTTGAATGAGCATGGCAAATTTGACCTTATCGATGTCCAGGTTGAATTGCACTTTGCAGGTAAAAACATATGATTCATTCATCACCAGGGCATTCACGGTTTCACCGGAAAGGGTCTGGATTTGTAAACGGGATATTCTTACATCATGGAATTCGTGCTTCTTTGTCGTCTTGGGATCAAAATTCGGAATAAGATAAGGCGCCGGCCTTGCCGTGTTTCTCGGCGATTCAATAACCTCGAGAATATTTCTCTGCCCTTCACAACGATTGTCCAGATAAAGGCTTTGTTCCTGATCCGGCTCGCTTTCGTCTTTTTCCTTTTCGCCGGGGTTTGCATTGAGCTCAATGATTTTATCTCTGATGCCCTTTCGGGACTCCGGTGAGGCATATAATAAGGTATGATAGTATCGGGTCACCAGAGGCGTCGGGCCTTCCAGGATCAACTCTCCTTTATCCAGTAAAATAGCGCGGGTGCAAAGTTCATTCACATTGGGGATGCTGTGTGATACGAAAAACACCGTGCAGCCGGCTTTAAACAATTCTTCGATTTTGGCAAAACATTTTCGTTTAAACAGGTCGTCGCCCACCGCCAGAACCTCATCCACCACCAGGATATCGGGTTTGATACTCATGGCCAGGGCAAAGCTTAACCGCGCTTTCATCCCCGAGGAATAAGTTTTCAAGGGCTGGTTGATGAAGTCTCCGATATCGGCAAAAGCGATAATTTCGTCCATTCGGGCATTCATTTCTTCATGGGAAAATCCCAGCATGATGCCTCCAAAATAAACATTATCGGTGCCGCTCAGGTCGGGATTCATCCCGGATCCCAACTCCAGCATGGCGGACACCGCGCCGTTGACCGTTACGCGGCCGGAGCTGGGGGGAATCACCCCGGCAATCAGTTTCAGCAGCGTGGATTTTCCCGATCCATTCGGGCCAACCACCCCCAGGATCTCCCCTTTTTTTATTTCCAGATTAATATTCTTCAGCGCAAAAAATTCCTGGTAACGACGGCGCCTGAGCGGGTCCAGGGCTTCCCTGAACCGGTCTTTGGGCGAATGGTAGAGTTTGTAATATTTACTTACTTCCTCCATCTTAACGGCGACATTTTTCATTTCAGACCACTTCTCCAAAATGCGGTTTAAGGCGGCGGAATACGGTTGCTCCGATGATCAGCACCAGCAGAGTCACCATCCAGAAATACGCGGTTTGGTGCGGCTTTTCCCAAAACCCGATTCCGTAAATCAAACTGTCGCGGTAACCCGAAACAATGTAGTAGGCCGGATTGAGTTTGAACAGCCAAAGATACTTTGGCGGTACCATATTGACATCCCAGAAAATCGGAGTGAGCCAGAAGCCGAACTGTGTAAGAACGTTGACGAAATGGGATACGTCCTTGAGAAACAGCGATACGGCTGATGTCAGCCAGCCCAGCCCGAGCAAAAGGCAGAGCAATCCTGCCAGATAGTAAAAGATTTGCAGGACATAAAGACCGGGAAAGATTCCGTGAAAGTAGGCAATTACCACACTGAGAGCAACCAGCACCACATGGGGTACAAGATCACTGAGCAGCTTGGCCAGCGGCAGGATGGCCAGGGGAAAGTCGCCTTTACGAACGAGAAAGGTGTGCGCGCTGATAATGCCGGTCAGGTTTCCCCAGGTTTGAGCAAAGAACTGCCAGGCAATGAGACCGGTAATCAGAAAAACGACAAACGGAACATTACCGGCCGGGTTTTGGCGCAGACCGAAGGTAAACACGACCGTCAGCACGAAAACAAGAATCAAAGGTTGGGCGTAGTTCCAAAAAACACCCAGCATGGTTCCGCTGTGTTCGGAAATAAAGTCACGGTGTGCCAGTTCCAGGATCATTCTTTTCTTCTGCCACAGGAGGACGCCGAAACTGATGACCGATTTTATGAATTCCATAAATGAGTACCGTTCTTCCTGCGATGATACATTGCGCATTTCAGCATGAAAACAGCGCGCTCGAGACTGGATTCCCTTCGATAGCCCGCTGCGAAATTATTCATCAGGTAATTCTCAAATTCCGTTTTGTACTTGACGACCGTTTTATAGTCGCTGGTTCCCGGAATCATTTCCGAGAAGGATTTGCGCAAATACTTGACATGCATGTCGGCCCCCAGAGCCGAAAGCCCTTGCCCATGACGCCGGTAAACAACGCCGATCCTTCCTGTATAATAAAAAGGATGGTGTTTGGCCAGCTTGAGTTTGAAATTCCAGTCCTCGTAAATTTTATACGAAGGGTTATATCCGCCGGTCAAATCATAGAGGTTTCTTTTGAAAAGGAAATCTCTCGGGATGAAACAGTTCCGCAATAACATCGGGATAAAAATGTTTCCCTCCCGGATATTCTGATCGTTGCCAACGAGACTTTCCAGGGAATCATTAAAAAGCATCCGGACATTGGAGAAGGCAATGACATCCCTGCCTTCTTTTTTTTCATGTTGCTTAATCAGGCAATATTCCCCTTCCAGTTTTGCTTCATCATCATACAGATCATCACTGTCGAGCGTTGTGAGGTATTGTCCCCGCGCGGCGAGAACTCCCGCGTGCCTGTTGCGGGATATGCCCAGATTTTTCCTGTTGAATAGCGCTCTGATGATTTCGGGGTGTTTGCGGGCATAATCCTTGATCAATTCCATGGAACCGTCCGTCGAGCAATCATCAACGATCAGGATTTCAATATCCTTAAAGGTCTGTCTTAAAACACTTTCCAGGCACTCGGCAAGGTAAAGTTTGTTATTATAGTTTGGTATAACAACGGATATTGCCACAGGCTTCATGTTGAGTCATTTCTCCGGCTGTTTTTTACTCTCAAAACGTATATCCATAATGCAAAGCCAGGGGAAAGGCAAATTGCATGAGTCCCTTTTTCATTTCCGGAGTCCACTCTTCATAGGATGGAAAATCCGGAGTTTTTTTCATGTTGGCCGGCTCATCGGGATGAATGACAAGCTCGTTGACGCGCGTATTCATCAAGTCCTGGAGCACGCCGTCCGAAACCGGGACATCCATTTCACAAAAATGATATATTTTTTTTACCATCTCCAAACGTGAAAACATGTCTTCTGCTTTTACGATCAGCAACCTTTCCGGACGCAGATCCGATAACCCTTCCGAGAGATACTGATTGGTTTGCGTCCACACCCATGCGAGTTTTTGAATCTGACTCATCTCTTCCCATTCGGAGGTCTGCATTTTCAACCGTCCCGACTCCCAGATGGAATCATTCAGATGCCAGCCTTTTCCGACGGCGCTCTTCACAAAATCGGCGGGATGTCTCACGAGATGAATGAATTTGGACTTCGGGAACATTTCCTTCAAGACCGGAGCAAAAAAAGACAGACACTGATTGGATTCCGTGTAAATTTTGTTTTCATTAAAAGCAGCCAGGATAAGCTCCATCCGGGATGCCTGAATCATCATCTTCAGCACTTCCCGATTCTCCTGGTGATGGTATGCATAATTGGAAAAATACATGAGATTCGGAAATGCCTCATGATACGATTTCGCATGCCGGGATTTAGAAAGCAGGTGATAAATAAACTGCGATCCGGATCGACCGCTGGACAGGATGAAAACCGGCGAATAATTATTGTACATCGCGTCAATCGTTTTTTGGTCGATATGATGGAATATTTCAAACTGATTCATCTGCTTGCATGTCCAATCCGGCGCAAAAAATCAATTCCGGATCTTTCTTTTGTCGATAAAAGAAACGGATTGA
>CAYULE010000143.1:0-6581 GCA_964445385.1 uncultured Smithella sp.
TTTCGTGAAGCCGGTAGTCCTCGATTAATGTTTTTCTCTTTTCCAAAGTTAACACTCTTTTTTCCTCCCTCTCAAATTAATTCCTTTTCATTTCATTTGTTTCTTAATTCGTACTGTTAAATATTCTTAGCATTCTAGCTGCTTGAGTTCTTCCACTCTGGTTAGCCATCTCGCTTGTCGGCATCTGCATTTGGGCTACCGCCACCAGATGACCGCCGGAATTGATGAACTTTATCATATCTCCCGCCGCAAGAAAAGGAAGAACATTTTGCCGCATCATCTCGATGTCCGGCTGAAATCCGTCCCGCAGTTTATTGGCCTGCGATTCACTGACTTCAATGGCAACAAATGCGGGCAGAGATTGCGCCATCGGCAGCATCTTGGATAGAAGCTCTTCTTTTTTCTCCATCGAAATGTTCTTGTCCAGAGACACCGCCATATCTCCGGTAAAAAAACCGCTCTGTAGCCTGCGCAACCCGGATAAACACGCCCCACAACCCAACATATTGCCGATATCGGAGCAGATGGTCCGAATATAGGTTCCCTTGGAGCAGGAAATCTCAAAAATCACGTAAGGGACGGAAATGTCCCTCACATTTAAACTGAATATATCCACTTCGCGCGCAGATATTTCAGGAAACTCTCCAGCCCGCGCATATTTATACAAAGGTTTGCCCTTGTGTTTCAATGCTGAAAAAGCGGGCGGAACCTGTTTTATTTTGCCCACCATACGCCCGAGCGCCTTCCGAATGTCTTCTTCAGACGGGAGGCGATCCGACTTTTCAGTAACCGTTCCTTCGGTATCCTGCGTGTCTGTTTGAACCCCCAGCAGCATGGTCGCCAGATAGGTTTTATTTTCCGCAGACAAAAACTGCGCCAGCTTTGTCGCCTCATTGACACAGACGGGTAAAACACCGGTCGCCAGTGGATCCAGCGTTCCGGTATGTCCTGCTTTTTTAGCGCCAAGGATCTTTTTTACCACGCTCACAACATCGTGGGAAGTATATCCTGCCGGCTTGTCAATCACTACGATACCGTCCATAAGCGCCTATAATTCTTTAACCGCTTCGAGTACCCGCGATTTGATGGTTTCGATATCGCCATCGATCCGGCAAGCCGCCGCGTTGAGATGCCCCCCACCGCCAAATTGACGAGCTATTTTTTCAACGTTGACCTTGCCTTTGGAGCGCAAGCTCAGTTTAAATTGTTTTTCTCCCATCTGCGTATAAAGCATCGCAATGTCAATTCCTTTGACCGTCCGGGGAATATCAATAAAACCATCCGTGTGTTCCATCGTTGCGCCGGCGTCTCGTATGTGTTTCCGGGTAACCACAAGCGACGCGGTTTTAGTTTCCATATCCAGTGTCAACGTCTCCAGCACTCTGGACAACAACTGCAGTTTGGCCGGTGGATCGCTTTCATAAATATTTTCGGAAATCCACTGTGGATCGGCGCCGCCCTCCACCAGATCGCCTGCCGCTCGAAGCGTCTCCTGATGCGTGCTGGAATAGCGGAAACCGCCCGTATCCGTTAAAATAGCCGCGTATAAATTCGTGCAGATGTCTTTTGTCATTTTCACATGCATCTTACGCATCAAGCGGTAAAGGAGTTCGCCTGTGGAACTGGCCTTTGAATCCAAGAGGCTCAATTTACAAAAACCACCGTTGGACACATGGTGATCAATATTAATCAATGTCTTAATCTTAACCACATCCGCGGCAATTATCCCCACGCGGTCTAATTCGGAACAATCGAGAACAAAACCGACATCGTACTTTTCAATATGCGTAAGCTCGTACACGATATGCTCAGCCGCGGGCAGAAACCGGTAGTGCTCAGGTGTGGCATCCTGATTATAAATCACCGCCTCCTTGCCTAAATCTTTCAGCATTAAATACAACGCCAGTTCCGAACCCAGCGCGTCTCCATCTAATCGAACATGCGCCGTAATTAAAAATTTCTTTCCTTGAGAAATTGCCGCCAGTATTTCTTTAATCATTTACTTCTTCCTGCCTGGCGATCTCGGCCAGCAACTTTTCAATACGGTTGCCATAACCGAAGGATTTGTCATGAACAAAAATAATCTCCGGCACTAGGCGGAGTTGCAGACGATGACCCAATTCCCGTCTTACAAACCCTTTAGCTTTGCTCAAACCCGTCATAACTTCTTCGCTACATTCATCTTTGCCCATTTCGACAAAATAAATCCTGGCGTTACGCAGATCATCCGTCATTTTAACCGCCGTAATCGTCACCGCATGCAGGCGGGGATCTTTAACAACTTTGAGCAGAATGTCAGACATTTCCGCCATAATCAATTCGCCTACTCTGTCCGCCCTTTTAAAATTCATCGTACTTGCCTGCTACCCAATCCGTCGCTTCGAGAAAATCCGAAACTACCATTATTTCAATTTTCGAGTTTAAGACTTCCGCCACATTTAAATCATCGATAAACCGGAGAAGATGATCAACTTTACCGTTAATGTAGCGGGACTCATTACCGGTCATCGCAAATCCAATCTGCGCGAACTGGCGGCAATCGAGATCGCCGACCTGGGCGATGGAAATGTTAAACTCATTTTGCGCGCGTTTTAAAATTTTATTTAAAACGCTTCTTTTTTCCTTCAAAGAGCCGGATTCCGGAATCCGTAATTGAATGATGCCGTAACCGATAACCATAGCCCTCTTTCAAAATTCTGTTCTACAGTTTTCTTTCCAGGGTCTCTATAATATATGACTCAATAACATCCCCCACATGGATATCGTTATAACCTTCGATACCGATACCGCAGTCAAACCCGGCCAGCACTTCCCTGGCGTCGTCTTTAAAGCGTTTCAGAGAAAGAATTTTTCCGTCGAAAACGACCACACTGTCCCGGACCAGCTTGATGCCGGCCGCGCGGGTAATTTTGCCGTCCGTCACGTGACAACCGGCAACAATGCCGACCTTGGGCACCTTGAAGAGTTCACGGACCTCCGCGCGTCCCTGCACGATCTCTTTGTATTCCGGCTCCAGGAGGCCTTCCATGGCCGCGCGCACATCAGCAATAACATTATAAATGATGTCGTAAAGCTTGATTTCCACACCTTCCTGCGTGGCGAGTTCACTCACCCGGGCATCCGGCCGGACATTAAATCCGATAATGATCGCGTTAGACGCGGAGGCCAGCATGACGTCTGTTTCGCTGATAGCGCCCGTCGAACTGTGAATCACTTTCATCTGAACATCTTCTGTAGAAAGCTTATTGAGGGCGTCGGAAAGCGCTTCAATGGAACCCTGCACGTCGGCCTTGATAATAACGTTCAAATCCTTCACACCTTCTTTGATTTTCTGATACAGTTGCTCCAGAGTAATTTTGGAAGATGCGGAAAGTTCTTTTTCCCTGGCTTTTCTGATCCAGTATTCAGCGATGTTACGCGCCTTCTTTTCATCTTCCACGCAGGCAAACTCCGCGCCCGTCTGGGGTACACTGGAAAATCCAATGACTTCCACTGGCATGGCAGGTCCGGCTTCTTTGACACGACGTCCCTGATCGTTGACCATGGCCCGGACACGCCCGAATTCGGTTTTGGAAACGAAAGCGTCTCCTTCACGCAGGGTTCCCTGCTGAATCAGGACGGTAGCCACCGGCCCGCGACCGCGGTCCAGTTTGGCTTCGATAATGACACCGTGCGCGGACACATCAGGATCCGCCTTGAGTTCCAGGACATCTGCCTGCAACAGGATCATCTCCAGCAACTCCTCGATGCCGGTTTTCTTCTTGGCGGATACTTCGCAGAAAATCGTATCACCGCCCCACTGCTCGGACAGCAACCCGTGTTCGGTGAGTGCTTGTTTGATTTTTTCAGGATCAGCGCCCGGTTTGTCAATTTTATTAATTGCAACAATAATCGGCACACCCGCAACCTTGGAGTGATTGATAGCTTCAATGGTTTGATCCATGACACCATCGTCCGCCGCCACCACCAGAACCACAATATCCGTGACCTGAGCGCCACGCGCGCGCATGGCGGTAAAGGCCTCATGTCCTGGCGTATCCAGAAAAACAATGTCGCGGCCGTTGATATGCACATGATAGGCGCCGATGGCCTGTGTAATACCACCTGCCTCGCCGTCTATAACGTTGGTCTGCCGAATGGCATCCAGGAGCGATGTTTTACCGTGATCAACATGACCCATAATGGTAACGATCGGAGCCCGCGGCTTGAGATTTTCTTCAGATGCTTGCGGCTTCAACATCGTATCTTCAAACTCCACTTCCGCCTTTTCCACCTGGAAGCTGAATTCAGAAGCAAGTAGCGTGATAATATCAAAATCGATGGACTGATTAATCGTGGCCATGACGCCCATCCCCATCAGCTTATTGATGACTTCGCCAACCTTGACGCCCATTCTTTTGGCCAGTTCACCGGTGGTAATCGTTTCACCCACGCGAAGACGACGCTTAATCGCTTTAGGCACCGTAATTTCCGTTTTCTTCATTTTGACGGGCGCGGATTTTTTCTCTTCGCGCCACTTGTTGAATATCACTTCCCGGTCGTCATCGACTTTCTTTAACTTCTTTTCAATTTTCTTCTCTAAAACTTTACGGCGCGGAACTTCTTTTTCTTCCTCAATAAAAACTTCGACCGGCCCTTTCCCCTTTTTCTTGGGTTTCTCAAATTCTCTCTTAATTGTTTTATCGGCCGGCGGCGTAATCATTTTTTCGCCGGGCTTTAAAGGGACTCTGGCCGGAAATTCCTTTTTTTCCTCCGGCCTGGTGATTTTATGCCGGGACATCATTGGTGGCCTTACCGGAAGAATTATCGGCGGTTGTTTTGGTTTTGCAGGCGTGGTCAAAGGTATCAGTTGCGCCGGTTTTGTTTCCAGGATGGATTCAGACGCCGCGACTTCCTTGACGGGCGGAACGGTTCGCTCGGCGGAAACTGATTTCATCGTTTCGGTAATTGAGGCTTCCTTTTGGACCTCCGCAGTAGAGATAGCCGGCTGCATGGCCGCCGATTCTTCTTTTGCCTTTTTATCCTCAGATATTTCTACTTCGGCAGGGGCTGTTTCCTTTTTGGGAGCAACAGCCGGTTCGGCTTTTTCGACCGCCGGAATCTCCTCTTTTTCCTCAAGGGCTTCTTCGGCAGGGGCGGCCTCGACAGACGTTCTTACCGCACGGCGGCGAATGACCGTGGTTTTAATTCTTTCCTCCACAATTTGCCGCGGTGACGTGGCCTGCAAGTCCTCCTTGACTCTTTCGATTTCGTTATCTTCCAAAGTACTGGCATGGGATTTGACAATGATACCCAATCTTTCCAAATGAGCAATCAGATCCTTATTCTCCAGACCAAGTTCCTTGGCCAACTCGTGAACTCGCTTTTTCGCCATTCCCGAAACTCCCTCAAGTTAAATATTGGGTCCTTGAACAAAAATTACATTTTTTTATTATCACTGGTTTCCTCGTCCAAAAGCCTGATGGCTTCTTCTATCCATTCCGCGCTCGTCTTTTCGCCGACACCGGGAATCGCGGAAAGTGTTTCCGGTTCCATCGCAGCCAGCATCGCGATACTTTTAATACCCTGGTCAACGAGCTTTTCCGCCATTGCCGGTCCGATACCGGGGATTCTGGTCAGCGCCTTCTGTCCATCATCCTCTTTTTCAGCGGCCATGGTTTCGCTCTTCACATCAATTTTCCAACCGGTCAGCTTGACCGCCAGGCGGACATTCTGACCGTTTTTCCCAATGGCCAACGATAACTGATCATCGGGTACAATCACCGTCATCGCGCGATTTTCTTCATCGACAAACACCCTGTTAACCTTGGCGGGGGACAGAGCGCTACTGACAAACTTCGCCGCGTCTTCCGTGTAGGGAATGATATCAATCTTTTCGCCGCGCAGCTCCTGAACAACGCTTTGTACGCGCGTGCCACGCATCCCCACGCAGGCGCCCACAGGATCAATATCCTTATCTTTGGCTTTCACGGCGATTTTGCCGCGCTTGCCCGGCTCGCGGGCCACGCTTACAATATCGATTAGACCCTCAGAAATCTCTGGCACTTCCACTTCAAAAAGCGCTTTAAGGAACGCTGGATGGGTTCGCGAAAGAATAATCTGCGCACCTTTCGTGTTTTTCTTAACTTCGAAAAGATACGTCCGGATGCGTTCACCCCTTTTATAGGTTTCGCGGTGAATCTGCTCCGCGGGGGGCACCACGCCTTCCGCTCGTCCCAAATTGACAATGATGTTGCCGCCTTCAAATCGCTGAACAAAACCGTTAATCAACTCACCCTTACGATCCTTGTATTCATCATAGATATTATCTCGCTCCGCGTCTTTAACCCGCTGAATAATGATTTGCTTGGCCATCTGAACGGCGATACGGCCAAAAGAACTGGTTTCTATTTTCATGCCCAGGGAGTCGCCCGGTTCCGCCCCTTCATCGAGGGTTTTTCTGGCTTCTTCTTTGGAAATTTGTGTTTCGGGATCGAGTACTTTATCCACAACCGTTTTAAACTGAAAAACTTCAATTTCTCCAGCGTCGTCATTGTAGTGGGCTTCAATATCCACATTGGCCCCCAGTTTTTTGCGAGCAG
>CAYULE010000144.1:0-6573 GCA_964445385.1 uncultured Smithella sp.
CATTTGCTCCACACGTATCAGTCATTGTCCGGAATTTGAAAATGGCAAAAGGCTTTGCGTGGAAACCCGGTCGTATCTGTTTGAATAATACAGGACTGCCTAATTTCAGATGAACCAGGAGAGCCGCCACAATCAACACCGGCGAAAACAATATCATTGCCGGCACACATAATACCAAATCAAATAAACGCTTGCCAGCGCGATGATAAACACCGGGTCTGGAGTTTTCAGATGACATAGAAAAATTACTTTCTGGCATAAGCGGTTTCGAGGAAGCTTATGAAATCATCAGCCAATTTGTCACGGCTGAATTCGCGTTCGGCCAGCGCACGGGCATGCTGCCCCATTTTGCTCAATTCATCTTTGTGCTCGGCCATATAGATCAGCGCATCAGCAAACGCCTCCGGCTGGTCCGGTTCAACAGCCATGCCGCAATTGTTTTCTTTTATCAGATCGGCAAGCCAGCCAGGGTAATTGTTCAAAACAGGCAAACCGGTTGCTATATAATCAAAAAATTTATTTGGAGATGTACCGTAATAAAAAGCTGGGACATTTGCAAGTATCATTAAGCCCACATCTACGCCTTTTTGTATTTCAGCAAGTTGGTTTTTGGGTATTGGATCCATAAAAAAACAATTATCCAGGCCTTCATTGCTTGCACGTTTTTTAAGGTGCGGCTTCAGCATGCCGTCTCCAATGAAAAGAATTTTAATATCGTTCCTGTTTTTCTTTTTTAACATAGCTGCCGCATCAAGAACAGCATCAAGACCATTGGCAATACCATGCGCCCCGGTAAATGTTGCCAACAGGTCAGTGTCCAGCGCAAAGGGTGGCCTTTTTTTAATCACACGTTCATCCCCGAAAATATTGTGATCACACCCATTTGGAATCATCCTGATGTTATCCTTTGGAATGCCTTTGCGCATGATCCCTTTGACGATGCCAGGAGAAAGACCGATGCAGCCGGATGCGGCGTGATAAGAAAGCCACTCCAGCCAATCCATGGCCTGCAGAACAATAGGATTTTTAATAACACCCATCTCCCGGGGCAACTCGGGCCATAAATCACGAACTTCAAATATAAATGGTTTCCCACGGAAAGTCCTGGCGAAAATTCCAGGGATGCCTGCCGTTAGAGGCGTGGAGGTGGCAAACACAAGGTCATAATCAGCCAACATTGCAATCTTAGTGCTTCTTATTGCATATTTAATAAACTGCCACGACCGCTTAATGAATGAATGCTTGTTCGCATAAGGTAAATTAAATTCTATAACCTCAATGCCATCAACTGATCCACACCTGATCCCGCCTGTGAAAGAATCCGTAAGTCCTGTGTTGCTAAGGGCCATTGAGCCGCATACCAGTGTAACGCTATGACCGTTGCTTACGAGACGCCGGGCGAATTCATAGGATCTTGTGCCGCCGCTGCCGGAAGGTGTTCCAAAATGCTGATGAAAATAAAGGATCTTCATTGAGATTAACAAACCTTCAAGCAAATACGAGTTTTTAATTTAGCGCGGGAAGCTGCAACTTCAACTTCCAATACAGGGATATTATTTTTTTCATAGTAATGGCGTGATTCAAGTCCTTCAACAACTTCCAGCCGATTAAAGCAAGTGTCTGACGATACTTCAATCATGATGTTATCACAACGACAACGGGAACCTTCAATGTGCCAATCGCCAGGCTTAAGACGCCACCTTAAAACAGCCGATTTTTTATATCCTTCAATCTCATCATCTATTTCCCAAATATTATCTTTGAGACAAACGGTTCTTTTATGAAAGCATCCATCGTGATCTACATAAGAACCAGACCATGATTGCATTTCATTAGAAACGACAAGAGTCCCCACAGAAGACGGCTTTATCCAATCACCAAATAAAAATCGGCCAAGGTGCGGCATTTGATCGTGAGCATCAAATTGGATCGTATTGTGTGATGCCGTGCCGCTGAAATAATACTGTAGTGATTCAGATGCGGCATAACTGAATGTGCCGCTGTCTCTTAGAATATTTTCTCCGTTACTCCAGAGATCAAAATGAAAGATATCCGCGTGCGCCGGGCGAGTTTTGAACCGAGGATAGCTTAGCATTCCCCATGCTTTTTGTTTGTTGCGATTGTCTTGTAAAATTACATAACCGCCATTGTCAAACATCTTTGATTTTTTTGTAAAGATATTTTGAGATTTTATTTCTTTTTGAAGATTCAGCCAAAACAACGGCTCATTCCAAGGGCCGTTAGAATATGCCGTTCCATCGCAAAAGATTACACTTCCCAGTTGCACAGATGCACGATAATCGCGATACGCCAATAACGATAGTTTCATAATCTGAGCCCCATCGTTCGCACCCAAGTTTGGCCCATCACCGCTGTTTTCATCAACCATATCGAAAAGCCATTCGACTGCCTTTTGCGCTTTTTCATATAAGTTGCCCGAAAATGGTGATAATGCATATTTGCGACGCCAGAACTCGGTAAGACTCAAGCTATCCACAAGCACACGGTGATAATTAAGTGACTTTTGTGAAAAACTGCCATCCTCTTCAACCAACTTCTGCACACGTTCCTCAAGGTATTTACGACCGTATTCACGCCACCTAACAGCTTTTGATGACATCGCCTGGTTTTTCTGCGAACAATTACTGAGCCAGGCGCCACCTACGAACAGACCCGCGGCTTCGCTTGTCCCGTGATTATTATCCTGCGCTAAAGCATAATGAATAGTCGGACGTATTCTTTTGCAATGCTCGTCAACAAACCTTATCAGAACTTCTGACGGGCTTTTTTCCTGACCGAGGATGTGCTCTGCAAGCAGGATATTAAGCATGCGAATCGATGTTTCTTGCCCACACTTCCAGTTGGGCCCGATGCAATAAGGGTTATGCTGAATCCAGTCTTCAGTCCACGCGTTAATGGTATCAATATATTTCGGATCTCCCGTCAGTCTGAAAGCCTGGGCAAGCATGGGTGCCCAGGCAAAACGAGAAGCCTCCCAAATCGTTTTAATATCGCCAATGCTATTATTGAAATCACTGATTCTGGAAAAATGCCTATGAACATCCTTCATGCATTGGCCGGCAAAAGGGTTACAAAACCAGGATGGTGGCGATCCGACAGATAGAACATGACGGGAGAAAAAAGTTATCTGATGCTGCTTTATTAATTTTTCGGCATCTTCTATAATTTTATTTTTGTCGAATTGCCAATCTTCAAGAGGTTGGCTCAATAGTTTACTGGAAAATATTGCGCCGCGATAAGCGGCGCCAACCGGCAATAATAATTCCAGCAAGCGACTTTTGGTTAATAATCGAAAGACGAGAACAATGAAGACGTTGACAACACCCAGCTGCAGTATTGTTTTTATAAATAGCCGGTAAATGCTTATTGATTTTGGCATATTCGAATTTTCAGGTGTCTAATCATGAATGATATGGCATTGAAAGCTGTTAGAAAAACTAACCTATTCGTTATTCCGATAAATCATCATTCGGGATAACCATTTTACCGAATGTCACTTCAACCAATGGAGCGAAGTCTTATGGCATATTACAAATAATATCGGCAATGCGGTCGCTCGCATTACCATCCCATAACGGCGGTATAACCCCCGCCTTAACATCATTATTTAAAATACGAAAAGCTTCATGTTTAAGCCTCTCGATGTTCTGACCCACCAGAATATTCGTGCCCAAGGTCACGGTTACGGGCCGTTCAGTATTTTCACGAACGGTCAGACATGGAATACCCAGGTACGTTGTCTCTTCCTGGATGCCGCCGGAATCGGTGATGACAAGTTTTGCGTTATTCTGCAAAACTAAAAAGTCTAAATAGCCGAGGGGTTCAATAATTCTGAGCGTTTTCTTATCCGCGTGTAAACCCATCTGCTTAAGTTGCTGACGGGTTCTTGGATGGAGTGGAAACACCATTATTATATCACGGCTTAGTTCTTCAAGTGTTGCCATAATTTTCAGAAGAATAGAAGAGTCATCAACATTCGAAGGCCGGTGCAAAGTCACAAGACAATACTTTTTTTCCTGAATCTGAAGAGATGAACCTACATAAGACCATCGCGCCAGCGCCCGGGGTAACAACCGAACAAGCGTATCAATCATGACATTGCCGACAAGATGGATCTTCTCCGGTGCAATGCCTTCACGCAGAAGGTTTTTATCACCATCGGCAGACGGCGTAAAAAGAAAATCAGCTATCTGATCCGTGATTAACCTGTTGATCTCTTCGGGCATGTTTCGGTCAAAAGAACGCAGCCCAGCCTCTATATGACCTATAGGAATTCGCAATTTAGCGCAAACAATGGCCGCTGCCATCGTCGAATTAACATCCCCGGGAACCAAAACCAGATCCGGCTTTTCCTCGATTAGTAGAGTTTCTATCCTCGACATTATCTGCGACGTTTGCAAGGCATGAGACCCGGATCCGACTTCAAGATTAATGTCCGGCGCCGGAATACCCAACTGCTGAAAAAAGATATCGGACATATTGATGTCATAGTGCTGCCCTGTATGAATGAGGATCTGCTGGATACCATCTTTTTTCTCGAGTGCCTTCATCACCGGCGCAACTTTCATAAAATTCGGTCTGGCGCCAACGACATGGATGACTTTAAACGATGACATTACCATTTGAGAATATTCCTTTTGTCAAATCGGAGTGAGTGTATCAGTATCGGATTATTTTCAAGCGCAGCAAACAATGACATGCGCTTTTCTTTCATTCTGATCTACGATAACTATTTTACTGTCGCCTTTATCGTCTACTGCAGCCTGTGAAGCACCGGGATAATAACGCCCAGAAGAATAATGGCCCAGACGGATGTCGCATGTTTGTTTTTTTGCGTCGCAAGCCAGGAAAAAATCGAGAAATGTAATTCATCGCCGTCCGGCTAAAATTTGGTGGGAGACGGGAAATAACCAGGATCGGCAACCAAGCCATCCATCCACCCTGCTTAATAATGCATACGGCAGACAAAACCACAGCGGGGGCGGAAAGACAACGCCGCCATAATGATCCATAATGGTATATCCATATTGTCTAAAATCATGTTCCAATTCTGTTGGTGACAAGGTATTTCTTCGACGCCAAGAGAAAAAGCGTGATGCCCAAAATGATCGATTCCCGTCTAAAATCGCTATCCTGCTTTCTTTGGACATATATGGCGCAATCAGGGAAATCAGTTTCTTGCTGGGTTGCATCATGTTAAACGCAAACAACGAATATACGCCGTCAATCGGTGCTATACTTGCATAATTGAAAGTAAATACATCGGCATTCTTTATTTGAATATCTAAAAGACGGCCCGTTTTCCGCTCATAGAAATCTTTTCTCCGCCGCAGAATATTAAGGGCCAGATCATCCAGATCAAGAGCAATAACTTTAGCGCCAAGCAATGCGAACGCCAGACTCTGTGTGCCGGCCCCACAACCAAGATCCAGAATTACGGGTTGTTTTTTGGGTACAGACAACAGGAAGGTCAGGGCCGCAGCAAAGGTCTTTGCGTAATGATGCCGAAAAAAAGAGCTCCTCCACTTGCGCAACAGGCCTGCATCGTCATAATATGACGACATATAAAGACGTTGTTCTTTGTCTAAGAATCCATCGGTCACTTCAAAAGAAATATTAGAATACCATTGCCAAGCTCGATCTTCAGACAGCATATTACCGTGCTCGGGAATGTAGAAATTCTTCATGTTGAACCTTTCAATTCCAATCTATTTGCGTAACATCCATGCATTGAATGGTTTGGTCCCCTTCCGTTGCCCAGGGCGTAAACCAGAGTTTTCCTGTCTGATTATCACCGGCAGGGAATAATATTTGTCCGTATTGAAACAATTTCATTGGCCAGATATCCTTGCGAAACATCGCGATGCATTTCCATTTTTCGCCATCGGGAGATCCCCACAGGCAGGCATCCTTGTTTTTCTTTGCAGTGCCTGGTTCAACTGCCGTTGAAAAGAAAAGATTATCACCAACCTTACATCCCCAAAAGACCGTTCCTGATACGGCTTGAAGAGCATCAATTTTACCTGTTTTTCTTTCCATACGATAAATGTGATTCTCTTCAATAAGCGCATCTGAACCAAAGTATATAAACTGCTCAGTAAAGAGCAGTTGGATAACCCGAAACCGTTGCGCGCCACCCGCAATAAAATCCAAGTGAGCGAAATTATCACCTGTCACCCAAATACCCGATTCGGCATCGGCATCTCCGGTTGTCACCCATATTGACTGTGTATATGGATCATAAAACACCCCGTGAATGTGCCTTATGTTATTGAATGTCCAGGCAGGGAACCATGTTACACCGTTGCCTGAACTTCGCCAGACAGAAACGGGTGAACGTTCTGCGTTGTTGCGGTATTCACCGTAAAAGAGATCGCCTGTCTGCCCCACCGCCACCGCAAGGGGCCTGGACCCGACAACCTTACCGCAAGAACACCAGCCATCAGCGATTGAATAGCGAAAAATATCCCTGCCGCTGAAAACAATCAAATCACCCGTACCTGATTTTAAAATGTGAAAAATACCTGTACGGGTTAATCGTGAAAGCATTTT
>CAYULE010000145.1:0-6560 GCA_964445385.1 uncultured Smithella sp.
TGGTTTAATGAGAAGAAGGGGTTTGGTTTTATTGAAAACGATGAGGGCGGAGATGTTTTCGTTCATTATAGTGCCATTTCCGGGACCGGATTTAAGACTCTTTATGAGGGTCAGAGAATTCGGTTCGATGTTGAACAGGGTAACAAGGGACCCAGCGCAACAAACGTTCAACCACTATAATCATTCCATGTAATTAACTTTAAGCAAAATGCCCCGTTCCACGGGGCATTTTTTTTATGGAACAATCATGAAAATAAATCTGATTGTCATACTGGGACCAACCGCGTCCGGAAAAACGTCGCTTGCGGTTAGGCTGGCCGCTGATCTCAGGGGAGAAATCATCTCGGCGGATTCACGTCAGGTCTATCGGGGGATGGATATCGGCACGGGCAAAGATTTATCCGAATTTAAACTGAATGGCGGAAGCATTCCCTATCATTTGATTGACGTTATTGAGCCGAAAGAAGAGTTTAATGTATTTGAATTCCAGAATAGATTTTATGAAATATTTCATATACTGAGGGAAAAAAAAGTATTACCGATTCTCGTCGGCGGCACCGGTCTGTATCTGGAGTCCATACTGACTGATTATGTTTTGCCGCAAGCAAAACATGACGAGCGTTTAAGAGAAGCGTTGGCAGGAAAATCGCAGGTAGAACTTCAGGATATTCTTCTGTCGATGAAACCGGATCTGCATAATAAAACCGATCTTGAGGATCGCGACAGACTCATTAGAAAAATTGAAATTGAAACAGCCAGACAAAACACGTTAGACGAAAGAGATGAAAGACCTTTCATTAACGCCGCAGTATTCGGAATTCATTGGGAGAGAGCTATCCTGCGGCAAAGAATTGCGGCCAGACTCAAGCAACGAATAGATGAGGGAATGATTGATGAGGTTTCCCGATTGCATTCGCAGGGATTATCCTGGGAACGATTGGACCGCTTTGGTTTGGAGTATCGATATATTGCCCGATATCTGCAAAACGCGCTAACGAAGGATGAAATGACTTCAATGCTTCAGATTGCCATCGGCCAATTTGCAAAAAGACAGATGACCTGGTTTAGGCGGATGGAAAAAAAGGGCGTAATCATAGAGTGGTTTTCCGGAGACAATTATCACGATTTGCATCGCCGTGTTTTAGAAATAGTATCATGAAAAAAGCATCCTTACTCAATGATTATCTGGAAAGATACTCTGCCGGACTTCACTGGAAGCTACAGGCCGCGAATCTCGATAATGTAGAACAGATCGTTGTTATTCCGGCTTACGCGGAAAAAGATCTGATCTTTGCCACATTGGCGTCCATCGCCGCTAATAACGATGAGGTATTGGAGAAAACCCTGATCGTCTGTGTGATTAATAATAAGTCAGAAGCATCAGCCGCTGATAAAGAAAACAACAGGCAAACCCTCGCACTGATGAATGCATTAATCAGCAAACAGTCCTTTAATAAATTCAAAATGGCCGGGGATCGCCTTGCTTCATTACAGGCAATCGCAGACAGACCATTAAGGCTGGCTTGTATGGATGCGGCGTCCTCTGGTTGGGAAATTCCTCCCCGTGTCGGCGGTGTCGGGATGGCGCGAAAAATTGGGATGGATATGGCCCTTCGTATACTGCAACAGTCTTGCGAAGGACCTCGTCTTATCTTGAGTCTGGATGCGGATACCCTTGTTCGGCCCGATTACATATCTGTTGTTCATGATGTATTTTCATCCGGTAAAACACAGACTGGCATCATTGACTATGAACATCAAATGCCTTCAGATGAAGCAGAGCTGTCGGCGATTTGTTGTTATGAAATCTTCCTGCGGTATTGCGTATTGGGAATGCAATTTGCTCAATCGCCTTATGCTTTTCATTCGATCGGTTCAACGATTGTGACAACGGCTGACAGTTATCTGGCCGTGCGGGGAATGAATCGACGAGAGGCGGGAGAGGATTTCTATTTTCTTAATAAACTGGCAAAAACCGGTCCAGTCCGAAACATCCGGGAAACGGTGGTCTACCCGTCCGCGCGTATTTCCAAACGGGTTCCCTTTGGCACGGGAGCCGCGATTGAAAAAATGCTTTCCGGCATAGAACATGAGCAACGCTTTTACGATCCGCGGATATTTATTATTATCAGAGAATGGATCACTCTGATGAAGGAATCCTTCAATCGCTCCGCCGATCAGATTTTTAGCAAAGCAAAGGATATTGATCCGGGGCTGGGGTCTTTTTTAGTCGACCGCGGTTTTTTGTCGGTCTGGCCGAAAATCCGCCGCAACTTAAAGGATCCGACAACGTATGACAGGCAATTTCACAACTGGTTTGACGGATTTGAAACCTTAAAACTGGTCAACACTCTAACGAAAGAACTTTATCCACGAATCAGTATGTTGCCCGCATTAAAGAAAATATTTGAATTGCGGAATATGGATTGCCCCGATGGGATGTTTAATGCAAACGATCCGCAAGCGGAAGATGAAATGCGGATTCTGTCTTATCTCCGAGAACAGGCAAGGCTTTGAAAAGGCGTGAGAAAGAGGATTATCTTCTTGACTTGACGGAACGATTTCGCATATATCTCGCATCACATTCTATAATCTTTAAACATTTTCAGGAGGAAAATCATGAATAAAGTAATTATTAAAATTGTTCTGACTGTTTTATGTGTCAGCCTGATAGCGGTAGCCTTCGGTTGCAGCAAAAAAGAAGAAGCCACGAAAAAGGAAGTGACTCAGCAGGCTGAACAGAAAACACCAGCCGAATCGCCCCTGGGGCTGGATAAATTAATGGTTGAAACGACAAATAAAGACCCACAGCCAACAGATCCCAAGGATGCAGCGGTCAGTGTTGATGGTACCGTATTAAAAAAGGATGTGCTGGCCAAACTTGTCAAAGAAAAAATGAATATTTTTAAGGACAAAATTCCCGCTGATAAGAAGAAAGAAGCTCAGGATGGGATGAAAAAGCAATTAATGGAAGAATTTGTTTTGCGCACCATCCTGGCGAATGAAGCCAATAATAAGAAGATTGTAGCAACGGAGAAAGAAGTTCAGGCGGCACTCAGTCAAATCAAAGCAAATATCCCGCCAGATAAAAAGATCGAAGATTTTCTCAAGGAAAACAGCATTCGCAAGGAAGATATTGCTTTAGGAATCAAAATCAGGAAACTGGTCGAAATGGAAGGCGGCAAGAAAACAAAACCAACACAAAAAGAAATCAGTAAATTTTTTACAGATAACAAAGAGAAGTTTACCACGCAGGATAGCGTCCATGTTCGTCATATCCTGGTAACCATCGATGCGAAAGATGATGAAAAAACGAAAGCTGAAAAGAAGGCCAGGATAGATAATCTGCGCAAGAAATTATTAGAGGGAGCGGATTTCGCGGAAATGGCCAAGACCAATTCCGATTGTCCCAGCAAAGATAATGGCGGTGATCTTGGAGAAGTTAAAAGAGGTCAGACAGTCAAGGCTTTTGAAGATGCGGCCTTTTCCCAGGAAGTCAATAAGATCGGGCCGGTGGTAACCACGGAATTCGGACATCACATCATTCAGGTTCTGGGACGCAGCCCTGGAAAAGTTGTAAAACTGGATGAAGTAAAAGATAAAATAGCCATGCATCTTGAACAGCAAAAACAGCAGGCAACTTTTACCCAGATGACGGCCAGATTAAGAAAAAATGCGGCTATAAAGTATTACGAGAATTAATGAGAATTAAAAAAGCAGGTCTGATTGACAACGGTCTGTGGCTTTTAGGTACGGAAGAATCCTGCGTCTATTTGCTGGAGGGAAGCAAATCATCCGTTCTGATCAGTGCCGGTTTAAGTTATATTCTGCCGGACATGTTCCGTCAGTTTGATTCACTTGGGCTGTCCATCGATAGAATTGAACATGTCATCATCCTGCATGCTCATTTTGATCATGTAGGCATCGTCCCTTTCATAAAAAGAAAATGGCCGCATTTAAAGGTTCATGCGTCTTCCCGCGGATGGGAAGTTCTGACCAATCCCAAAGCCATTTCGGTGATTAATGAATACACGCTGAAAGTCTGCCGGAGAGTGCGGGGCGCTACAGACGCATTATCTATGCTGGATTGGCAATGGCGTGATGATGTTTGCGGTGAAGTATTAAAACAAAACAGTTGTATTGATCTGGGAGGCCGTCAAATTGAAATTCATGAAACGCCGGGACATTCTTCCTGCTCAATTTCGGCCTATGTTCCTCAGCTAAAAGCATTGTTTCCATCGGATGCAACAGCTATCCCTTATCGAGACGAATACGTCATTGCCGCCGGATCCAGCTTTGAGAAATATCAACAAAGCCTGGATAAACTGGCCGGACTGGATGTTAAAATATTATGCGCGGATCATTATGGGTATATCACCGGAGAAGAAGCAACACACTACATCGCGCGAAGCAAAAGCGCGACCGATCAAATGATTGACCGGCTACAATGGGCGCTCCGTGAACATAGCAGCGTTGAGCAGGCTGCAAGACAACTGGTTAATCTTCATTTTGCGCAAAGACCGGATTACTTCGTACATCCGGATATTCTGCTTAGTACTTACACGCAAATGTTAAAACAGTTTATCGACACGCGGGATCATCACTCATAGATGATAGCGTGAAGCCCATTGTTTCGCCTAATATCCTACAACCTGATAGCCTACTTAAAACTGTGTTCAGCGTCCGGAAAAGCGCTTGTTTTGACTTCCTCGACATAACGCTTGACGGCATTTTTTATTTCCAGATTTAAATTAAGGTACTTTTTAACAAACTTCGGCGTCATTCTGTCGTACATTCCCAGCATGTCGTTGACCACCAGAACCTGACCATCACATTGCACGCCGGCGCCTATGCCAATGGTGGGAATAGACAGCGCGGCTGTAATCTCTGCTGCCAGTTTTTCGGGCACACATTCCAGTACCACTGAAAAAGCGCCTGCTTCTTCCAGAATTTTCGCGTCCTGAATCATCTTTTCCGCGGCGTCTTCCTTTTTGCCCTGGACTTTATAACCGCCCAACTGGTGGACGGATTGCGGCGTTAACCCTAAGTGCGCCATGACGGGGATTCCCGCATAGGTCATCTTATGAACGATTTCAGCGTGTTCCCGGCCGCCTTCCAGCTTAACCGCCTGAGCGTCAGCTTCTTTTAAAAAACGCCCGGCATTGGCCAGCGCCGCCTCCGGCGATACCTGATACGATAAAAACGGCATATCCGCGACAATCATTGCTTTGCGGGCGCCGCGAGCAACCGCTTGTGTATGATGCAGCATATCTTCCATGGTAACGGGGAGAGTCGAGTCGTAGCCCAACACTACCATTCCCAAAGAATCACCCACCAGGATGATATCGATATCACTTTCGTCCAGGATCGATGCCATGCCGTAATCGTATGCCGTCAGCACGGTAATCTTTTCTCCCAGCGTTTTCATTTTTTTGATGTCCAGGATGGTTTTCCGACTGATCTTATTTTGTGTGCTCATTTTTTGCTCCTTTCAACAGTTCGATGATTTTTTTTGCCTGGCTTGAAGTCAAAGTTCCTTTTTGTAACGCAAGTTCCACCGCAATCATTCCCATGTTAGAATACAATGACGTGTAGTGGGGAAGGTTGCAGGCCATGGCTTCGATATGTTTCTGAACAGTCCCTGTGTCGCCACGGGCAATGGGTCCTGTAAGCGCGCTGTGGCAACCCTGTTTTTCAATATTTTTCAGACTGCCGTAGACCAGCGGCAGATAAGCCTTACGGGCGTCTTTTTCTGAAAAACCGATAGATAAATAAATGGATTCGACGACGCTCATTAATGAAACCAGATAATTCGAGGCGATACAGGCCGCCGCGTGATAAAGAGGCTTTTGTTCAGGCGTTATGTAAATAGGGATTCCCCGGAGGTCACGAACAATATCCGCAGAGAGCTTTTTTGCGCCGGCGCTTGCTGTCACGCCAAAATAGCTGCCGGGGATATTTTGTATGGCACTGTCGATGGAAGAAAAACTCTGCAGCGGATGAATACTGGCGACGGAAGCCCCGGCCCGCGCGGCTGAATCCAGAAGATCTAATCCTCCCGCTCCACTCATATGGAATACCTTTTTCCCGCGTACGGAAGTCTCAGTGACGATTTGAGCGCAGACGGACCCTATGCGGTCATCCGGTGTTGTAATCAGCAGGCAATCGGCAAGATCTGCCGCCTGGGCAGGGTGTTGGAAGCCCGCCGCGCCTGTGTAGGATTTCGCTCTTTTCAAATGATCGGTAGAAAGATCGGCGACAGCCGTAATATGGTGGCCTGCTTTTTTCAACAGGAATCCGATGGCCGTGCCGACCATACCGGCGCCGATAATGGCAAACTTCAGTGATTGTTTCTTTTTCGTCATATCATTTACCCACAAAAAAAGGTCTTCCGCAACGTGAGGAAGACCCGTATTTGACAGTTTTGTATTGACTCCCGTCTCAGTCTGTAACGCGTGATCCAAGCGGTTGCTTATTTTCTAACATACACCATCCTTGCCGTCAAATGATATTTAAGCATCGAAGGGTGTCTATTCTTGTTATAGGAGATCCCTTCATTC
>CAYULE010000146.1:0-6467 GCA_964445385.1 uncultured Smithella sp.
TAATCATTCATCCGATAGCGGAAAGAAGCAATGATGTGTAAGCGCGACAGCTCATATTTTGTTGGCAGGGGCTGAAAAGGCGAGGCCGTCTGAATAACATCCAGCGTACCGTTATCAAGATTTACAGAACCGGAAGAAGTCATCAACACGACCCCGGCAAGCGTGCCGCTCGCGTCAATCGACATTTTGATCAACACCTCCCCTTCTTCACTGTTTTTATACGCAGCGTCCGGATAATTCCAGATGCGCATAATCTTTTTTTTCACACCTGCCAGATAGGCCGCATATTTAACGTCGGAGGAGCCGATATCCACCGTATCCTCACGCGAGCCTTCCGGTAACGGTTCCGGTTCTTTAGCCTGTTGCGGTATTTTTTCCTGGGCCGTGTTTTCCTTTTTTGCCGTCTCAGCAACCGGCGGTGGGGGTGCAATTTGTATCGTAAAAAGTTCCGCCGCTTTAACGTTGTCACGCAAGTCCACCATGCTGCTCACGGCAAGCAGCGCGACATGCGCGACGACGGATATAAGCACCGGCCAAAGGAATATTTTTTTTGAATGCATGTTATCTCGCTTTAGCGGAAGCATATACGTCATTTGCCTCAAAATCAACAATATGATAATCAAAAAGTGACTGACGACACTAAAAAAGGCTCAACAAATGCTGACGGACATCGATTTTATGAATATCGCGCTTCAAGAGGCGGCTATTGCGTACAGGCAGGATGAGGTACCGATTGGCGCTGTACTGGTGCAAAATGGCCAAATACTGGCGCAGACGCATAATGCCCCCATTGCCGCAAACGACGCCTCCGCTCATGCGGAAATGCTGGCAATTCGCGGGGCCTGCGAAAAAACCGGCAATTACCGGCTGACCGGCGCCCAACTGTTTGTGACACTGGAACCCTGCGTGATGTGCGCCGGCGCGATTCTTCAGGCAAGACTGGCACGAGTTGTTTTCGGCGCGCGCGATCCGAAGGCCGGCGCCGTGGTTTCCCTCTATCATATCTTAAAGGATAAACGCCTGAATCATCAAGTGGATGTGACGGAAGGAATTTTGCGCGACGAGTGCGCGGAAATTTTGAGTAGATTTTTTAAGGAAAAGAGGATAAGAGCCGATTCGACGGATAAATAAGTCGCGGAGAGATGTCTGAGTGGCCGAAGGAGCACGACTGGAAATCGTGTGTATGCCCACAAAGGTGTACCGCGGGTTCGAATCCCGCTCTCTCCGCCATTAATAAAAACTGTAGAGGCTTTGTCGGCATCGCTTCTACAGTTTTTATGATCTTTGAACAAGCGGAGAGTTACCGAAGTGGTCGTAACGGGATCGACTCGAAATCGATTTGGGGGTCACAAGCTCCCACGGGGGTTCGAATCCCCCACTCTCCGCCAAGCATAAAAGATAGAAACGTTGCACGCATCGTCTCTACATTATTATAATGTCGGATCGCCCGTTCAGGCGATCATAAAATTTGGGTTGATTCCCGTCGATTTATCCATTAAGAGTCTGGATCAGGCAGGTTTATTTTAAATATGGCCGGGTCCCGTACAACGAAGGCTTGTGAACCCCGTCAGGTCCGGAAGGAAGCAGCGGCAGCAAATCCCGTCGTGTGTTGCGGTAAACCCGGTCACCAGTTATTTTATTAATAATTCCACGGCGTAAAAACCACACAATGAGGTTCATTTGGAATACCTGGTTTTAGCCCGAAAATTTCGCCCGCAAACCTTTAACGATGTTGCCGGTCAGGAGCCTGTCGTCCGGACTCTGAGTAATGCTATCGGGCAAGGTCGTATCGGACACGCCTTTCTCTTTGCCGGCCCGCGAGGCGTCGGAAAGACATCGGTCGCCCGAATCCTGGCCAAATCGCTTAACTGTGAAAAAGGGCCGACGGCCACACCCTGCAATGTCTGCCCTAACTGTCGCGAAATCACAGAGGGAACCTCCATGGATGTGCGCGAGATCGACGGCGCTTCCAACCGCGGCATCGACGAAATCCGGGAACTCAGGGAAAACGTCAAATTCGCACCGGCGGCCTCCAAGTATAAAATTTATATCATCGATGAAGTCCACATGCTGACGCGGGAAGCGTTCAACGCGCTTTTGAAAACGCTTGAAGAGCCGCCCGGGCATGTCATCTTTATTTTTGCCACAACGGAAAACAACAAGGTGCCGGCTACGATTTTATCGCGATGCCAGTGCTATGATTTCCGCCGCATATCGCTTAGCCAGATCGCAACCAATTTAGGCAAGGTGGCCCAGGCGGAAGGTATCACCATCAGCCCTACCGCGCTTTCCTGGGTAGCCGAAGCGGGCGACGGCAGTATGCGCGACGCCCAGAGCATCTTCGATCAGGTCATTTCCTATGCCGGTCTGAAAATTGCTGACGACGACGTGGAAGAAATTCTGGGCTTGGCCGACCGCAAATATCTTTATCACCTCTCAGAGACCGTTCTGGCGCATAATGCCTGCGACTGCCTGATGATCCTAGCCGAAGCCTATCTGGCGGGTATCGACATGAAACACTTTTACTCGATGCTCTTGAAACATTTCCGCAATTTACTTCTGGTCAAAATCGCCGCGGACGGCAGTTCGGCTTTTGATATTGCGCCGGAGCAGGTGGAAAAACTCAAAAATCAGGTGCAAAATGTTTCCCGCGAGACGTTGCAGCGTTATCTGGACATCCTGCTTTATGAGGCGGACAGTCTGCGGCGCAGCCAGGAAGTACGAATGAAAATCGAAACTATTCTGGTCCGGATGGCCTATCTGGAACCGGTTTTGCCGGTGGGCGAAATCATGGCGACACTCGAATCACTGGAGCAAAGACTACAAGGGGTTCCCGCGCCTTCCCATAGTGCGGTTATGACTGAGAAACCTGTTACAGCGAAACAACTCTCTGAATATCCGCCGGCCCTCAGTGTTCAGAAAACGGCTGATCCGCCACCGCAAAAACACGATTCAGACAAATCGGAATTCCTCCCTATCGTAAAACCTGCCCCGGGCGACGATTTGAAAATATTTATCAAAAAGGAGAATCCGCCGCTGGGGGCCAAAATTAACGCAGCCGAAATTCTGGGATTTGAAGAAGGCTGTTTGACACTGGGCCTTCCCCATGGCTATATTTTCCTCGACAGCCTTATGGAAAAGCCGCAAAAAGACGAACTGGAAAGAATCGCAGGGATTTTTTATTCTCAAAAGGTTTCCCTGCAGATTAAAACTATCGAAGCACCAAAGACGAGTGGCAATGGCGGCAGCGCGCGAAGCGCCAAGGCAAACAACTTAAACGATATCAAGCGCGAAGCCATGAACTCACCGCTTTTCCAGAAAGTACTCTCAGAGTTTGAAGGCGCGGAACTGATCGACATTAAACCAATTACGGAGAAGAAACAGGGGGGATACTAAAGTGCATAACATCGGCAACATCATGAAACAGGCCAAAAAGATGCAGGAAAAAATGGGCAGGCTCCAGCAGGAGTTGGAAACCAGAACGATTGAAGCGCAGGCAGGCGGCGGGATGGTCCGCGTCATTGTCAACGGAAAGTTTGAAGTGGTTTCTCTGAAAATCGAAAAAGAAGTGGTTAATCCTGAAGACATTGAAATGCTGCAGGACTTGATTGCCGCGGCAGTGAATGAAGGGATCCGCAAATCGCAGGAAATGGCATCCTCGGAAATGGCAAAGATCACCGGCGGGCTGGGGATTCCCGGCATGGGCATGTAAGGCGGCCCATGAAATCTTACGCTCAACCCATTAAACGCCTGATTGCCGAACTGGCCAAACTTCCGGGAATCGGTGAGAAAACGGCGGCTCGGCTGGCCAACTATATTTTACGCGCCACGCCCGATGATGTGGAAAAGCTGGCGGAAAGCCTGGTCGAAGTCAAACGGAAAATCAGGCTCTGCCGGATCTGTCTGAATCCGACCGAAGAAGACATCTGCCACATCTGCAGTAACCCGGCACGCGATCAGCAGGTCATCTGCGTGGTAGAAGAGCCGGACGCGCTGGCCGCCATCGAAGAAAGCGGCGTTTTTCACGGGTTGTATCATGTGCTGCATGGCGCGCTGGCGCCGCTCGACGGGATCGGACCGGAAAATCTGCGCCTGGGCGAACTTCAGAAGCGTATCGCCGAAGGCCGGATTCAGGAACTGATTCTGGCCACCAATCCCAATGTGCATGGTGAAGCCACAGCACTGTTGATCACCCGGATATTTAAAGATTCCAATATCCAAATCACGCGGATCGCCATGGGCGTGCCCATGGGCGGAGATTTAAAATATGTGGATAAGATGACTATCTCGAAGTCGTTGGAGTTCAGGCGAGGCATGTAGGTATCATTGATGAATACGGAAAATGAAAAAACCAATTCCTGGCGACGGATTAATACCAAACGTGTCACAGCGACCGTCAGAAAACTGTTTATCGAGGCCAATACGACGCTGGGGGCTGATATGGTTTCCGCCCTTCGCTGTGCGCTGCAACAGGAGGAATCACCCATCGGCAAGCAGGTGATGGAGAAAATTCTCCAGAATGCCGATATTGCCTGTCGCGAGGCAATGCCGATTTGTCAGGATACCGGCCTGGCTGTTTTATTTGTCGAAATGGGACAGGATGTCCACATTATCGGCGGCAATTTACAAGAGGCCATTGACGAAGGGGTGAGACAGGCTTACGCGGAAGGATTTCTACGCAAGTCCCTGTGCGATCCGTTGACCCGCAGAAATACACAGGACAACACGCCGGCTGTCATCCATCTGGATATCGTGCCCGGCAATCGATTAAGAATCATCGCCATGCCCAAAGGCGGTGGCAGTGAAAACATGAGCGCGGCCCGAATGCTGACTCCGTCGGCGGGAATCGACGGAATTAAAAAATTTGTCATGGAAACGGTGGAAAAAGCCGGCGCGAATCCCTGCCCGCCGATTATCGTGGGCATCGGCATCGGCGGATCACTGGAGCAGGCCTGCACGCTCGCAAAAAAAGCGCTTTTAAGGCCGGTGGGCATGAAGAATCTTTCTGATGAACGTCTGGCACAAATGGAGACGGAACTCTATGCGAGAATTAACGAATTGGGTATCGGTCCGGCCGGTCTGGGCGGTAAGGTAACGACTCTGGCCGTTCACTCGGAGATGATCCCCTGTCACATTGCCTCTCTGCCGGTGGCCGTCAATATCCAGTGCCATGTGGCCCGGCATCAGGAAGCAACGCTATGAATGAAATGAATACAGCACGCGAAATCGAACCTATTCGCATCCAGACACCCCTATCCGCCGATGTTTGCGCGTCTTTGCGGGCGGGCGATATGGTGCTTTTGAACGGTGAGGTTTATACAGCCCGGGACGCCGCCCACCGCCGGTTGCACGAGGCCCTGACCAAAGGCCATCCCCTGCCGTTCGATTTGTCGAAAACAACGATTTTTTATGCTGCGCCATCGCCAACCCCTGTCGGCAAGGTGATCGGCTCAATCGGACCGACGACGAGCTACCGGATGGACGTATTCACACCGGCATTAATCGAACAGGGACTGAGAGGAATGATCGGCAAAGGCAACCGTTCGCCGGAAGTCGTAGAAGCCATCAAACAATACGGGGCGGTTTATTTTGGCGCCATCGGCGGTATTGCCGCACTCACCGCCCAATGCGTAAAAAGAATGGAACTGGTCGCCTATGAAGACCTGGGACCGGAAGCGATTCGCAAACTGACTGTCGCTGACCTGCCGCTGGTCGTCATTAACGATTCCCAGGGAAACGATCTTTACCTTTCTGAACAGAATAAGTGGCGCATCTTATCGCTTTGAATCACATTTTAAAATATTACGAAAAGATATTGACTCAAAAAACCATCTATAATATGGATGACCGTCATTTTGTTATATTATAAGGAGACGTAGGTAAATGATAGAAGTCAGATGGCATGGCCGGGGCGGCCAGGGAGCGGTAACATCGGTGGAATTACTGGCGGTATCGGCAATCGCCGCCGGGAAATATGCACAGGGATTCCCCAGTTTCGGTCCGGAAAGAAGAGGGGCGCCCGTCGCGGCGTTTACCCGGATAGACGACAAGAAAATTAATGTCCGTTCAGGTATTTACGAACCGGATGTCGTCCTGGTGCTCGACTCCAGCCTGATCGGGCTGGTCAACGTCACCGACGGATTAAAATCCAACGGAAAATTAATTGTCAACACACCGAAAACACCCGAGGAAATTCGCAGGGAGTTGAACTTTAACGGCACGGTCGCCACGGTGGACGGCACCGGCATCGCACGCAAGGAAATGGGAGTGCCCATTGCCAACACGACGATGATCGGCGCACTGCTTAGAGTCGTCGGCGTCATGGAACTTGACGCAATGAAGGCTGCCATTGAACACCGGTTCGGCAGAATCGCCCAGAAGAATCTCAACGCGATGAAACGGGCTTACGACGAAATCAAAATAATCAATTAAGAGGTAAGTATGACATTGAAGACATGGCGGGAACT
>CAYULE010000147.1:0-2628 GCA_964445385.1 uncultured Smithella sp.
AATTTTAAATCTGAGAATTTTGAGGTGGCGTAGACAAAGAAACAATCACATAAACCGTTTTGGAACCGAGCGCTAACGCTTTGCTGGATGCAATGGAGGTGTATTATGATGATAAATGATATCAAAAACGTTCTTCTCTGGTGTACCGTTCTCAACTATGGCGTTTTGTTTATCTGGTTTATCGCTTTTTTCGCTGCCCATGACTGGATGTATGGGTTGCATAGCCGTTGGTTCAAGATATCCGTGGAGACCTTTGACGCCATTCATTACGCGGGTCTTGCTGTTTACAAGATCGGCATCCTCTTACTCAACCTGGTGCCATTTATTGTGCTTTATTTTATTTTGTGACACAGTCGCCCATTGCATTGTGTTCTGCACGAGTCTGCGGGCGGGAGCGTTCCGCATAAGGAAATAAATGAAAACAAAAAAGTATCTGCTTCTCCTCTTCTTTATGTTCTGTGGCATCTCCGTATTGAATGGCATGTCAGCCCATGCCGGTGGCAAGAAACCGATTATTCGCGAGGAGATAAAGATCATCGTCGATGGTGTTCAGGAACGATGGTATCTTGAATGGGAAAAACCTCCTGTTTCTGTATGTGGACCGGATGAGGCCGACTGGTACACCTGCCCGTGCTTTGGATTTGCATTCGGGGAAGCGGGTTACCTGAACCTCGTGAGACAGAGAACCGGCCATAAGGATGAAAGATTTTCGCTGACGGACTTATTCAAAACCGAAGAGGGTCCGATGTCCGGCCGTGCCGTCCTCAGAAGGTGGGATAAAAGAAAAGATGATCATATCGAAGACAGCGGTAAGCCGGCGTTTATCTCGCGAGTCAAGGCGCGTCATCGTTCCAGGGTTATGTCTCTGAAAGATTACGATCACGATGGAAGAGCCACGGAGTTTGTCCTGCAAACAGGAACCCTGCCTTGCGGGAAAGAAATGAGCGTCGTGGTCGGGCTGTCTCGCAAAAAGCCTTACCTGCATGTGTTTACTTCACAGAAGAATCCCGCAGAACCACTCATCCTCCAGCGATGCCAATGGGAAGCGCTTGCCAAAACCAGAACGTCTGTAAAGGTGGTCCAATGGACATGCGGTGATCACGCTTCTGAGGACGAAGTAGAGTACGATTTGAAAGCAGACAACGGCGGGATTCGTGCCGTCCGGCGAGTTTATCAGTGCAACGATAATGACCTTAAACGGGGTGCGTTAAAGGAGAGCAGAGAATTCTGAACCCGCGCTGAAGAAGCATACTTGATCAACAACATATCTCACCGGATTGCCGAAACTATCTTACAAAGCGAAGGTGGTTTAACCCGGTAGCGGGTATATTTTATAATGTTTCATTTGCATGAATACAGCGATAAATTGTAAAAAAGGATGCATGATGATGAAAAGATTTGTAAGTGCAACATGGTTGCTGATTTTTCTGTCGATAATGTCTGTTGTTCCTGCTGATGCGGCTTCTGCGCAGAATGTCACGAAAAAAACCCTTTTGGCACAAGGCCCAATACATCAGATTAGCAAGCATTTCAGCACTCAAACCACAACCTACAGCGACGGAGTCACGCTTCGCCGGAATATGATCAATGGTCCACCGAAGCCACCCTACGGCTATGAACTGGAGCGTTCAATCATTACGCTGCCGAAATCCTACCAGACAATGAGGCTCAAAACGTTGACCGTACCTGCTTTTAACTGGGTCTTCGGCTGTTCTTCGGTTTCCGGTGCAATGATTGCCGGCTATTATGACCGGAATGGGTATCCGAATATATACAACGGCCCCACAAATGACGGCTTTATGCCATTGGATAACCGTTCCTGGCCCACTTGGACGGATGGTTTCGACACGTATCCAAATCTTCCGTTAGCCGCTTCCCATGAAGGTGTTGACGGCAGGACCACGCGAGGCTCCATTGACGATTATTGGGTTCAGTACGGCAGTGAGGCCAGTGACCCATATGTTGCAGGCAGTTGGACACAGCACACCTGGGGGGATGCGATTGGTGATTATATGAAAACCAGTCAGGAGGCCTGGGACAATAATGATGGGTGGACCTCGTTCTACACTTATAACTCCATTGCGGATCCTCTGACCTGCAGTGAAATGGAAGATTATAGCATTCACAATAATGATGGGACTTACGGGATAAAACTTTTTTACGAAGCCAGGGGTTACACGGTAACAACTTGTTATAGCCAGAAGACAGATAATATCATTACCGGGGGGTTTTCCTTTGCTCAGTACAAAGCGCAGATCAATGCCGGCCGGCCGGTGATGCTTCAGCTGGAAGGTCATACTATCGTTGGCGTCGGCTATAACGAAACCAACAATACAGTCTATATTCATGACACCTGGGACTACAGCACTCATGCCATGACCTGGGGCGGCAGTTATTCGGGAATGGCACTCCAGTCTGTAAGCATTGTCAACCTCCAGGGACCAACGCCCATGGTTAAGAACGACTTCAACAATGACGGCAGAATCGACATTCTCTGGAGAAACACTTCCAACGGTAAGAACCTGGTCTGGTATATGAGTGGCGTTGCACTAACCGCTTATGTATCCCTTCCAACGGTCACAGACCAGGCCTGGAAAATTGCAGGTACCGGTGACTTCAACAATGACG
>CAYULE010000147.1:2728-6467 GCA_964445385.1 uncultured Smithella sp.
GCAAGCCGGATATTCTCTGGAGAAACACTTCCAACGGCAGTAACCTGGTCTGGTACATGAATGGTGTTGCGCTGACCTCATATGTATTTCTTCCAACGATGACAGACCAGGCCTGGAAAATTGCAGGTACCGGTGACTTCAACAATGATGGCAAGCCGGATATTCTCTGGAGAAACACTTCCAACGGCAGTAACCTGGTCTGGTATATGAATGGCATTGCTCGAACCGCTGAGGTATCCCTTCCCGCCATCACAAACCAGGCCTGGACGATCGCAGGTACGGGTGATTTCAACAGCGATGGCAAGCCGGATATTCTCTGGAGAAACACTTCCACCGGCGGTAACATGGTCTGGTATATGAATGGCGTTACACGAACCTCGAAAGCATCCCTTACCACGATCACAGACCCGGCCTGGACGATCGCAGGTACCGGTGACTTTAATAACGACGGCAAAACGGACATCCTTTGGAGACACACATCCAGCGGTAAGAACCTGGTCTGGTATATGAATGGTATTGCACTGACCTCTTATGTATCTCTTCCAACGATCACGGACCAGACTTGGAAAGTTGTGGGGAAATAGGCCGGTAACCATCATGAAAGGATTCCAGCGATCACAGGGGTTCTTAAACGACATGACAGAGAGTCATGATTGATCTTTCATCATGATGCGATATGCAACATCGCAGGTGTAACGGCTATTAAGACAAGTCCAACACAAATTCGAACACATTAAGCGACATTTTTCATCGTGGTCAGATATTTACGGCAAAGATACCGATAGGCTTCAATGCCGTCTTTGGCGGCTGCCTTGTCTTTATCGGTAACATCGCGGGTAATCCTGGCGGGGTTTCCCGCCACAATTTTGCCGGCGGGAATATGCGTGCCTTTGAGAACCAGCGATCCCACCGAAACAAAAACATCTTCTTCGCAAACAGCATTGAAAAGGACGATGGCGCCGATGCCGATCATGCATCGGGAATGGATGTGGACATCATGCAGGATGACGCCGTGCGCAACGGTTACATCGTCTTCGATAATGGACTGAGATCCGGGATAGACGTGAATGACGGAGTTATCCTGAACGCTGGATCTGTCGCCGATCATCACCGGACCGAAGTCCGCGCGGATGGAGACGCCGGGCGCGATCAGGCATTCATGTCCGATGCGAACATCGCCAATTAAGACAGCGTTCGGATGAACGAAAGAATCTGATGGAACCTGTGGCCTCTTGCCATCGAATTCATATAAAGCCATAATAACAAACCTTGCCGTTAATAAGTCATGGAAATATTAACCGAGCCGCCCCGGCCCAAGATGTCATGCAGATGGACATACCCTTTGAGTATTTTCTTTTCATTGACCACGGCCAGAGAGGTAATCTCTTTTTTCTGCATGAGTTCCACGGTTTCCGCCAGCGACATTTTTTCATCAATGGTCATGGGATTGGCCGTCATCATCTCGTCGATGATCCGTCCTTCGAAAGAGGCGCCTTTGCTGATCATCCGTCGCACATCACCGTCCGTCATAATGCCCAGCAGTTTGTTTTTTCTGTCCGTGATTAAAACAAAGCCGACATTCTTGTTGTCAATTTCCGAAACAGCCTGCAAAGCGTCCGTCCTGCTGAAGACGCGGGGGATTTTATCGCCCACCACCATCGCGTCAGCGACCGTTGATTTCAGCCGCGCGCCGAGGGAGCCGCCGGGATGAAATTTGTAAAAATCCTTTTCGCGGAATTTGCGTTTGTCGATCAGCGCGATTGCCAGCGCGTCTCCCATAGCCAGCGCCGCGGTGGAACTGGATGTCGGCGCCAGACCGAAAGGGCAGGCTTCTTTTTCCACAGACACGTCAATGACGATGTCGCTGTTCTGGGCCAGGGTGGAAGTGAGCACGCCGGTAAAGGAGATAATGGGCGCTCCGATGTGCTTAACCGAACTGATGATCGGGATCAACTCCCGCGTTTCGCCGCTGTTGGAAATGGCCAGAAGAATGTCTTCCTTGGTGACAATCCCCAGATCACCATGGATGCCTTCTACCGGATGCAGAAAGAGTGCCTGGGTTCCCGTGCTGGTCAGGGTGGCGACAATTTTCCGTCCGATTAAGCCGGATTTGCCGATGCCGGTGATGATGACGCGCCCCTTGCATTGAAAGATCAAGCTGACCGCGCGGGTAAAATTTCCATTAATTTTATCTACGAGACTCAAAATACTCTGCGCTTCTATTCTCAGAACTTCTTTGGCGCGTTCAATGGATGCTCGATGTTTGATCATGTTTTTCCTGCTTTTAATTATTTTCTCCAGCTGTCTTGATGCTGGCTTAAGAAACTAGCAAAAAACAACGGACAAAACAAGAATCAATTGGTGATTTCTGTTTGACAGATCAAATAAAATAAATAATGGTTTTCCGCGTGGTTATCTGTTAAAGAGCAACCGCATTTTGACCGGAAGAGAAGAAAAAGATGAAAGCTGTTTTTATATCGGATGCCCATTTGAAACGCTCTACGGATGAGCGATATGGCCAGTTTATCCAATTTCTGGATGATCTGGCGGAGGGTAAGGTAAGGTTGCTTGTCGATGATCAACCATTGGGAAATGAAATAACTCCGATTGATCATCTCTATATTCTCGGCGATTTTTTTGATTTCTGGTTTTGCAGAAAAGATCATATCCATCCTGAATTTCAACTGGTCATTCGTAAACTGGTGGAGTTGCAGAAAACCGGTGTTGCCATCCATTTGTGCGAAGGAAATCACGATTTTTTTATGAAAGAATATTTTCATGACGTATTGGGCATGGAAGTAGTTGAGGAATGGGCGACCATCAAACTGGATAAATTGCGGATGCTGGTTTCTCATGGGGACACGGCGGACCGTTCTGACTGGAAATACATGAAGTTTCGCAAAATCCTGCGCAGCCGTCCTTTCTATCATATCCAGCGCATGATTCCCTCCTCCGTGCTTTGGCCGTTGGCCAATATGACATCGAACGCCAGTAAACAAATGAATGACGACAACAGTGATCTTCTGGTTGAAAAAATGCTTTCTTTTGCCAATGAAAAATTACGCGAAGATTATGATGCCGTGATCCTGGGGCATTGCCATAAGCCCGTGTTGCGTTATTTTGATGTGGAAGGCAGGAAGAAAACGTTTGCCACTCTGGGTGACTGGATCAGGCACTACTCGTTTCTTTACTACGAAAACGAAAAATTCTTTATGAGTTATTATCCGCCCCGGTAATCACCTGACACGCTTCATTTTCCATCATGTTGCCATGGATGAAAAACTGGACATATCCCTTTCTTTATGCTAGGAAACCCGATCTTTTTTATGAAAAAAGATATTTAAGTATTTCGGGAAGGTCTGTGAGACGTTTCCTGATCATTTGGAAACGGCTGAATATGGATCAGCTTATTTAAAAGAAGAAGGAAAACAATCATGAATTACGGTGGAATATATCCCGAGTGTTCACTGCGTGACGCAAAATTTGTCATCGTTCCCGTTCCCTACGATCTGACTTCAACGTATCAACCCGGCAGCCGCCGTGGGCCGGTCGCTATTATCGAAGCCTCAACCAACATGGAACTGTATGATGAAGAACTGAAAAAAGAAACTTATCTGGCCGGCATCCATACAACTCTGCCTGTAAACATTGAGGCCCGCGGGCCGAAGCATATGATCAGCGCCGTGCGAAAAAAAATCAGCCGTATTGTCGCGTTAGACAAGATTCCGGTCATGCTGGG
>CAYULE010000148.1:0-6458 GCA_964445385.1 uncultured Smithella sp.
ATCTGAATGGGGTTCAGAGGGCCGGTGGTTCAAATCCACTCGCCCCGACCATTTTCTTTCATTGAAATCATTAGCTTAATATTATTGAGGAGAGAAAGCCGGGCACGATTAGAGTTCCTGGTTAAGCAGTTGATATTGATAGAATTTTATTTAAAACGGAAGTTCTGATTCATAACTACTGATGTGTACAAGTTTTATTGATAATGATGCATTAACGATACGAAGTTTCCACATGTGTTTCGGCAAGGCCTGAATCTCAATAATGGTGAGGAGAGCAAGCGTTGCAAATCCAATCACCCAACCATTTCCAATTGATGATGTTTCATCATATTTCTGATTTTTTATAATAAATTCCTCTTCATTTAAATAAAGATATTTTCATACTTAAGAAAATGATTAAAATAGTTAACAGATTAGAGTCATCTTTTTCTTGCATTAAAGAGAATTATCATTTACAGGAGGCAGGACACGAATAGCGCAATTTAACTGGTTTTGTTGCAGTGCGCCGATAATAAACCGCGTTGACATTTTGAGTAATGAATATATAATCCCAAAATCATCAAGAGGCGAGAGTGGCGGAATTGGCAGACGCACTGGACTTAGGATCCAGCCCGCCCAAGCGGTTAGGGGTTCAAGTCCCCTCTCTCGCACCAGAATGAAAGAGAATAATAACTTAATATAAGGAGAAAAAAGTAGTGAGCGAACTTTCCGTAAAAGTAGAGGATATCAGCCAGGTAAAGAAAAAAATGTTATTTGAGATACCCTGGGCTTTTGTTAAAGAAGAGTTGGAAAATGTTTATCGCGATATTGGTAAAAAAGCCAAGATCAAGGGGTTTCGGCCGGGTAAAGTACCCCGCAAGGTGCTCGAAAGTTACTTTAAAGCCGATGCCGAGGGCGAAACGGTAACCAACATCGTTAATAAATATTATTGGCAGGAGCTTGATGACAGGAAAATTGTAACGCTTTCCCGTCCGGATATTGAGCAGAATGGATTGAAGGAAAACACGGATTTTTCTTTCAGCGCTTCTTTTGAAACGGAACCGGTTTTCGAACCGCAAGGCTATAAAGGCATGGAATTAGAGAAGATAAATATCTCCGTCTCGGAAGAAGATATGGAAAAACGTCTTCAGGAAATCCGTAAGATGTTTGCCACGATGCAGGATGTCACAGAGGATCGGCAAGCGGCGATGGGTGATTTTGTGACGATTGATTTTAAAGGGACGCTGGATGGGGAAGCATTGCCCGAACTTCAATCGGAAAATTTTCTGTTGGAACTTGGCTCAAAAAGGTTTATTCCCGGCTTTGAAGAACAGCTTGTGGGTATGAAAAACGGCGAAACAAAGGAGATTAACCTCACATTCCCCGCAGATTATCATGAGCAAAAGATGGCGGGAAAGGATGTTGTTTTTAAAGTGACCATCAAAGGCCTTAAAGAACAAAAACTGCCTGAAATTGATGAAAACTTCATTAAGAATTTTGATAAATATAATACTCTGGATGATTTAAAAAATGATGTTAGAAAATCAATGGATGATCAATGCAAGCGGCAGAGTGATTTACAGTTGCAGGAAAAAATAACGGAAGCCGTTCTTAAAGCTAACGAGTTTGAAGCGCCGCCATCGCTGGTGGAGCGGCAGATTTTCTATATGATCTCAGACACACAAAAAAGGATGAGATCCGCTGGCATGGACGAGAAAAATGCAATGGAACTGAGTTTTCGCATGCATGATCAGTTCAAGCAGGATGCAGAAAAAACAGTTAGATCCTTTCTCCTGATTAAAAAGATAGCTGAAAAAGAAGCCATTGAAGTATCTGATGACGATATTGATAAACATATCAAAGAATTAGCCGAAATTCACCATACGGATTATGAAGTTGTCAAAAATGCCTATGAGAACGAAGAACGAATGAACTCTCTGAAATCGGAAATTATCCAGAAAAAGGTATTTGACTTTATTGAACGCGAGGCCAATATTAAGGTTGTTGAGAAAATAGGAATGGAACAGGAGGCCGCTCAGTGAATTTAGTGCCTATGGTCGTGGAACAAGATGGACGTGGCGAAAGAGCATTTGACATATATTCCCGGCTTTTAAAAGACAGAATTATTTTTCTTGGGACAGCAATCGATGATAATGTTGCTAATGTCGTTGTCGCGCAAATGCTTTACCTGGAAGCTGAAGATCCTGATAAAGAAATATTTTTCTATTTAAATTCTCCCGGCGGGCATGTCAGTTCAGGCATGGCGATATATGATACAATGCAGTATATTAAACCCGCAATATCAACTGTATGCATGGGGCAGGCGGCCAGTATGGCAGCCATCCTTCTGGCGGCCGGAGAAAGAGGGAAAAGATTTGCCCTGCCTCATTCACGAATTTTGATCCATCAGCCACTGGGTGGTTTTCAGGGTCAGGCGACTGATATCGATATCCAAGCCCGAGAAATATTAAGGTTAAAGGATGAATTAAACAAAATTCTATCCGAATTAACCGGTCAGCAACTGGAAAAAATCATGAATGATACGGAACGCGACTACTTTATGACCAGCCATCAGGCTAAAGAATACGGCTTAATTGACGAGATAGTAGTAAGAAAGCCAGCGTTATCTGGGGTTATTAAGTAAAGGAGAATATAAGTGATTAAAAGAAGTAAAGACAATCGAGGCCAGGGCATGCTTTTTTGTTCATTCTGTGGGAAAATGCAAAGCGAAGTTCGCAAGTTAGTAGCAGGACCGACTGCATATATTTGTGATGAGTGTATTGAACTGTGTCGTTGTATCGTTGAAGAAGAAGAAAAGACGGTAGAAAAAGGCCCTAAAAATGTTTTACCAGAACCTAAAGAAATTAAGAAATTCCTTGATTCCTATGTAATTGGTCAGGAAAAGACAAAGAAAATACTGTCTGTAGCCGTTTATAACCATTATAAAAGACTTTTTTCCAATGTCAGTTCTACGGACGGCGTTGAAATTCAAAAAAGTAATGTTCTTTTGGTCGGTCCCACCGGATCCGGAAAAACATTGCTGGCTAAAACACTGGCAAAATTTCTGAATGTTCCCTTTACGATAGCGGATGCCACGACCCTGACCGAGGCAGGTTATGTAGGTGAAGATGTTGAAAATATTATCTTGAGTCTACTGCAAAATGCTGATTATGATGTCGCGCGCGCATCAAAAGGCATTGTTTATATTGATGAAATAGACAAAATAGCGAAAAAATCAGGCAACCCATCCATTACACGGGATGTTTCCGGCGAGGGCGTTCAGCAAGCCTTGTTAAAAATTATGGAAGGCACCATGGCTAATATACCACCTAAAGGTGGCCGCAAACATCCTCAACAGGAATTTATTCAAGTTGACACTACAAACATCCTATTTATTTGCGGTGGTGCTTTCAATGATCTGGAAACCATCATTTCAAAACGAATCGGCACTAACACTATGGGTTTCGGTGCGGAAATTAAAAGCAAGAAGGAGAAAAGAATTGGTGAATTGCTCGCGGAAGTTCGATCTGAAGATCTGCTAAAATTCGGTCTAATTCCAGAATTTATTGGACGCCTGCCTGTAATTTCGACACTCGATGACTTGGACGAAGCTTCGTTAGTTCGAATTTTGATGGAACCGAAGGATGCAATCATCAAGCAATATAAAAAATTATTTGAATTGGAGAATGTAACCCTGAAGTTTACAGACGGAGCACTTCGTTGTGTTGCGAAATTATCCATGGAAAGAAAGTCAGGTGCGAGAGGATTACGTTCCATCCTGGAAAACACCATGCTCGAAGTGATGTACGACATCCCGTCGCAACGGGATATAAAAGAATGTGTGATCAGTGAGGAAGTTGTTATCAATAAGGAGAAACCGATTTTGATATACGACACAAAATCTGAATCAGCATAAATATTAATTACTTAGGAAAACTTAATGACCGAAGAACAAAACGATAATAATCAAGATAAAACAAACATCATCCCGCTTTTACCGCTCCGTGATGTTGTTGTCTTTCCACATATGATTGTGCCGTTATTTGTCGGCCGGGAAAAGTCTATTGCTGCTCTCGAATCCGCCATGAAATATGAAAAGGGGATTTTCATGGTGGCACAGAAAAACGCGAAAAAAGATGACCCCGCCGAAGAAGACATATACCGGGTTGGAACAATAGGCATTATCATCCAGTTACTGCGTTTGCCGGACGGAACAGTTAAAGTACTGGTTGAAGGTAAGACTCGCGGATATATCCAGGAATATCTTAAAAATGACGATTTCTTTCTGGTGAAAGTCGCCGACATTGAAGATATTGATGATGATCCGAATGACGTCAGGAAACAAGCGCTGATGCGTAGCATCAAGGAATCTTTTGAGCTTTATCTGAAGCTGAGCAAGAAGGTGCATGTGGAAATGATGGGCACAATTGCCGCTATTGAGGACCCATCCAAGCTTGCTGATGTAGTCGTTACCCATCTAAATGTAAAGCTTGAAGATAAACAAAAAATTATGGAAATCTATAACATCGGAGAAAGGCTGGAAGCCATTTATTCTCTGATGTTATCCGAGATCGAAATTCTCCAGGTTGAAGAAAAAATCAAGCGCCGTGTCAAAAAGCAAATGGAGAAAACACAGAAGGATTATTACCTAAATGAACAGATGCGTGCCATCCAGAAGGAAATGGGCGAAAAAGATGATTTTAAGAATGAAATAGCAGAGCTGGAAAAACGCCTCAAGCAGAAGAAGCTCTCTGAAGAAGCAACCAAAAAAGTCAGGCAGGAAATCAAAAAGCTGCAAATGATGTCGCCCATGTCTGCGGAAGCCACGGTTGTCCGCAACTATATCGATTGGTTGCTGGATATGCCCTGGTCGGAAGTCACTGATAATAAATACACCCTGAAAGAATCAGAAAATATTCTTGATGAAGATCATTATGGATTGAAAAAAGTCAAGGAACGGATCATTGAGTATTTGGCCGTACAATCACTGGTCAAGAAAAATAAGGGACCGATTCTATGCCTGGTCGGACCTCCCGGAGTAGGAAAAACATCGATTGCCAAATCAGTAGCGCGCGCGACAAATCGAAAATTTGTGCGTATTTCTCTGGGCGGTGTTCGTGATGAAGCGGAAATCCGCGGTCATCGCAGAACCTATATCGGAGCAATGCCGGGAAAAATCATCCAATCCCTGAAAAAAGCAGGTTCGAATAATCCCGTGTTTTGTCTGGACGAAGTGGATAAACTGAGCTCTGATTTTCGCGGCGATCCCTCTTCTGCTTTACTCGAAGTGCTCGATCCTGAGCAGAATGTTGCATTCAATGATAATTATCTTGATGTGGATTATGATTTGTCCGATATTTTGTTTATCACTACGGCTAACGTTTTACAGACCATACCGGCCCCCCTGCAGGACAGAATGGAAGTCATCCGCATCGCGGGTTATACAGAACAGGAAAAACTCCATATCGCTAAAAGATTTCTCCTGACAAAGGAAATGGAAGCTAACGGGCTGCTTGCGGAAAATATTGAATTTACCAAAGGTGCCATACTTCGCATTATCCGACAATATACAAGAGAAGCAGGCGTGCGTAATCTTGAACGGGAAATTGCGTCAGTATGCCGCAAGGTTGCTAAAGAAATTGTCAGTAATGGTGCAAGAAAAAAAATTATCATCAGTTCTAAAAATGTACCTAAATATCTGGGCGTTGCGAAATTCCGTCATGGAGAAACAGAAGAGAAGAATCAGATTGGCCTGACGACTGGATTAGCGTGGACGGAGGTCGGTGGTGAATTGCTGGCCATTGAAGCGTCTATCATGGAAGGAACGGGACGCATGGTCATGACCGGGAAACTAGGTGACGTAATGCAGGAATCGGTTCAGGCGGCCCTGACATATATCCGGGCGCGTGCCGAAAAGTTCGGTTTGCCGAAAAACTTCTACAAGAAAATAGACATTCATGTTCATGTGCCTGAAGGAGCGATTCCCAAGGATGGTCCCTCCGCCGGTATTGCAATGGCCACATCCATTGCCTCCGCTCTCATGAAAAAGAAGGTACGTGCAGATCTTGCCATGACCGGTGAAATCACGTTAAGGGGAAGGGTATTACCGATTGGCGGTTTAAAAGAAAAAATTCTTGCAGCTCATCGTGGCAATATTAAAATGGTCATTATCCCGAAAGATAATGAAAAAGATCTGGCGGAAGTACCACATAATGTACAAAGCGCCTTGAAAATTGTTTTTGTTGATCATATTGACGAGGTGCTGGATATCGCTTTTGTTAAAGATGAAGATGCTTTTGACAACGCTTTGGCAAATGATATTCAGGTTAGCCCGCAGCCTATTAATTAACGGAGATTTCGTGATTTTATATCTTGACAAGAAATCTCATTGTTGCTAGAAGCCAAGCAGCTTTTTTTGGGCATGTGGGCGGGTAGCTCAGCTGGAAGAGCGCCACGCTTACACCGTGGATGTCACAGGT
>CAYULE010000149.1:0-2185 GCA_964445385.1 uncultured Smithella sp.
GGAATCCTATTTCTGGTATGCCGCTACCACCCTGAACCTGATCAGCGTATCCATTGTCAATATCCTGATCGAACTGCACCGTGGAAAGTGAACGACAATATGAAACTATCTATAAGAAGATTTATTTTAGGCGCGATATTATCAGGACTGCTCCTGCCGGTTTATCCCGCGGTCCGGCTTGCCGGTGCGGCTGATGTGACAATGCCTCCCAAGGCAGTCGTTTGCAGCGGGTCCGCGTATACGGTATATCCTGATATTGAGGGTGTCAACATCCGTTTGGCCCCGCACAAGACGGCAGCCATTCTCCGGGTGATTCCTTATGACCGGGAAAGAACGCTGGTTGGACTTTCCGCCGCTTATGAAAATTGGGTGCTTGTCCATTCGGCTCAAGGGCCGTCTTCCGATTTTCGTTTTGAAGGAAAGGGTTGGGTTTACGCGCCGCTACTTGCGGTTCGGGCGGAACATCGTACCGGGCGGAAGATTCCGCTCTACCGCGAACCTGATTCCAAAAGCCACATACTCAGGAGACTTGAGAGCGAAACAGAAGTCCGGCTGAAAGGATGCAGGGATGCCTGGAGGCAGGTAACCGCAGGAAAGCAGACGGGGTGGCTGGCGCCGGACGATTATTGCGGAAATCCCGTGACGACGTGTCCATGAAGGAGGATGATCTTTGAGAAGAAAAAATATGATCGTGATTTTGTTGACCGCGTTGATGCTCGCAATCGGATCGGCAGTGCAGGCAAGGGAAGATGGGCTTCCCGTGAAACGTCTTCCCCGTGAAGGTCAGTCGTTACGTGATTTTCTTCCCCGCGGATGGACGATTGAAGAGCAGGCCGGAGGCGACCTGGATGGTGATGGTGTGGAGGACATTGCCGCCATACTTGTTCAAGAAAAACCTGTTGTCGATAAAAACGGTGTGGAAAGCGAGCTGGAGCGTGGCGTGATTGTTCTTCTGGGCAAACAGAAAGGCAGGTTCAGACTTGCCGGCACCAATAATACGCTTCTCGGATGCACGAAATGCCTGGGTGTCAAGGAAGGAGTGTCCATTGGCATTAAGAAGAGGGTGGTTATCGTTGGTCAGATGAGCGGCTCCCGGGAATTTACCGATGAGACCTGGCGTTTTCGATATGGAGCCGTCAATCAGCGGTTTATCTTAATCGGCAGAGATGTTGAGAGTGGAGACGGTATGGTCGGGACGGGAAAGATAGAAAGCTTTAATTATCTGACCGGTATTAAAATTACTGAAACCTATCGGTATGATGAAAAGAGTGAGCGAAAAATCACGATTTCCACGAAGAAGGGGAAAGGCCCCAAAGCCACACCATTTATGGAAGATGTCCAAATGGTAAAGTCTGATTGAAATGGCGTGCAAATCAGTTTTGCGCGAGGCATCATGCGGCCTCCTGATTGTTCTTGACATTCAGACGATTATTGCCTTAGACTCTGTTCCCAATTAGCAATGATTAAGCAAAAGTTCCTTTGAGATTCACCCGATCTTTATCAGCATATCAGGAAGAAGTTTGTAACAATGGCGGATGAGTTTTCAGTCAGCGGACTGAACCAATAAACTAATATGTAATAAAAGGAGGTCACAATGCAGAAAAAAATCGTAGCGTGTCTGAAGGGGATCCTACCCGTAATCGTTGCCCTGATCTTTGTTGTTTCTGTATCGGGATGCCAGAAAAAAGAGGAAGGCCCCATGGAACAGGCGGGCAAGAAAATTGATCAAACCGTTGAAGCAGCAAAAGACAAAGCGACTGAAACCGCCAAAGATGTAAAAGAAGGCGCCGAAAAATCCGTTGAAGCAGCCAAAGATACGGCAAAGCAGGCGGGTGAAGCGGTAAAAGAAGGCGCCGACAAAACAAAAGAGGCTGTGAAGGAAGGCGCTGACAAAACAAAAGAAGCAGTGAAAGAAGCTGCAGAAAAAGCAAAGAAATAAATTCGTCCGTCTGACGAACAGTGTGCAACGATTGAAAACTCATGGAGTGACAGGTTCTTTTATTAAGAATTTGTCTTTGGTTGCAACGGACAATTCTCAGGGTCATCTGGCAGCGCCGCGCTATTGGAAAAAGATGGCGCTGCCAGATTGCGCCCCTTCTAAATCTGATGTTACCGGGTCCTCACATTTTTACCAAAACGACAAACGGGGTGAGGCGCAAAACGTTTGCCGATCACTTTTCCCAAT
>CAYULE010000149.1:2285-6455 GCA_964445385.1 uncultured Smithella sp.
GCTGCGCAGCCGAATCTGCTTCTTCTTGCCGCGACCGTTTGCGGCTGGCTTGGCGATGTCTTTCTGATGCTGCCGGACCCGCAAAACACACGCCGCTTTTTTAAACCCGGCCTGATCGCGTTTCTGCTGGGCCATATCCTCTATATTGTCTTGTTTGCAGCGTATCTTCCCCGCGCAGCCAGTGTGCCAGTCTGGGGATGGACAGCCCTCGCGGGCTTTGTCGCGGCAGGCGCTGTCGCATACCGCCTCATTATTCCTCATGCCGGGAAAATGCTTCCAGCCATCATTGCCTATATCATCATCATTGTTTTGATGGGGGCAAGCACCGTGCTTCCGCTGGGGAGCGTGCATACGATTGGCGCCGTAACGGCCATGGTGGGTGCATTTATATTTATGGTTTCCGATACACTCAACGCCTATAATAGATTTGTAGGCGAGATCCCCTGTGAACGTATCTTCACAATGGCGACTTACCTGGCCGGGCAGTTTCTCCTGGTGCAGGGCTATCTCTGGTTTTAAATGAGAGGAGTCTGATCTATGGACATGAGCGAAAAGCAGAATGAACGCTATAAAAGATCAGGCATATTTTCCAGTATCGCGCCCGGATCTCAATTCCCGGGTCAGATGGCGACGCCGAAGCCCGGGGCGGGATGTCTCGTTAAAATAGTCGGTATCATCGCGCTGCTGATTCTCATTACAGGAGGAATCTTTTACCTGTATCCTCTTTTAACACCGGACAAGATCCGGGGCGGGATCATCGATTGCGCGCTTGTTCCGCAAAAGGACGGCTCGAACCGGTTGTGGATTCTCACCGACGGATCATTCAGTTATATTTCTTCGACCAAGACACCAGGTCATTATTCAGTCGGACGCAAATGCCTCTTCTGCAAGGCCTGGCTGTATGAATATGATCCTGTCGGCGAAAAGGTCACCCGCAAAATAAAAATTCCTTATGAAGACATTATTATTAGAACCAGCATGTTTTACAGTGGGGATATGATCTGGCATGTTGCGGACGCCTATCATCTCGATGGTCCGAAAATTCAGACCTTCGATGTTCATACGGGGGCGATGGTCGAAGATACCGAAGGTTTTGCTTCCCGGCATCCAGAGCTTGCCGCCGGAATTATCAAGGTCCGGTATGACCAGAAAAAAGGGCTCATTTCGATGGATACGAAAGACGGGAAAACAAATCTGATCTATGCCATCAAAGAAAAGAAACTCTATCCGTCTTATTCCGTTCATTACGATGAGCAGCGGAAAGATATAAGCGAAAGAGAAAAATTCCTTCTTTGCGCCCAGGACGGCCAGAAAACGCGCAGCCTGCTATACAAGGTCAAAGCGGTTCATCGGGAACTGATGTGGAATGAGTCGAATCTGCAAGACCACTGTGAACGGAATATGGAAAATATCGATTCCCGAATTGAAGGAGCCGAAGCAAAGCGGTTGTCCGATAGCGTATTCCTGCGGGGGATCATCTATCATCAGGATCGCGATGGCGTCATCATCATCCATCTAAACCAGATCGATAAAAGGGCCGACCGGATCATGACCTGCATTGACCGGGAAGGAAAGATAAGGTGGACGGTGCCTCAAAGCGAAATGTTCAAGAGGATGCAAATTGACGAAGATGGAGGCTACTATTCCACGTTTGGCGGCACTGAAAATAAAATCAAGGTGAGCCGTTCGGGAAAACTGGTCGTATTGATACTGGAAGGTATGGGCATTATGGGCTTCGATTACGCGACAGGAAAAAAGCTCTTCACCATTGACTAGAGTAAGGCAGGATTGAGTGAAAGGTGCTTTATTAAACGATCAGCGCAAACACAAGGCGGGGCATGAAACAGCAGGCTAAAGGACAAATACATGAGCGGATTATCGCCATTCCCAACTCGTGGTATCCGGCTTATATTGTTCGTGGTGATATGAAGAATATGATGATTGACGCGGGAGTAAATCTTCTGGGGCCGCGATACTTCACTTCTATCCAGGATATTTTCCATGGAAATGCCACGCCCCTCCAATATCTCTTTTTAACGCATTCACATTACGATCACATCGGCTCGGCGTATTATTTAAAACAGCATATTCCCGGCCTTAAAACAGGCGCTCATGAGCGGGTTGCCGGTTTGCTGCAAAAGCCTCCGGTGCTGGATATGATGAACCGCCTCAGCGGCAATCACGTCGAGCTTTTGAAATATAACACCGCCGGCGAAGATTTGACGCTGAATTCATTTGAAGTCGACATTCCTTTAAAACAGGGAGACGAGTTTGATCTGGGCGGGCTCACCTGCCGTGTGTATGAGACACCGGGACACACACGGGATGCTCTGTCCTTTTACTTTCCGGAGACCAGGACTTTGTTTCCCGGCGAGGCGTGCGGCGTTCTTCAGGGTGAAACCGGAACCGAAATGCAGGTTGAGTTTCTGTCTTCGTATCAGGATTACATCGATTCACTGAATCTTCTGATTTCGCTTGCGCCTGAAATCATCTGCCTCGGACATGGCTGGGTGCTGACTCACAAGGATGCGGCGGATTTCATGCAGCAATCTCTGAGCGCAACATACCAATATCGCGCGCAGATCGAAAGTTACTTAAACGCCGCTGAGGGTAATGTTGAGAAAGCAATCCGGGATATGGCTCACACTGAATATGACATAAAAGGCGGCATCTTCCAGGAGCGGATAGCTTACGTGACAAATCTGAGCGCCCAGGTGAAGCATATTGCAGGGTTGAGGGACAAGACCGATAACATTATAAAACATTAATGGAACAGGGAGGTTAGCGTTGTCTCTTGAAAGACTAAGCATCTATTGACTAATAGGGGTGTAATGGAGTATAGAAATTCGCGGTTTTAATAGTATGGAGGGGTTCTTACTATGAAAAACGGTGTATAGAATTGCACAGTTTTAATAAAGGGAAGTAAGGAGGTTTGTATGGCAAGTTTGTGGATTGATGAGAGGGATATTAAATTCCAGCTGAATGAGGTTTTTAATATTGGGGAAACAATTCTGGGCAAGGGCCGCTATGCCGATCATGATGTGGATATGTGCAACATGGTTCTCGATCAGGCGCAGAAATTCGCCGAGGCCGAAATAGCTCCCACTTATCCGGATGAGGTTCATCGTAAACCGGTTGAAGCGGTGTTCAAGGACGGCAAAGTTTTCGCGCCGGAAGCCTATCACCGTCTTTGGAAAATGTATTGTGAGGGTGGCTGGATGACCACAGCCGATTCGCCCGAAGTTGGCGGTCAGTCTTTCCCGTTTATTATCGGAGGGGCTGTTGCTAATATGTTTCTGGCCACCAATCAGGCCTTTCTGATGTATGCCGGTCTGAGCCATGGCGCGGCGCGCCTGGTGGAAGACCACTTCCAAAATCCCCTGCGCGACATTATCATAGAAAAAATGTTCACAGGCGCATGGGCCGGCACGATGTGCCTGACCGAGCCCGGCTCAGGATCAGACCTGGGTATACTTAAAACCTCGGCCAAGAAGAATGCGGACGGTACGTACTCCATTACCGGCACCAAGTGCTTCATTTCCGCCGGCGACCATGACCTGACTGAAAATATCATCCACCCGGTGCTGGCCCGCATCGAGGGCGACCCGGAAGGCACGAAGGGCATCTCCATCTTTATTGTCCCCAAGATTCGCATCAATGAAAAAGGCGAATTGGGAGAACCCAATGACGTACAATGCGGCAACATCGAAAGCAAAATGGGTATCCACGGCAACGCTACCTGTACACTGAACTTCGGTACCGACGGCAAGTGCATCGGCTATCTCATGGGCGAAGAGCGCGACGGAATGAAGATCATGTTCCAGATGATGAACGAAGAAAGACAGGGCGTAGGCATGATGGGCGTATCCTTAGCCATGTCGTCCTACCTGCACGCGCTCGACTACGCCAAACAGCGCATCCAGGGTTCGAACATCATTGCTGTGGCGATGAAGGATCCCAATGCCAAGGCGGTGCCGATTATTCAGCATCCGGACGTGCGTCGCATGCTGTTAAAGCAGAAAAGCATCACCGAGGGCATCCGCGCCCTGGCTTTGTTGTGCTACTACGCCATGGACCGCGAATTCAACGCCGGTCTCGAGAACAACGAACAGGAGAAAGAATACTGGCATGGCATGATCGAGATGCTCACCCCGATGGTCAAGTCCTACT
>CAYULE010000150.1:0-6393 GCA_964445385.1 uncultured Smithella sp.
AAGTATGGATGAGAAAATTATAATGGAAGATGCGGTGGCGACGATGAGCCGCTATGTACAGTTCGATACCACCAATCCGCCCGGCAATGAAATGACGGCCGCGTTATGGGTTCGGGATCAACTCACAAACCGCGGTATTACCTCCGATATAAAAATTTATGAACCGGTCACCGGGCGTGGTCTTGTCGTCGCGCGCATCGCCGGGACGGAAGCCCTCAAGCCGCTGATGATCAATCACCATATGGATGTAGTTGCCGCCGATGCAGCACAGTGGTCTCATCCGCCCTTCAGCGGTTTGGTCGCCGACGGCTTTGTCTGGGGCCGCGGCACGCTCGACACCAAGGGTCTGGGCGTCATGTTTTTACTGGCGCTGGAATCGCTGATCAAAGAGGGCATAAAATTCCGCCGTCCCATTGTTTTTACGGCCGTGCCCGATGAAGAGCCGGGCGGTGACAACGGCATGCGCTGGCTTGTGGAAAATCACGAAAAAGATATTGATCCCGAATGGGTGTGGGATGAAGGAAGCGGCGGCCTGAAAGATGTTTTTGGAAAAGGAACCATGTTTGCCATTGCCGTGGCGGAAAAACAGATTTACCGGGTCAAACTCATTGCACAAGGCGAACCGGGTCATGGCTCCATGCCGCATGCTAATAGCGCCAACACGCACCTCATTGCCGCCCTGCAAAGAATCATCGAAGCGCCAAGGCCCCTGAAAACCGGTCCGGCGTCGGCGGCTATGTTTGCGGGTCTGGCCTGCACACAAAAGTTCCCCGCTTCTTTTCTGCTTGGCCACCTGGATAATCCGCTCGTTATAAAAATAGCGGGTCGGTCGCTGGCCGCGGAAAAATTTACCAACGCTGTGCTTCGCGACACTGTCAGCGTCAATATTATTCAAGCCGGTTACCAGATCAATGTCATCCCGGAACGCGCGGAAGCCCAATTGGATTGCCGCCTGCTTCCGGAAACGGACGCCGGGGAATTTCACCGCTGGCTGGTCTCCCGCATTGCCGACGAGAGCATCCGGATCGAGATGATCCAGACATCGCCACCCTCGGGACTGGCGCCGATCGATAGTTCTTTTTATCGCGCTGTAACGTCCGTTGTTAAACAGCATGCACCGGGCGCCGGCGTCTTTCCCATGCTCATGGCCGGAGCAACAGACGGTCACTACTGGCGCGAACGCGGCTATCCGGCCTATGGTTTCACGCCGATGATTCTGGAGCGTGCGGACATCGGCCGTGTTCACGGCATCGACGAGCGCATCTCCATCGACAACCTGCTGTTGGGAATTCGAATGACCCGGGATATTCTTAAGAGCCTGTGTGCGTGATCGATTTGTGGAACGATTTTTTAGCGCGGCGTTTGAAAATATATCGCAATTCCGGAAATTAGTATAAAGTCGTCATGCCCGCTCAGGCCGCCATCCCCGCGCATACCCTGTAGGGCACGAGTGCGGGAAGCAATAAGCTTCTGATAAGACTGGATTCCCGCCTGCGCGGGAATGACAACGTTGTTTTTTTGCAGTTGTGCAAAGCTCTTATCTCAGGTAGCTCTGAGCGCGTCAACGATCTTCATCCTCGACGCGCGCAGCGCCGGCAGCACACCGCCGATCAGTCCCATTCCCAGCGCGAAAATCATCGATTCGATCATGATGCCGGGCGTCAGGGTAAATTTGAACGCGAGTTCGGAAAACGTTTGAAAGTTGACCGTTGAGATGGTGATGAACTGCATGAAGGAGGCAAAAAACAATCCCAGGCAGCCGCCGATGAAACCCAGCAGCAGCGACTCAACCAGAAAGGCCAGCAGAATATTGCGCCGGCGGAAGCCCAGCGCGCGCAGCGTGCCGATTTCCGCCGTGCGGTTGGCGACGGCGGAATACATGGTAATCATTGCGCCGATGATGGCGCCGATGGAGAAGATGACGGTCAGCGACGTGCCAAGAATCCTTAAAAACTTGGCCATCATTTCCGATTGGTCCCGATAATACTTGGTTTCGCGCCTGGCTTCCAGGGTGAAGCGCGGATCTTTTTCAATCGCGGCTTTGGCCGCGTCAAAATCATCCGGTTTTTTCAATTTAAAAATCAGCGAGGAATAGACGGGGCGCCGGAAAGCCTGCATGACCTGATCCACATCTCCCCAGATTTCCGAGCTGAATCCCGTATTGCCCGCGTCAAAGATACCGACCACCGTCCAGGTGCGCATGCCCCAGACCAGTGTCTGCTGCAACCCCACGCCCTGAAATCCTTTGGCAATGCTGTTGCCGACAATCACTTCCGATGAGCCCATCCGCAGCATGCGGCCCGCCACCAGTTTTACCTGCGGCCGTAGCGGGAGGGATTCAACCTGGATGCCGCGCACCACAACATTGGAGTGGCTGGAGGTCCGTTCATCCCCTTTCTTTTTCAGGGCAATCAGGACCACGGTCTCTTTGCCCATCATCGGTTGTCCCGAACTTCCCGCGGCCACCTGCGGCAGCATTTCCACAATGGCGGCGGCCTTGCGTTCGATGGTGCTCATCACTTCGGAAGTAGAGGCTTTGCGTACGACAACGACGTTGTTCGGTGAACCGGTTTCCACCAGTGTTTTTTGGAGGCCCGCGGCCATCATTAAAACGGCGGCAAAAACAAAAACCACCAGCGCCATGCCGGAAACGGTCAGAATGGTCGTCAAACGGCGTTTCCAGAGATTGCGGAAACTGTAGGAAAAGGGCACGGTTGCCATCAGCCGATCCTCCTTAAACCGTCCGCAATGCGAATGCGGATGGCGTGACGGGTCGGAATGATGGCCGCCAGAAACGCGATGATCAGCGCGGCGGCGATATCCATATAAATCGTTTGAGTGGATACCAGAAAAACCGGGAAGAACGTCGCCAGCTCACGGCCGAAAGCGCTGGCTGCCGGAAAGGTCAGGAGAATGCCGATGGTTGCGCCGGTCAGGGTGATCACCAGCGCTTCGCCGAAAATCAAGATGGTGATATCTTTCGCGCCAAAGCCCAGCGTTTTCATGATCGCGTAATCACCGGTTCTCTCCCGGGTTGTCATGGCCATGGTATTGGCGACCACCGCCATGATGATAAAGATAACGACAAAAGACACCATTTGAATGGCCGTGACAATGGCCTCGCTCATGGCGATGAAGCCCAGGTTGAAAGCCTTTTCCGTTTCCGTTAAGGTCTCCGCCAGCGAGTTTTTAAAGGCGGTGTCGATATTCAGAGCCACCTCCGGCGCGATGTCAGGCCTTGATACGCCGATCATGTAAAAACCAACCTTATCGGCGTAACCGGACCACATTTTTTTTACTCTTTCATTGAGATACGCCCAGTGAAAGAAAAACTGGGTTTCATCAACGGTATTATCCCGTCCTGTGTAAATTGCCCGCAAAACAAAATCCCAATTGCCGGGATAGATGGTTCCTTTGAGGGTGATCGGATCACCGATTTTCCAGCCGTATTTAGCCGCCAGCTTTTTCCCCGCCACAGCGCCTTTGCGGTCGGCCAGAAATGCTTTTTTCTGTTTTTCTTCCAGAACGAATTCGGGATACAGCATGAAATAGGTATTGGGCTCCACGCAAAAATTCGGGAAAAAGTTTTTCTCATTAATATAGATGCCGCCAAACCAGTTGCCGTAGGATACCGTCTTGACCCCTTCCACCTGCCGGATTTTTTCGGTATAGGAAATGGGCAGCGGGAAAATAATGGAAATGGCATTGCGCGTTACCAGGCGTGAGGTGGAAGCTGCTTCCACGCCCGCGTAAAAAGAGCTGATCACGGTACGCAAAAGACCGAAAGCCAGAATAGCTACGGCGATACCCAGAATGGTAAGCGAGCTTCTGAGCTTGTTATGGAAAGCGTTTCTAAAGAGGATTTTGAGCAGCATCATGATTGAGATACCCCTTATCCAGATGGCGCAACATGTGGGCGCGGGCGGCCGCCCGGGGATCATGGGTGACCATGATGATGGTCTTGCCCATATCCTGATTCAATCTTTCCATCATCGAAAGAATTTCCTCGGCGGAGGCGCGGTCCAGATCGCCGGTCGGTTCGTCGGCCACCAGAATGGTCGGGTCGGTGACAATGGCGCGGGCAATGGCCACGCGCTGCTGCTCTCCGCCGGACATTTCACCGGGATAGTGATCCATCCGATGCGCCAAACCCACCATGGAAAGAGCCATTTCAGCGTGTTCGCGCCGCTTGCTTTTGGGCAGCGTGGTCAGGTGCAGCGGAAGTTCTACATTTTCCACCGCCTTGAGCACGGGGATCAGATTATAGAATTGAAAAATGAAGCCGACCGAATTGGCGCGCCAGGCGGCCAGTTCCGTTTCGGAAAGCTCCGTGACATCGATGTCGCCGATGCGGATGGTGCCGGAATCCGCCTTGTCAATGCCCGCGATCAGATTCAAAAGCGTGGTCTTGCCGGAGCCGGACGGTCCCATCAGGGCCAGAAATTCGCCTTCGGCGATATCGAAGGTGATATCATATAACACCGGCACCACAAGGCTTTCCCGATGATAACTTTTATAAATATTTTTAATTTCAACAATCGGTTTTTTCTCGTCAGTCATAATTTCATTTCCATTTTCAGCCGAGTCAAAAAGACTCGACTGAACGAACCAGGGTTGTTACGTCATTGCGAGCAATTTACACAGAGCTTCGCACCAGGTATTGATAGAAGAAACTGAGCCATATGGCCACGGTTTCTTCTTCCCCCTTTGCTAAAGGGGGATAGAGGGGGATTTTTCGCGTTGCAATCTCGAATAAAATATCCCCCTTGTCAGGGAGTACGCGGCAGACCAAGGGTGTACCCGCAATAATAACACGGCCACGGCAACACCATCTTCGCGCATCACACTTTACCTGCCGTATTTATTGATCGCCGAATCGATCAACAGACCGGCAATGCTTCGATTCTCCTGTCCGGTATATTTTTTACCCTTTAAATACAGGGCGTGCACATTAATGGTGTCCAGTTTATCCACTGGTGTTTGCAGCGGATTTTTATCCAGTACGACAAAATCCGCAAGCTTGCCATTGGTCAGCGTTCCCCGCTTGTCTTCATCAAAGGAAAGTTTGGCGCATGATGCCGTATGCAGGCGCAGAGCGTCTAAAACGGATAGGGACTCCTCCGGGTTGGGATGATTGCAGGCCGCGAAAATTCCGGCAAGAGGATCGGGCAGGGTACAGGGCGCGTCGGAGCCTCCCGCAATCGTCATACCGGCCGCCAGCATGCTTTTGAGTGGAATCAGATTATCCACGCGTTTCCCCAGGATGTGGCGCAGGTATTCCACCGGTTCCTGCGGCCAGTATAAAAACGGGGTTTGCAGGGCGATGCAGAGTTTAAGTCCGGCGGCTTTTTCAATTGTGGCTTTATCCATTAAATCCGCGTGGATGATGATGTGGCGGTGGTCGTCACGCGGGAAATCTTTTAACGCGGTTTCATAAGCCGTCAGTGCCTGATCAATGGCTGCATCGCCAATGGCGTGCATGGCGATTTGCAGACCGGCCCGGTTGGCCTTCTTTGCAAAGTCGGTGACTTCTTTCTGTGTATAAAAAAGCGTACCCCGGTTTTTGGGATTATTCGAGTAGGGCTCCCTGAACGCCGCGTCTTCCGAGCCGAAACAGCCGTCGAGCGCCGTTGCAAAGCAGCCCCCGATGCGGGGCAGCTTCCGGCGTTGTACTTTTTTGATATTCATGGTCTGGAAAAAAATCCGGAACTTCTGGGGTAATCCGCGATTCGCCAGGCGCATGAAATCGACATCCAGGTCCAGCGGAAAACCCACGCCTTCGGCCGTATGGACAAGCGCAATTCCCTTGCGGGCAAGCGCGTCACTGCCGGCGATCAGGTTGTTAAACAGCGTCGGCAGAGAGACGGATTGAGAAATGTGGTTCACCGCCCGGTAAAAAGCATTTAAATAAAACCATCCTGAGTTTTTATCAAAGCCCGGATCCGCCAGAATGGAGGCGGGCATTTGATCAATCAACGCGGAGTTGGCTACGGCGGCGTGGCCGTCGTACTTGACAATCATCAGAGGCCGGCTCGTTATTTTGTCGAGGTCATGACGATCCGGCAGCTTCTTTTCTTTAACCGTATGCGCCGAACAACCAAAGCCGAGAATGACTTTTTCTTTTTTTCCCTGAACCATGTAGGTGTGGATGATTTCTCCCAGTTCTTCAAAATTACCCGCATGACGACAATCCATGCCGGAATTGAAATAGGCAAAGGAGCTGAAATGCATGTGGGTGTCGCCGAAGGCGGGGAGAACGCATCGGTTTTTTAAATCAACGGTTTCGCAGGATGAAAAATCGTCCGGCAACTGATCGCCAGTGAAGATAATGATTCCGTCATTTTCCACCAGGTATTTGAAGATGCGGTTTTTATCTTCACAGGATATAAATTC
>CAYULE010000151.1:0-3350 GCA_964445385.1 uncultured Smithella sp.
GATAGGGCGGAACAAGGCCTAAACCCACTTCATTGGAAACGATCAACCACTGTCCGCCCAGTTTCACCTGCGCGGCGATGAGTTCATCTATTTCAATCTTGAGTTTTTGCATGATATCTTCGTCGGGGGTATTTTCCGGAAATGCCAGGAGGATGTTGCTGACCAGCAGGGTAATGCAATCAACAATCACCACAGGGGCGACGGGCGAGGCCAGGTGACGGCCAAGGTCGCACGAAAGTTCGAGCGTTTGCCACCCGGCCGGGCGCGATGCCCGGTGCTTAAGGATGCGCTCGGCCATTTCATTATCACCGGCGGTGGCGGTGGCAATGAAGAGGACCGGTTTCTCTGCTTCACGCGCGATTTGCTCGGCGAAAGTGCTTTTACCGCTGCGGGCTCCACCCAAAATGAGCGTCAGGCCGTTTACGGGAATTTCAGGAGTCATATTTACTTTCCTTTCGAATCTTTAACCAGTTCATTGTTTTAATTCATAATGGCTTTGATCACCTCGCACGAGGTGAGAAAATCATCCTCGGAAAATACCTCTACCGTCAAAACGCCACGATAATCGGCGCGGACAAGTTCAGCCAGTACGGCGCGCAACCTATCCGCCGGCACTTGCGCCAGGGACTTATGGTCGCACCCGTCAATGCCGTGGATATGAATAACGCGCGTGCGCGGCAGGGCAGTTTGCAAATACGAGACCGGGTCGTGACCATCCAGCCAGAGATGCCCTATATCCACCGTACGGCTGACGCCAATCTGTTTCAGCACAGACTCGTAGAAATCCAGCGGATAACCTTCCAGGTTTTCGACGGCCAGCTTCTTCACATCACCTGCCCACGCTCCGACAATTTCCAATGATCGGACGGCTTGTTCCTGCCATCGCCGCATGGCTTCAAACGCTCCCCCGTCGCGAACAGATTGACCGTCCAGATGCAAGACGTAAGCCCACGGGTTAAGCTCGCTTACGCAGTCGATGACGCGGCGCGCTTTTTCGAGGGAAGCGTGGCGCGGGGATCCGTCATCGGCCAGACGCAAATCCAGCGGCAGGTGGACGGTGTAGGTCAGGTCATGGTCGGAAGCGATGCTTGCGAGTTCTGAAATCTGCACTCTTGTCGGCAGGTTGCCGTGTTCTTCGTCCACTTCGAACAGCACCAGCTCCACATCCTGGACTTTCCCAGCCAGGTAATGAACATTGGGCAAGATATCGGCGGGAATGATATAGGATGTTGTGCCCAGTCGGAAAGGATATTGGGTCATCTCACTCCTAATGTAAAGCTCAGCAAAACTGCCGTTTCTGTCACTTCGACCAGCAGGCCGAACACATCACCGGTTACGCCTTTAATACGGTTACAGGCCAGTCCCAAAACTGCCGCAGCCGCCAGCAGGGCAGCGAGTGCGGCAATTAAACCTTGCATTCCCATTAGAAAGACGAGGCCCAATGGCAAAATCGCTGTGATAAAAATGGCGCTGTGACGAAACCCCACTGCGAAATCAGTGCCCATTCCATCGGGGCGGGCAAGTGGCAGCAACGAGGCGGGCAGGATGAACCAGCGGCTGATGGTTGCTGCGAGGATAATACCTAAACCCGCAGAAGGCGCAAGTGAACTCAACGCCGCGGCTTTGGCCAGTAACACGAGCATGAGCCCGATGCCGCCGAAGGTGCCCAGATGCGGGTCTTTCATGATTTCCAGGCGACGCTCAGGCGTGGCCGAACCCAGTAAGCCATCGCAGCAATCCGCCAATCCGTCGAGATGCAATCCCCCGGTCAGGCCGACCCATATCAGGAGAGTCAGCACGCCGGCGATCAGCGGCGGAAAATACATACTAAGCCCCAGCCAGGCAAGCCAGGTCAACCCGCCGACAACAATTCCCACCAGCGGATACCATACTCCGGCGCGGCCGCTGTCGCCCGGCTGCCAGTTTTCCGGCATTCCGAACGGCAGCGTGGTTAATAATCCAAAAGCAATACGCAGATTACGCATCGTTTTCCTTTTTCGTTAATCTATATTCTTCATCGCCCATATGAAACTGCTCCACCTCCGGCGCTTTGCGCCACCGCCGGCGGGGGACACTGGCGGATCATCCTTCTTTCCCGCTGACGCCGGCTTCGGCGAACGTTGCCATTTCACGCAGGATGCGAGACGCGGCTTCAATCAGGTGAAATGCGAGCACCGCACCGGTTCCTTCTCCCAGGCGCAGATTCAGGTCAATGAGCGGCGTCAGGCCGAGGTGTTTGTGCATGGCTCTGTGGCCGATTTCCACGGATTGGTGCGAACCCAACAGGTAATGGCGTACATCCGGCGCAAGGCCGACCGCGATCATGGCGGCAGCGGTCGAGATGAATCCATCCACGACAACCGGGATACGGCGGGCGGCAGCGGCGATCATCACGCCGGCAAGCCCCGCAATTTCCAATCCGCCGACTTTACAGAGGACATCCAGCGCGTCTTTCGGATCAGGCTGGTTTACAGCGATGGCCTGTTCGATCACCTGAACCTTTTGTGCCAGACCGGCATCATCGATGCCGGTGCCGCGTCCGGTGACCCTGGCTACCGGCAACCCGGTCATGACCGCTACAATTGCGGCCGATGGCGTCGTGTTGCCAATACCCATATCACCTGTGGCAACCAGGTCGAGACCGATTTCGGCGACGGAGGCCAGCACATCCATGCCGCAGACCAGCGCTTTTTCGGCCTCTGCCCGGGTCATGGCCGGCCCCTTGGCCATATTGCGCGTCCCATGCGCTATTTTTCGGTGCAACAGCCCGGGCAGTGCCGGGTCAAAATCGGCAGCGACGCCAATATCGACAATGGTCACACTCGCCCCGGCCTGGCGCGCCAGCACATTGATGGCGGCGCCACCGGCTAAAAAGTTCATCACCATTTGCGGTGTGACTTCGGCAGGAAAGGCGCTGACGCCTTCCAGCACGACGCCATGGTCGGCGGCCATGACAATCACGGCTTTGCGGGAAACGGCGGGGAATGGATCGGCCTTCATCCCGGCCAATTGGAAGGAAATTTCTTCCAAGCGGCCGAGGCTCCCGGGAGGTTTAGTCAATTTGCTCTGTCGGATTTGGGCCTGTCTGGCAGCCGCCTTGTCAATCGGGGGAATCGCTGGATATTTCATCGTGTCTTCCTTTTATTATTTTGTATTTTTAATTTCCGGATGGAACATCAACGCCATGATTTCGACGGCGTCAAAAATGCGCGGTGATGCCCGGTTAATCAAGTTCGCATCGATCGGATAAATCTTATTGTTTTTTACCGCCGGCACTTTCCCGAATTTTTTCCAAAATCTTTTTACGGTTACAAATGTTTTATCATTGACCATCGGCGCAAAAACAATAA
>CAYULE010000151.1:3450-6347 GCA_964445385.1 uncultured Smithella sp.
AAAATGCTTTTCAGAACATTCCGGGTATCCGTAGGGTTGGTTACATAAACCGGTAAACCAAGTCTTTCCAGCTGCTGCACGGTTTCTTTTCGGTTACCGTCAGCGGTGGCAAGAATTAAATCCGGTTTGAGGGCAACAATCTTTTCGATAGAGGGATTGGTGAATCCGCCTATTTTTGGTTTTGCAAGCGCTGCCGCCGGCCAATCGCAAAAAGTGGTTACTCCCACAATTTTGTTTTCCAGACCAAGAGCGTAAAGCGTTTCCGTAATTCCGGGGGCCAGGGAAACAATTTTCTGCGGCGTTTCTATCAAATGGACACGACGGCCGATTTCATCCGTCACCGTGCGGGCCCAGGACAGGGTCGCGCAAAAAAACATCAGAAAAACGGTAACAAGAAATATCAGAGGCTGATGTCTCAATCTGATAATTTTAAAACTCAAAGGAGAGTCCTCCCTTAAAAGTTCTGCCCGGCATCGGGTAATAGAAATTGGGCATCTTGTATTGTTCGTAATCCACGCCGAATGATGAATACATCTTATCGGTAAGATTATCCACGCCGGCAAACACCGACAAATGGAACTTGCCAAACAGGGTTGGTTTGTAAAGAACAAGAAAATCGAGCGTCGTGTAGGATCCCAGCTTCTCGGCATTATTATCACTATCGCCGGAAAGATAAGCCTCGCCGACATGACGAATCTGGGGTTTTAGCGTTACATCACAGGGCAGGTAGATTTCCAGACCCGCGTTGATCATGTGGTTGGGAGCCAGCGGCATTTCTTTTTGGTTGTAAGCCCCGTTTTCATAAGTCGCTTTACGATATGTATAGTTCCCGTAAGCCTTCAGATACTTCGGCCACAAGTAGGAAACGGAAAATTCCGCTCCGTCGTGGCGGGTTTTGCCGACATTGCGGTTCTCACCCAAATACAGCACCGGATCATAAAGAACATATTCAATTTCATCTTCCATATCGATGCGGTAAAGCGTCAAGCCTAACTTGAAATTTTCAAGAGGATAATATTCCGTACCGATTTCCAGGCTGAGCCCCTTTTCTTTTTCCAGATTACTGAGAAACGGCTTGGGAGAACTGAAGCCATTGAAAGATGCAATTTCGTCGATGAAAGGCATGCGGTAAACTGTCGCAAATTTAGCAAACGTTTTCGATTGCTTTCCCCAGAGCCAGTTCAAACCCGCCTCATAAGCTTGTGCGCGATACGTTTTTTCGTCATTGAAGTTTTTTGCGGCGCTATTCAAATCGATATTGGAACCCTGGATCTTCGTTTGTTCCAGGCGGTATCCGAGGCTCAAAATCAGATTATTTAAAACGCTGAACTCATCGCGAATATATGCGGCCATAGTGTCCCTTGTAAAATCCGCCGTGCTCAATTTTGCGGTTCTTTCCCGGTTGATGAAATATTCTTTTCGGTAAGGTTCCCGATAATAGTCAACGCCCGCGACGACCTTGTTTTGAAATCCAAAAATTTCTTTTTTCAAAACATACTTCGGCGTAATCCCGAAAGTATCAGCGATGGTATCGGAGTATACGTAGGAGGGAGGGAAAGAAGTTACCCAGCACGGCATGTTGCTTTGCAAATCTTTTCTTCCATACATGAAATTCACTTCCAGTTGGCCGAAAGATCCCCAGAAAGATTTCACCCCGAGATTAACATTCGTGAATTTGTCGCGGCCGTCGTCATCGGAGTGGGCTTTCATATAATAGAGAGGCATGGCCGGCTGATATTGCCGCCGGTCCTGTTCCATCTGCGCTTTGGTCAGCGCGCCCGGCATCTGATAGTCGGCCTGATTGAAAGAAACGCCCAGGGAAAGATTCAGCAGATCATGGGCCGCGTATCCGATATCAACGCCGCCGCCCTGCGCTGAATATTTGGATCGCTCACGATACCCCCAGCTGAATTGATTTTCTCCGGTCAGCGCGTAAGTCCATTTATCCGTCGCGCCGGTAACACCGATCCGCTCGTTGTGCAGGCCATAGCTTCCGGCCAGCAGCGAGGCGTTCACGACCGGTTTGCTTTTACCTTTTTTTGTGATGATGTTGATCACACCACCGATGGCCGCGTCGCCGTAAAGCACGCTGCCCGGCCCCCGGACAATTTCAATCCGTTCAATTGTGTTCACCGGCATTTGCAGCCAGTTGATCGAGGCCATATCCGAACGATTCAGACGACGGCCGTCCAGCATCACCAGCGTTTTTCCGAAAGGATTGTCGCCGCCGAAGCCTCTCATGTCGATCAGGGCCTGTGAAGGATTGCCGCTGTATGTCCTAAACTGAATGCTTTCTATCTTATCGAGCGCTTCGACAACGGTTGTCGCGCCGGAATTACTGATATCTTCAGCGGTGATGACGGTGACATTGGCGGGTGTTTTGCGGACTTCCTGTGTATCACGGGTGGCCGTGACCACAACCTCGCCCATTTTGACAGGTTCTTTTTCTTTCTGGTTTTGGGCATGTAAGGGCGTAACACAGACGAACGACAGCAACAGAATAAACAGCAGGAAATTTTTCATGGAGCTTCTCCTTTCCCCCTCGGGATTAAAGTAAGTGGGACTGTCCATAAAGTCTCCTGGCTTGCGGCAACCTACTCTCCACGCCTTCCCAACGTCATGCGTCAGTGGCTTTTGGTGGATTTCGTTCCGCTTACAGTTGCGGGGCAGCGCCGGATTTAAACCGGCTTCCTTTTATTGGCAGTCTATCAGGTCAGCAATGTCAAACGGGGCGATCCGTTATGCGGATTCTGATCGATCCCCACGTCAACATCGTAAACCTCTTTTATATTTCGCGCGGTAAGAACGTCCGCGGGAGTTCCTATAGCATATTTTTTTCCGTTGTAAAGTAAAAGAATCTGATCGGCGTTTTGCGCGGCCAGATTGACATCGTGGGT
>CAYULE010000152.1:0-6293 GCA_964445385.1 uncultured Smithella sp.
GCGTCAGCCGTTTCTAAAATTGTTTCCACAGGCTACGGCCGCAATTCGGTAAAGTTTGCAGACAAATCTTTTACGGAAATTATGGCGCATGCCACCGGAGCGTTTTTTCTTGATCCGAAGGTTCGCACGATTATCGATATCGGCGGGCAGGACTCGAAAGCCATCGCGCTCGATGAAAAGGGCAAGGTCAAAAATTTTGTCATGAATGATAAGTGCGCCGCGGGAACCGGCCGCTTTCTGGAAGTGATGGCACGAGCGCTGGAAGTCAATCTCGATGAATTCGGCGCGATGTCGCTGCAATCTATCATGCCATCAAAAATCAGCAGCTTATGCACTGTTTTCGCCGAATCGGAAGTGATCTCCCTTATTGCCCGCGGTGAAAAAAGACAAGACATCATCGCGGGCATCCATGAATCCATCGCTGCCCGCGTTTCATCCATGATCGCCCGTGTCGGTATTGCCGAGCCGGTGATGATTACCGGCGGCGTCGCCAGAAACAGCGGCGTTGTAAACGCGCTCACTCAGAAGCTCGGCGTGGCCATCGAAGTGTCTGCCTATGCGCAGGTCAATGGAGCGATCGGCGCGGCGGTGCTGGCCTCATCCCTTTAATCTTATTCAGGTTAACGCTCGCGAAAAAGATTCATTAGGACATCTTCGGCCAATCTGATATAAGTTAATCAGATAAACATATAAAAGGAGATTATAGTGCTTTCTGTTGGTGAAAATATTGATGCTTATTGTCTGAAATGCAAGTTAGTTCTGGCTCATCTGGTATTATTCAAGGTGGATGGCGTGGTGAGCCGCGTAAAATGTAAAACCTGTGGCGCGGAACACAAATATCGGGGAACCGTACCGGCCGCTAAAAAAGCAGCCACTCCGCGCACCCCGTCTGTCCGGGCTAAAAAAGCTACTGCGGCAAAGGTAACCGTTAATGATGCACCCCTGCAATGGGATCTTAAAAGCCGCAACATGCCGCCTGCAACGGCCATCCGGGATTATTCCATCAAAGAAACTTTCAAAGTTAATAATGTGATTAACCATCCGGTATTCGGGGTGGGTTTTGTCGAGAAAGTTGTTACAGACAAAAGCATCTATGTGCTATTTAATGATTCCGTAAGATTGATGGGAATGAACGTTATCTAGCGCTTCGGCATATCATCCGCTGAATCAATCATACAATCCTTCTCATTGGGATCCTGCTGAAAATAAGCCTTGATCTTCATCCGGACGGATTCGGGCAGTTTGATCCCGATTTCCCGGATGCGACTTTCATACTTTTTGAACGAACGGGTGTGTTCCGATGTGTTGACGAAAATCCGGAAATAGGAACGGATGCTGCCCTCGAGTTCGGAGCGGTATTCCATATCCTGATTCAGCAAATCTTCGACGGGCGCGATAAACCTGTAGTTGATCGGCCGACAGATGGCGCGATACGCGACAAAACGCATGGCCATTTCGCTTTCATAATCTTTTTCCCGGATGGCTTTTTCCACGATGTTCAAATCGATGGTATCCATAATCTGAAACTCAAACGCCGGTTTTAAAACAGTCTCAATAATCTTTTCGGCATCCTTAAATTCGTTACAGGTTGTAATATCTCCCGTAAAACCGGGGTCGCAGCGCACATAAACCACAAAGTCGATGTCCGACGTATTTTCACAAAGCCCCATGTTGGTCGAACCCATCACGTCCATGGCGATATCGCCTTGAACGTTCTCTTCAATCAGTCTCGCAATCTGTTCGAGCTTTTCCAGGCGCTCCTCCGTCGCTTCCGTCTGGAACGTCCGGTAAAATTGTTTGATTTCATTATAAAGCTGGACTTCCGGAATATGAGAATACTTTGTTTCCTTCATGTCGAAATTTCGACCTTCCTTGAGAGCCGCATATCGTTCGGCATCGACCAGCGTTTCACGCCATTGACCGTTTTGGGGATAATAATCGGCAATGTCATGGATACGGTCGCCGACGAGCTTTCTAAAAATGATTTTTTCCACCTGTCGGCCGTCCATTTCAATCGTATGGAAAAAACCGCCCTCGGCCACGCCGCCGGTCAGCGTCGTGACTTCACCGAAATTGGAAGGATTCAAATAGATCGTGTTTTCAGTCATCTGAAATCCCCAGTCCATGTGGACATGACCGGTCAGACACATTAACACCGGATTGTTGTCGCAATAGTGCCGGAGCGCCGGCGATCCGGAGGTTCCGAATTGATTCACCCGGTCGTGAACGCCATGCGCGGGCTGATGACTGACAATAATATCCGGCTTCACCGCTTTGAAAAAATTATACATTTCATTGCGGCCGCTTTCAAACGGCACACTACCCTGATAGCGCACGACATAGCGTTCAGGAATGCCCGGTGTCCAGATGTCCGCTCCACCGTAACCGGCAATTTTCAGATTATCCATATTATGCCAGTGCAGATGGAGATCCCGCTCGTGCAGCGATGTGTATTTCAGATCCATGTCGTAATTGCCGGGCAGGGCGAAAGTCTGCGCTTTTTGCTTTGTCGAAAGAATATTTTCCAGAACTTTATATTTCTGCTGAAGAACCCGGCGGGCGCGGATCGTGTACTGCTGGTACCTTGTCCCTTTTTCTTCGATTTCAACCGGCATATTCGGCATGTCGAGTAGTTCGTCCACAAAATCTTCAATGGTCATTGATTCTTTATTCATCCGGATACGCAGGCCGTGAAAATAGGACTGAAGTTCATGATAATTGATCGCGGTGTTCATATTGTAAAACGGGATATCAATCAGATCACCGGCGATAATGTAAACGTCGGCGACTGTTTCGGACAATAATTGCTTGACGCGGTCAAAAGCGCCATGAATGTCAGCCATATAAATAATTCTCAAGAGTTCCTCCCGTGTGTCTGTGGTTGTAAAGTTCTCATAGGCGTTGATAAAAGTCAATTTAGGATATCAACCGCATTGCTTTTTGGGCAGCCGGATATTATAGTGATAAACAAATATGGATGAACAATTTCTCTTTTTTAAATATTTGAAAACACACAACAGGGAGGCAATATGGAAGATGTCTTATCAGCTTGCACCGTAACCATGAATATTCCCGTAGCGTGGGGTGAGATGGACGCCATGGGGCATGTCAACAATATTATCTATTTTCGCTATTTTGAAACGGTAAGAATCGAATACTTCAACCGTCTGGATATGATGGGTTATGCTCGTGAATCCGGCGTCGGACCGATTCTGGCCTCCACGGAGTGCCGTTTTAAGATGCCCCTGCAATATCCGGATACGGTGATTGTCGGGGCAAAAATATTGAGTATGGAAGAAGACCGGTTTGTCATGGGCTATGAAGTTTTCAGCACGAAGCACAAAAGAATCGCCGCCGACGGTGAGGGCGTGGTCGTGACGTACGATTACCGAAACAATAAGAAAGTTCCCATTCCGGAAGCGCTGCGGGCGAAAATCATGGGACTGGAGAAAATGACAGGCTGAAGGCTAAAACGATTAGACGGTCGACATTATAAAGGGATTTAAATAAATTCCATCCCTGTCACGATGATGGAGGAATTGATGGATTGGCTGAAAGGATCCGGGGCACTCAGGCGCCTGAGAGGCAAGGCCGCCGCGGCATCATCCTGGTTGTCCGGCCGGATGATTCGGAAGTGCGCCGCAGATACGGATAAGGGGGCAAATAAAGCTCTGACAGAAACCCTTTTTAAGAAAGAACAACGAAGAATGCTGCCTATTGATCTCTCCGGAAAGACAGCCCTGGTGACGGGTGCCACAGGTCAACTTGGCCGTACGATGGCACGAACTCTCGCTTACGCGGGCGCCGATATCATTGTCCACTACCACAACAACGCGGATTATGCGGAAACGCTGGTTCATGAAATTCGCGAATTGAATGGTAAGGCGATCGCTGTTGAGGCGGATATTACGGACAAGGCATCGGTAGACGCTATGCTGAAAAGGGTTGAAAGGGAACGGTGTTCCCCGGATATCGTCGTTGCCAATGCTGTGATTCAATATCAGTGGAAGGGGATTCTGCAACAGCCGCTGTCGGATTATGAAAGCCAGTATCTCTCTTGTGTCAAGCAGAGTGTCTTGCTGGCTCAGACCTTCGTTCCCGGGATGATCAACAGGAAGTGGGGGCGGGTCATCGGCATCAACACGGAATGCTCCATGCAGTATTCGAAAAACACCTCCGCGTATATTTCCGGCAAACGTGGCATGGACGGTGTGTTGCGGGTGCTCGCCAGGGAAGTGGGTGAATACGGAATCACGGTTAATCAGGTTGCCCCGGGATGGACCATCAGCGAAAATAATCCGGAATCCCAATCCACGCTTGGTTACCGGGCAAATGTGCCTCTGCAGCGGCGCGGTACGGATCAGGAGATTGCCAATGTTGTGGCGTTTCTGGCCTCAGATCTGGCCAGCTTTATCACCGGTGCTTATATTCCTGTCTGCGGTGGAAATGTTATGCCGGCGATTTGAGCAAAACGGGTCTGACCAACCGGACGCCGTCGTCACGATACCGCCGGGTCTGGCGCGATCAGTTTAAATCCCCAGCCATCTGACAAAATTATACGCCGCTATCCCGCCCAGATAGGAAACTACCAGGGTCATGACGATGGTGGAATAGAACCATTTGTTGCTGTTCATTTCTTTGCGCAGGACGGCGATGGTTGCGGCGCAGGGGATAAAAAGCATCATGACGACGAGGAACGCGGCCGCCGATTCATGGCTCATGATGGTGGGCAGCACCACGGTAAGCCCGTCTTTGCCGACAGCGTAAAGAACCCCCAGCGTGGCTACAACGTTTTCCTTGGCGACCAGGCCCGTCAGCAGCGCGGTGATCATTTTCCAGTCCAGCCCGAGTGGCACGCCCAGCGGTTGCAGTAAGCGGCCCACGGAAGCCAGGAAGCTTTCTTCCACGTTGCCTGTCGGGAAATAAGACAAAAGCCAGATCAAAAGCGATACTCCCAGGATAACCGTTCCGGCTTTACGGACGAAAGAGACGGTTCTGGCCCAGATAACCATCAGGATCGTCTTTAAGTCGGGCTGATGATAAATCGGCAGTTCCATGATAAACGGAGCGTCCTGTTTCCATAGTGTTTTATTGACAAAAATGCCTGCAATACCCAGTACAACGATGTTTAAGGCCAGAATGCTCCAGGATACGTAAACGGCATTTTCCCTGAACACGGCGGCCGAGACCATTGTCAGAACGGCCAGCCTTGCGGTACAGGGAACGAAAGGAATCAAAAGCAGGGTAATCATCCGGGCCTTGCGGGTTTCAATGATGCGTGCGCCCAGAATCGCGGGAACATTGCAGCCGAAACCCAGGCACATGGGAATAAAACTTTTACCGTGCAGACCGACCAGATGCATGATTCTGTCCATCACAAAGGCGGCACGTGCCATATAGCCCACATCTTCAAGCAAGGCCATGATGGCAAAAAAGATCAACAACACTGGCAGAAAAGTCAGCACGGAGCCGGCGCCGCCGATAACGCCATTGAGCAGCATCCCTTGAAGCCAGGCGGGCCAGCCGCTTATATGCGGTTGACAAAAGGCAATGAATTGCTGAATCAAATCGGCAAGCCAGATTTGCAGCGGCACGCCTATGGCATAGGTGAGGAAAAAGACAAAGGCCATGATGGCCAGTAAAATGGGGATGCCGAAAATCGGACGGGTCAGAACATGATCGATCCTATCGGTCAGGACAACCTGCCCCATTTTGAAATGGGAGACGGCCGCCCGGGTCATTTTTTCAATCCAGTCATAGCGGCCATTGACGACGGCATGCAGCGCGTCTTCGTGTTTGCTGAGCAGAGTCAGAATCATTTTCCAGCCGGATGGCGGCACCTGCTTTTCAACCATGGCGGATACTTCCGGATCGCCTTCCATCAATTTAACAGCCACCCATTCGGGGGTGTATGGTTCATGGATAGAGGGCCGGATGGTTTTCAGTATTTTTTGATAAATTTCCAGATGATCGGCGGAAACTTCGGGTAATTCGGGCTGAAATTTCTGTTCGCAGGAGGCAACTTCCGTAATTTGATCCACCAGTTCTTTGATGCCGGTATTGCGTTTGGCAACCATGGGAATGACCGGCAGACCCAGAGAATCCTGCAGGGCTTTCGCGTCGATCTGCGTGCCCTGGTTTGATGCGACGTCCAGCATGTTGATGGCCACGATCACCGGACGGCCAAGCAACAATACTTCGGATAAAAGATAAAGGCTTCGCTCCAGCGCGGCGGCGTTCAGGACCAGGACGACGAGGTCGGGCTTTTCCTGAATGATGAAATCGCGGGTGAC
>CAYULE010000153.1:0-1142 GCA_964445385.1 uncultured Smithella sp.
GTTTCATTAGCCAACCGTCCGATTTCCCGGGCAACGACGGAAAAACCCCTGCCGTACTCGCCTGCTTTTTCCGCTTCAATGGCGGCATTAAGGGACAGGAGATTGGTCTGATCCGATATTTTTGTAATGGTGGCAATAACGCTGTCAATTCTCTCTGCCTTCTGGTGAATCAAAGAAAGCTTCTCCGAAATGATATCCGTACCTTGAGACAGCGTTTGCATGGCGCTTTGTAAACCGGAAAGGCTCGCCTGTCCCGCATTGGCCAGTCGGGAGGCCTCTTCGGCCGCATGTTTAACGCCATCCATCGTTCTGGCAAGCTCTTGAGAGGTCGCTGAAATCTGCCGGGAGGAAACGCCAACCTGCGCGACATTCCCTTCAAGACCTTTCATTGCCTCTTCCTGCTGGCTCGAGGTGGAAACAATAGAGGTCGCGGTCGCATTCAGGGTATCAACGGCCTCTCTTATTTTTATGGTTTGTTCGCGAAGGCTTGACGTCATGTTATTAATGGACCGGCTTAAAATACCCACTTCGCTCTCGCTGCCATCCGCGTCAATTGTAACAAGAAGATTTCCGTCAGCCACACTGTTTGCCGCTACGGTCAGTTTGTCCATGGGCTTGGTAATGAGGGTTCTGGTAAGAAAATAGATGAGCAGGGTTACCGCAATGGCGATGAGAAGCATGCTGATAAACGTTTTCGCAAGAAAGGCAAATATCCCGGAAAGGACTTCATCATACCCCCGGCAAAAGATGATATACCAACTGTCTTCCATATTGAACTGCGCGGTGGTTAATTTTTCCACATAATAGACCTTGAGCTGACCATCAAAGGCCGATAAAAAATACGATTCACCGGCGCCGATTTTGTCCATGACCGGCTTGATTAAATTACTGGCTTTCTCATTTAAAATTAATTTTTTCTGGGGATGGGAAACAATTCTGCCGTCCTCATCGATCATGACCAGGTAGCCGGTCATACCGATGACCGATTTTTCAACGAAGAATTCGGTAAAATAATCCATTCTCGGGGCAACGATGGTTGCACCGACGATCTCGCCATTATGCTCAATGGGAACGGCAACGACAAAGATGGGATTCCCCCGCAGCAGACTGGGATAAACCTCACTGATAAAATAAGGTTTCCC